>JBBSCZ010000020.1:0-22003 GCA_038249795.1 Gemmatimonadales bacterium | reverse complement strand
CGGCCACTACTCGCTGCGGTCGCACAATGGCGGTCATGGCGAGATCGTGATATCGCACCGCCACATCCGCCGCGATGGTTGGCCCGAAGCGATCCACACGCTGCTGCACGAGATGGTGCATCAGTGGCAGGACGAGACGGGGCGGCCGGTGGATCACGGTGCCGGCTTCCGCGCCAAGTGTCGCGCCGTCGGCATCGCTCCTGCGGCCACTCGCTACCTCATGCGGTGAGTTGCCGTTACCAGGACGCATCGGCATGATTCTCAGGAAGAAACTCTGACGTCACCCTGAGCCCACGTGCGCATGCGGATCGCGACTCTGACTTTTCTGGCCTGTGCGGCGATGGCCGGAGCGCTGGTACCGGTGGCCGGTGCGCAGCGTGCGGTGAACACCACGGCGATGCATGATGAGATCGCGCGGCGGACCACGATGGTGATGCCCAAGGTCGTGGCCTGGCGTCGGGACATCCACGAACACCCGGAACTGTCGGGTGACGAGGTACGCACGGCGGCCCTCGTCGCGGCGCACCTCAGGGCGCTGGGCATCGAGGTGAAGACCGGCGTGGGTGGCCATGGTGTGGTCGGTGTGCTCCGTGGTGGCAAGCCGGGGCCGGTGGTGGCGTTGCGTGCCGACATGGATGCACTGCCCGTGGAAGAACTGGTCGATCTGCCGTTCAAGTCGAAGGTGCGCGGCACCTATCGGGG
Source organism: Gemmatimonadales bacterium (assembly GCA_038249795.1). Taxonomy (GTDB): domain Bacteria; phylum Gemmatimonadota; class Gemmatimonadetes; order Gemmatimonadales; family Gemmatimonadaceae; genus JACMLX01. Next base: position 21,301 of record JBBSCZ010000020.1, on the reverse strand, counting down.
GCAGTCGGTGGGCGTGATGCATGCCTGCGGTCACGACAACCACGTGGCGGTGCTGATGGGGGCCGCCGAGGTGCTGGCAGGGATGAGGGCGTCGCTGCCTGGCACGGTGAAGTTCATCTTTCAGCCGGCCGAGGAAGGGGCGCCGAACGGAGAGGGCGGGGCAGCGCCGATGATCCGCGAGGGCGTGCTGGAATCGCCGAAGGTCGATGCCATCTTCGGAATGCATGTGTTTCCGGGGCCGCTCGGCTCGGTGGGCTATCGCGTCGGGCCACTGATGGCCGCATCGAATTCGTTCACGCTCACGGTGCGTGGGCGGCAGACGCATGGCGCCGCGCCGTGGGCGGGTGTCGACCCGATCGTCATCGGCTCGCAGATCGTGATGGGTCTGCAGACGATCATCAGCCGCCAGATCGACATCACGGCGATACCGGCGATCATCACCGTCGGCGCCATCAACGGTGGCATCCGCAGCAACATCATCCCTGACAGCGTGGTGATGATCGGGACCATCCGGACCTTCAATGCCGTGCAGCGTCGGACGATCTTCGCCAACATGAAGCGGACCGCCGAGGAGATCGCGCTGTCCGGTGGCGCGACGGCGGGGTTCGCGGTCGACAGCGGCTATCCGGTGACGGTCAACGACTCGGCGCTCACCAATCAGATGCTGCCCACGCTGCGCTGGGCCGCCGGCAGTGCTGGCGCGGGGCTCCGGCCGCTGGTGACCGGTGCCGAGGACTTTTCGTATTTCCAGGAGAAAGTGCCGGGGATGTTCGTGATGCTGGGCGTGACGTCGGCCGACCATGATCCGGCCAAGGTGGCCGCGAATCATTCGCCGTACTTCTTCGCCGACGAAGCCGCGTTGCCGAACGGGGTGAAGGTGATGGCGGCGCTGGCGGTGGACTTTCTCGCGGCCGGCGGCCGAGCGGGCTCGGCATTGGGGTCGGGGGGACGCTGAGTGAGGCGGGGCTTTTTAAGGTTGTACGGCTGCAAGTTGTAGTTCTACAACTTGCAGCTGTACAACCAGCTGTGTAATTTTGACAGCCGGCCGCTGATTCTCCGCGTCTCGCTGCCTTAGTGGCCGACATCGCGTAAACGCGCCACTCACACGACGCCCATGATGCCACCAGAGAACACGCCGGGCATCGCGAAACCGGACGACATCGTCGACCGCGACGACGCGTGGCGCATCCTCGTCGATGAGTGGCAGCGTGCTGCGCCCGCGCTGCTTTTCGGGATCGGCCGCCGGCGCGCCGGCAAGAGCTGGGTGCTGTCGCGATTCGCTCGCGTCGTCGACGGCGTGTACTACCAGGCCACGAGGCGGACGGCGCGCGAACAGCTCGCGCACCTTTCACGCATCATCGGCGAACGGCTCGGCGACGCGGCCTTGCGCCGAGGTGTGCCGTTTCCAGACTGGGAATCGCTGCTCGCATATCTCGCCGAACGAGCGCAGACGGAACCGCTGCTCCTCGTGCTCGACGAGTTTCCGTATCTGTGCGATGCCGAGCCAGCCCTTACTTCGGTCGTGCAGCAGTTTTGGGATCACGCCATTCAAGGGACGCGCCTGAAGCTCGTCCTCAACGGGTCACACATCGCGGCGATGCGGCGGCTCGAGGCGGCGGACCAGCCACTGTATGGGCGTCGTACCGGACGGCTGCTGTTCCCGCCGCTGCAATACGAGGACGTGAAGCAGTTCGTGCCGGGCTACACCAGCCGTGACCGAATGCTGGCCTTCGGTGCGTTCGGCGGCCTGCCCGGTCAGCTTGCGCTGCTGGATCCCGACATCAGCCTCGGAACAAACATCGCACGGCAGATGCTGTCCAACTCCGGGCGCCTCGCCGACCAGGCGCAGCACATGCTGGACGGATTTCTGGGCGATGCGGACATCCACTATTCAATCATTCAGGCGATCGCCAACGGCGAGCACACCTGGAGCCGTCTCGCGAGTCGCCTCGGCGTACCGGGCGGGTCACTGTCGAGGCCCGTGCGATGGCTCGAAGAGATGCAGGTGATTGCGCGCATCGTGCCCGTCACGGAAAAACGCCCGCTGCAGTCCAAGCGCGCCCTCTATCAGATCACGGATTCGTACGTTGCGTTCTGGCACCGGTTCGTCGCACCGCTTCTCGCGTCGGGTGCGCTGAGCCTTGGTGATCCGGAGACCCTCTGGCGCTCACAGGTCGAACCGCGTCTGGCTGACTACATGGGTCGCCCGTTCGAGGAGATCTGCCGTTCATGGACGCGGCGCACCACTCGGTTGCCATTCCGCGCGGCACGGGTGGGATCCTGGTGGGATGCCGCATCGACGAACGAGGTGGATGTCGTGGCCCTCGGGCCAGGCGACGTCCTGCTGGGAGAGTGCAAGTGGGGAGCCGTCGGCGATGACGATCTCGCGCGCCTTCGCGCCCGAACGCCATTGGTGCTGCGCGAGCTCTCCGTTGACGAGTCTGGAGGGCGCGTGCACCACGCCCTCTTTTCGGCATCCGGGACTTTCTCGGCGGGGGTCAGCCGGGAGATCGCCTCGGGGCGTGTCATCGGCGTGACTGGTGCGGATCTCGAGTCGCTGGCCCCTGTGCTGTGATCAGCTGCCGGACCGGTCGCGATCACCACTGGCCACTGGGAACGGCGGGACGCCAATGGCCGCGGGCATAGTTTCAACTGCCTGACCGGGCACGACGGGACAGGGCCGGCGGTTGGTCGTCTGGGAACACAGAGCCGCTGCGCCCGGGTGGGCGGGATGGTTACCCTTCATGACTCTGGCGGCGCCGTTCCGGACGCCCTCAGCCGACCCTCCCTGCGGGAGACCGTACCATGGCCATTCATATCGATTCCGAGATCTCGCTGCTGCCGTCAGGCCACCTGACGCCGCGCGCCGATGATCTGTTCAACATCGACGCGGCGCTGACCGAAGAGGAGCGCGCGATCCGCGACTCGGTCCGCCGCTTCGTGGATGAGCGCATCATTCCGATCATCGGCGATTGCTATGTGCAGGGACGGTTCCCGAAGGAGCTGATCCCGGAGATGGCCGAATTGGGCATGTTCGGCGCCAATCTCCCCGAGGAGTACGGGTGCGCGGGGCTGAGCAGCGTGGCGTACGGCCTGATCATGCAGGAGCTCGAGCGCGGCGACAGCGGCATACGCAGCTTTGCCAGCGTGCAGGGCGCACTGGTCATGTATCCGATCTTCGCGTTCGGCAGCGAGGCGCAGAAGCGCGAGTATCTGCCCCGCATGGCCACCGGCGAAGTGATCGGCTGCTTTGGCCTCACCGAGCCCGATGCCGGTTCCAATCCCGGCGCCATGACCACGCGCGCCCGGCAGCAGGCCGATGGCTCGTGGATCATCAACGGCGCCAAGATGTGGATCACGAACGGCTCGCAGGCGCATGTGTCGATCATCTGGGCCAAGACCGTGGATGGCGACGACACCGGCAAGTCGGTGCGCGGTTTCATCGTGCCCACGAACACGCCGGGCTTCACCGCCAAGGACCAGAAGGGCAAGCTGTCGCTGCGCGCCAGTGACACCAGTGAACTGGTGCTGGTCGACGTGCACGTCTCGGCCGATGCGATGCTGCCCGAGGTGCAGGGTCTTCGCGGTCCCCTCAGCTGCCTGACGCAGGCGCGCTACGGTATTTCTTGGGGAGCCATCGGCGCGGCCATGGCGTGCTACGAGGAGGCGCTCAGCTACTCGAAGACGCGCATGATGTTCGACAAGCCGATCGGCGCCTTCCAGATCCAGCAGGTGCGCCTGGCCGACATGATCACCGAGATCATCAAGGGCCAGCTGCTCTCGCTGCACCTGGGTCGCATGAAGGATCTCGGCACCTTCAATTCAAATCAGGTGTCAGTGGCCAAGCGCAACAACGTCAACGTCGCCACCGACATCGCCCGCGAGGCGCGTCGCCTGCTGGGCGGCAATGGCATTCTGGCCGAGTACCACAGCATGCGGCACATGGCCAACCTCGAGAGCGTCTACACGTACGAGGGGACGCATGACGTGCACTCGCTGATCATCGGCAACGCGATCACGGGGCTGCAGGCGTTCAAGTGATCCCAGCTGGCACGGGGTCTGCTAGCTTACGCTGGTCGGCTGTGTATGGGCATCGTCAACACTTTTCACGCGAAGGCGACGAAGCAACGAAGGGAGGGAGGGTCTGGCACTTTCGCGGTGGTCGGTGCGAGGCGAGAGCAGTGCTTTTGGGAACAGCAGGCGGAGCAACACCCCCCAAGACGTTCTGTACGGCGTTTACGCATTCTGAGGGTTGGATTGTGCGCAGTACCCTCCCCACCTCTGATGCTTCGTTGCCTTCGTGTGAAAAGAGTTGGTGATGCTTCTCCGAGAGCAAAAGTCGAGAGAAAGAGATAGAGTCGGCACACCCGTGTCGGCCGTTCATTTGATGGTGTGGAGTGCGTTATGAGCTCGCTGGTGCAGTTCGTCTGTTTCACCACGACGCTGCCGCAGGATGAGTTCCTGCAGGCGTGGGAGCCGTTTGCGTCGAGTTTTCTCTCGCGCGGTATCGAGCGCGTGGTGCTGAACGAGAACGTGGAGCGGTCGGCGGAGTCGGCGTTCGATTATGTCTCCCGCAACTTGTGGGACGAGGGCCGTTTCGAGCGGGCCTTCCCGCATGGGGTGCGCGGCAGCGGCGGTCTTGGTCCGATCAGCGTGCTGCAGGCGGGTGGTTTTCGACTTAATGAGTCGACCAACGTGGACATGACGGCAGGAGCGCGGCAGGAGCCGAAGGTCGTGGCGTTTTTGATGACGCGGATGGGGCAGCGCGAGAAGGCCCGCGATGCCGTGCGCGCAGCGCTGCAGCATCCTGGCGTGGCCGCGAACGCGTTGTTTCTCAAGGACGGCGATGCGCGCACGGATCGCTTCGACATGGTGGTCGAGGTGTATTGTCGCGATGGCGCCGTGGATGAGGTGATCGACCTGCTGCGCACGGTGACGGCGACGTTCGTGACGGCCGCGCCGGTGATCGTCGGTGGCTATCGCGAGGTGGCGGAAATGGGTGTGGCGGCGAAGCGCTGACGCTGCGCGAGCGCTGCAGTGTCGTTTGTACGGTGCCATTGCGGCGGAGAGGCGGTGCCCCACGTTGGTGCGGCGTGCAGCGCTGCGTTTCGCGGCCCGATACGTTCCGCTGGTCGCTCTGCTCTACAGGCAGTAAGGTTCGCTCATGGACGTCGCCCATTTTCCTGGAGCAGAGCTGATCGAAGCGGGCCTCGCCGATCTCACGGCGGGGTTGGTGACGATAGAGTCGTTGCTGGTCTCCATCGCTGCCCCGGGATTGCGCGACGTCGGGCTCGCGGTGGGCCAACCGATCCCTGACGCCGAGCTGCGACTGTACGCGCTGCTGTCGGCGCGTGATGGCCTGGTGGCGCACAGCCGGTACAATGCATTGCTCCGGCGTGTTGCGAGTTTCCGACATGCGGCAGCGTGCGCGAGTTAGCGTGCGGGCAATAGCGGATCGCGAGCGCATCGGCGCGTTCATGATTGCGCTCGCACGACACGCGACGGCGGACGTGGATGTCTTCCTCGTGGGTGGCACAAGCGCGGTCCTGGTGGGCTGGCGCGCGACCACGATCGATGTGGACCTCGTCTTTCGGCCGGAGTCGGACGCGATGCTGCGCGCGATTCCGCTGCTGAAGGAACGCCTGCAGCTCAACGTGGAGCTGGCGTCGCCAGTTTGCGCTCATGGAGCCGGAGCTGTTTCGGTTTCCGGCGATCGATCCGCCGTCCTTTCGGCGTGCGGTCGAGGCGGTGTTTCCGCCGTCACCGGAACGACGGCAAGTTTTCGTCAACGACTGTCGATCAGCGTAGTACCGCACTCGCCGACTGTTCCCGCATCGGGCGCGAGTCGGCAAACTGATAGCGCAAGTCACCATGAACTGGGCGGCACTCCACGATGCCTTCATTCCCGAGGAAAACGGAGACCGACACGACGAGCCAGCGGGTGGAACAGCCGCCAGTCCCCTTCAATCCCGCTTGTACACATTCCTCGTCATCCGCCGCTTCACCCACGTCGGCAGGTGCGTGGCCATGAACGCCGCCACCTTGTACTGCCAGCCCGGCACGCACACCACCGGCCCCCGGCGCTCCAACTGCCGCAGCGAATCTTCCACGACTCGCTCCGCCGACAACCAGAGCCACGCCGGCGCGCGCTTCAGCTGATCGTCCGCCATCCGCTCGTGGAATTCCGTGTGCGTGAACCCCGGACACAGCGCCTGCACCTGGATGCCATCCGGCGCACATTCCAGCGCCAGCCCTTCGCTGAAACTCCGCTGGTACGCCTTGGTGGCACAGTAATTCACGTTGCCTGTGCTGTTCACGTAGCTCGCCACGCTGGACACGGTCACGATCGCACCGGAGCGCGCGGGCCGCATCAGTTGCAGCGCCGCGCGACTGAGTCGGTTCACGGCCAGCACGTGCAGCCGCAGCATCTGCTCCTGGCGGTCGAGCGTCGCGGTCGCGAGGCGACCCGTGGTCCCGAAACCGGCATTGTTCACCAGCAGATCCAGCCGCCCGCCCTCCGCCATCGCCTGTTCCGTGGCCAGCAGGCCCGCCTCCGTCGCCAGATCGGCCACCACGGGCGTGGCCTTGGCCCCGACGGTATTCAGCTCCCGCGCCAACCCTTCCAGGCGGGCCTCGTCGCGGGCGACCAGGATCAGGTCGTAGCCTCGGCGTGCCAGGACGTGGGTGTAGACCTTGCCGATGCCCGAGGAGGCACCGGTGATGAGGGCGAGCGGACGATTGGGCATGCGACAATTATGGCGGCATCTCACCGCGAAGTCCTGCGCCGGAACCTGTGCCCCGCTAAATTTCTTCGGATGTTGTCCCCTCGCTCCATCCACACCCATTGGGAGTCCCTGCGGTGAAGATCGCCGTGTGCATCAAGCGCGTTGCCGACATGGGCGCGCGGTTTCAGATCGGTGCCGACGGCGCCTCGGTGTCCGAGGCCGGCATCAAGTACGACATCAGCGACTTCGACGAGTGGGCGGTCGAGGCGGCGCTGCAGCTCAACGAGAAGCATGGCGGCGGCGAACTGACCGTCATCTCGCTGGGACCCACTGCCGCACAGGAGACCATCCGCAAGGCGCTCGCGATGGGCGCCGACAAGGGCGTGCACCTGCAGGCCGACACGATTCCGTTCGATGGCTTTTCGATCGCCGAAGCACTTGCGGCCGAGCTGAAGGACGGCGGCTATGACCTGATTCTCTTCGGTCGCATCGCCGTCGACAGCGCTGCGGGCGTCACCGGTGCGATGGTCGCCGAGCTGCTCGGCCTGCCGTGCGTGACGGCCGTGTCGAAGCTCGAGGTAAACGGCACTGCCGGCACCGCCGAGCGACAGGTGGAGGGCGGTGTCGAGACGCTGTCGTTTCCGTTGCCCGCCGTCTGCACCATCGACCAGGGCCTCGTGACGCAGGCTCGATACCCGAGCCTCAAGGGCATCATGGCCGCGAAGAAGAAGCCACTCGAGAGCAAGCCGGCGCAGCTCGGTCAGATCTCTGTCAGCGTGCGCACCATGGAGCTGCCACCCGAGCGCTCCGCCGGTCGCATCGTGGGCGAAGGCTCGGCCGCCGTTCCTGAACTGATTCGACTCCTCCAGACCGAAGCGAAGGTACTCTGAGCATGGCACACAACGTTCTGGTGGTGGCGGAGACGCGCGGTGGTGACGTGCGCAAGGTGGCACTCGAAGTGGTCACCGCAGCGCGCCTGCTGGCCGATGATCTCGGCAGCGAAGTGCACGCGATGGTGTTCGGCGCTGCCGGCATCGGCAGTGTGGCAGCGAAGCTTGGCGCGGTGGGTGCCGACAGTGTGCTGGTGGTGGAGCATGACGGTTTCGCGACCTACAACGCCGAAGCGGTGGCGGCGACCGTCGTGGCGCAGCTCACCTCAGGTGGGTATCGCGCGGCGCTGTTCGGTGCGAGTGCGATGGGACAGGACCTCGCCCCACGTGTGGGCGCGAAGCTGCGCGTGGGCGTGGCGGCCGATGTGATGTCGGTGTCGGCCGAGGGCAATGACATCGTCGTGCGGCATCCGATGAACACGAACAAGGTGATCGCGACGATGGTGCTGACGGCATCACCGGCGCTGGTCAGCGTGCGTCCCGGTGCGGTGACCGTCGGTGGCGAGTCCAAGGCTGGCACGGTGCACGCCGTGGCGCCCGCGATGGACCCGTCGGCTGGACGTGTGAAGGTGACCGGCGTATCACTCGGCGGCGGTGCGAAGCTCGATCTGGGCGAGGCACCGGTGATCGTGAGCGGTGGCCGCGGACTCAAGGCGGCGGAAAACTTTTCGCTCTGTGAAGATCTGGCGACGGCGTTCGGCAACGCGGCGGTCGGTGCCACGCGTGCCGTCACGGACGATGGCTGGCGTCCGCACAGCGATCAGATCGGTCAGACGGGACGGCAGGTGAGCCCTGATCTGTACGTGGCAGTGGGTATCAGCGGCGCGATCCAGCACATCGCCGGCATGCGCAACTCGAAGACCATCGTCGCGATCAACAAGGACAAGGATGCGCCGATCTTCAAGGTGGCTGATTATGGCATCATTGGCGACGTATTCGAGATCATGCCGGTGCTGACGGCGGCTGTGAAGGCGGTAAAAGCGCAGCAGTAGCAGAGCCGCGACGGTGTGGCGGTCGGCGCGGACGAGCATCGTGCCACGGCCGCACTGTCAGGCCGAGTACTCACTTGCCTTTCCGAACGAGTAGCTGCTACGTTGCGGCTAACCGTAGCTAATCATCCAAGGGAGCGCATGTCGACAGTCGTGGGGATGCACGCGGCAAAGACGACGCTCTCGAAGCTGATCGAGCGGGCCGAGGCCGGTGAGGACATCGTGATCGCCCGCGACGGGGAGCCGGTGGCGCGACTCGTTCCTCTCGTGCCTCCCGTGCGGCGGGTGTTCGGCCTGCTCCGTGGTCTGGGTGAGGTCGGCCCGGAATTCTTCGACGCGCTTCCCGACGACGAGCTCTCGTCGTGGGAAGGTGAGGCGCGGTCGGGAGAGGTGTGAGCGAGCCACGTGATCCCCAGGCGGTACCGCCGACCGTGGTGTTGCTCGACACGCACGCTTTCCTCTGGTTCGCGCTCGGCGATGCACAGATGCCGGAGTCTGCGCAGGAACTCGTCGCACAGGCGACCTTGGCCTATGTGAGCGCTGCCAGCGTCTGGGAGATTCGCACAAAGCACCGGCTCGGCAAGCTTCAGGCGGCCGCAGGGCTCGTGGGGGGGCTGCCCGCTCACATTCGCCGCCTTGGTCTCACACCGTTGGCCGTCGAGGTCGAGGACGCGGACCTCGCTGGCGCACTGGCGGGAGCTCACCGCGACCCGTTTGATCGCATGCTGGCCGCGCAAGCCATTCAGCGCGGTATTTCAGTAGTGTCGAACGACGCCGCGCTCGACGCGTTCGGCGTCGCGCGGCACTGGTAACTCTGCACGTCGCGTCTCACCATCCTCGGCACCTTCATGTCCGGACAGAACATCGCGTTCCTCTTCGTCCTGCTCGCTGCGCTGGGCTTCTTCAGCTACAACGTCCAGCGACTGGTGAGCTACCTGAAGGTCGGGAAGTACGACAACCGTCTCGACCATCCGGGCAAGCGAACCTGGAACCTGATCACGATTGGATTCGCGCAGACGAAGATCCTGCGGGAGTGGGGCGCCGGCCTGTCGCATGCGTCGGTATTCTGGGGTTTCCTCGTCATCACGGCCGGAACCGCCGAGATCCTGTTGCATGGCGTGTGGCCCGGGTTCAGCTATGAGCGCATCCTGCCGCGTCCGATCTGGCAGCTCTTCATGCTCAGCCAGGAATTGTTTGCGCTGGTGGTGCTGGTTGCCGTGAGCTGGCTGCTCTGGCGCCGCATCGTGTCACCGCCGAAGCGCCTGCAGGGCAAGGAGATTCACAACACCGAGGCGATCATCATCCTTGGCGTGATCGGCACTCTGATGCTGACCATCTACACCACCGGAGCGTTCGAGTACGCCTCGAACCCGGCCGTCCACGCCGGTCAGTACGGTTGGTTCCGCCCGGTCTCGACGGCGCTCGGCAGCACACTCGTCAACGCGGGTGGCACGCACACCGCGTTCACCATCAGCTGGTGGAGTCATGCGCTGCTGGTGCTGGGCTTCCTGAATTTCCTGCCGTACTCGAAGCACCTGCACGTGGTCAGTTCCTTGATCAACGTCTGGTTCAGCAACACCAGCGGGCCGGGTCAGGTCGGCGTGATGAAGGCGATGGACCTCGAGGCCGACGTGGAGCAGTTTGGTGCGAGCGACGTCGATCATCTGAGCTGGAAGAATCTGATCGACGGCTACAGCTGCACGGAGTGCGGCCGCTGTACCGCCGCCTGTCCGGCCAGCATCACCGGCAAGCCGCTCAGCCCGCGGAAGATCATGGTCGACACACGCCGTCGCCTCATGGAGAAGGCACCGCTGATGGTGGGTGAGCTCGATGTGCCGGGCAGTGCTGCGGTCATGCTCTCGATCGATGGTGGCCAGGCGGCGCTCGGCAATGTGCTGCTCGACAACTACATCACCGAGGACGAGCTCTGGGCATGCACCAGCTGCCGCGCCTGCGTGACCGAGTGCCCGGTGAGCATCGACCAGCTCGACATCATCAACGAACTGCGTCGCGGCCTGGTGCTGAACGAAGGCCGCTTCCCCGAGGAAGTGCAGCCGACGTTCGAGTCGCTCGAAACGAATGCGTCACCATGGGCCTTCAGCCCCGCCGATCGCGCACAGTGGAGCGAAGGGCTGAACATCCCGACGTATGCCGAAGTGTTCGCGGAAGGGAAGCGTCCCGACATCCTGTTCTGGGTGGGCTGCATGGGCAGCTTCGACGATCGCGCCAAGAAGATCACGGTGGCGTTCGCGCGCATCCTGCAGGCAGCCAACATCGACTTCGCGATCCTTGGCCAGGAAGAGACCTGCCACGGCGACCCGGCCCGCCGCCTCGGCAACGAATACCTGTACCAGATGCTGGCCAAGGGCACGATCGAAACGCTCGATCGCTACGAGGTGAAGACGATCGTCACCTTCTGCCCCCATTGCTTCCATCAGATGGGCAACGAGTTTCCGCAGCTCGGCGGTAACTACGAAGTGATCCATCACGCGACGTACATCGAGCGGCTGCTCGAGGCCAATCTGGTTCCGCTGAACACGGACCATGGCAAGCAGCTCACGATGACCTATCACGACTCGTGCTACCTGGGCCGCTACAACGACGTCTACGACGCCCCGCGCGAGACGCTCCGTCGGGCACTGCCGGTGCTGAACCTGGTGGAGCCAGCCCGCACCAAGGACCGCGGTCTCTGCTGCGGCGCGGGTGGTGGGCGGATGTTCGTTGACGAGAAGGTGGGCAAGCGCATCAACATCGAACGCACCGAAGAGCTGGTGGCCACCGGCGCCGAGACGATCGCCGTCGCCTGCCCGTTCTGCATGACCATGATGACCGACGGCATCACCGCCCTCGGCAGCACCGTGACCGTGCAGGACATCTCCGAAGTCGTCGCGTCGCAGCTCAGGCCGAATCTGCTGAACGACACGGCAACGGCAACAGCAACAGCAACAGCTTTTATCGCTGAACAGCACAGCCGCTGAACAGCGCCACAGCGGAACTGCAAGCGTGGAGGGCACGTGTCGCGTGCGGTCCTCCATGCGCATGGAGGCTCACCTTTTTCGGTGGAACTGCAACGGCAACTGCAGTTACCCCAAAATCCCGCCCTCCGAATCGTGACGGTGGCTGCCCCACGAGCGTACATCCGAATCATTGCAGTTCCGCTGTGGCGCTGTTCAGCGGCCGTGCGGTTCTGCGATCAAGGCTGTTGATCTTGTCGTTGCTGTGGATCCTGCAGCCGATCGCTATCGCGTGATACGGTACAGCGAGATGTTGTGCACGTGGGCGCCGGCTTCGATCTGCACCTTGGTCACCGTTTCGCAGTTGAGTGCGTGGCTGATGCACCAGTCGGAGAAGCCGGCAGAGCCGACGCGGCCGGGGTCGGCGATCCAGCCTTCGCCAGTGGGGCTGAGTGACTGGGCCAAGACGCGCGCGATCAGTGGAGCGTTGCGCTGTTCATAGAGCACGTCGGAGGCGACGATCAGGTCGTAACCGCGAAGGTCGGCGGGCCAGGTGTTCCAGTCGGCGCAGACGGCGGCAATGTCGATCTGTGCGTTGCGCCAGGCGTTCACGCGTGCGAAGTGCGGCGAGTCGGCGTAGTAGTCGCTGGCCGTCACCGCAAAGCCGGCGCGCGCGGCGGCGGTGGCCACGGCGCCACTGCCGCAGCCAAGTTCCAGCAGCGTGCGTCCGCCGCCGTTGAGTCCGCGCAGGAATCGCGCGAGCACGACCGATGCCGGCCAGAGATCGGCCCAGTAGGGGAGACGATCGTCCACGGCGAAATCCTGCTCCGAGATCAGATCGTCGGAATTCGACGGATGAAGAATCTGCAATACCTCATCCGTCGCGATCGTGACTGGTGATTCGGTGATGCGGAAGCGGCCGCGAAGATCGGCCTCGAGTGCGTCGGGCGTCAGAATGTCCAGGATTCCACCGGCAGTTGAGTTCGGGTTTGGAGCAGCAGCGCGCGCGCCGCTGCACCGGCCGAAAGATACGCCACATCATGCGGCACGATCAGCAGTGCGTTGGCCGCGACCAGCGACGTCAGCAGTCCCGATCCCTGCGGTCCGGTGAGCGTGACCACGTTCGCCTCATCCACGACGGCACGCAGAAAATGCGTGAGCCCGCCAGCGGTGGTGACTGGCTCTCCGAGCGTGACGGCGATGTTTTCGCGGAAGAGTTCATGCTGCGCGCCCATGCGCCGCAGCGCGGGGCGCACAAAAAGCTCGAATGTTACCAAAGCCGAACCGGGGTTTCCTGGCAGGCCGAACCATGGGCGCGCGTCGAGCATTCCGAACCCGAAGGGACCACCCGGGCGCATGCGTACGCGCCAGAAGTCGAGCGATGCGCCAAGCCGCTGCACCACGTCCCGTGTGTAGTCGAACGCGCCCACGCTGATGCCGCCGCAGGTGATCAGCGCGTCATGCGGTGGAGCCTCGATGATACGCTCGGCAATGGCCGCAGGATCGTCGGGCGCGATGCCCAGGTCCACCACCTCGCCGCCGGCGTCAGCGATTGCGGCGGCGAGCATATAGCCGTTGGTGTTCACGATACGACGTCCCGCCAGCACTTCATCGAACTCGCTGACGCTCACCAGTTCGTTCCCCGACGTGAGGATCGCCACGCGCGGTCGGCGAGTGACCACGAGTGTGCTGCGCCCATTCGCGGCCGCGAGACCGATGTGCGGCGCGCGCAGCAGCATTCCGGGTTGCAGAACGGTGGCACCGACCGCGAAATCCTCTCCGCTCGGCCTGACGTTCCGGAGCACATCGCGATCGCTGCGAATTTGCACGACGGTCACGCTGGCGTCGGTGTCCTCTACGCGTACCACCGTGTCGACATCGTCAGGCACCGGCGCGCCAGTCATGATGCGCCAGGCGGTGCCACGCGATACCGGTGCGGGCGCCTCGTCGCCGGCGGCGATCGTGCCGGCTACCGGCAACGACACTGGCGCATCGGGCGACGCGCCGCGCACATCGTCAGCGAACACGGCATAGCCGTCCATCGCGCTGTTGCGCCACGCGGGGTGCGAGTACCGCGCCGTGATAGACTCGTGCAGCACACGATCCACCGCCGCGTGCAGCGGCACCATCTCATGACCGAGTGTCGGCATTGCGGCGAGGATCCGTGCGATCGCCTCTTCCACCGGCAGACGCGCGTTCATGGCGCGACGCGTCGCAGGTTCACCAATCGCTCCACGATCAGTTCCGCCACGCGATCCACTTCGCGGTTCGGCACGGTGAAGTTGTTGGCGATGATCGAGAACAGCAGCAGCTCGCCATCGGCAGTGGTGACGTAGCCTGACAGTGCACGAACCTTGTCGATGGTGCCGGTCTTCGCCTGCACGCGGCCACGGGCGAACGTCTGCATGCGCGTGCGCAGCGTGCCATCCACGCCGGCCATTGGCAGGGCGTCACGATACAACGGGAATGTCGGCGCACGGCGCATCGCATCGAGTACGCGGATGATGGTACCCGGCGTGAGGTAGTCGTGACGCGACAGGCCGCTGCCGTCACGGATCGCGCGACCTTCGTCACGCACGCCCCACTCGCGCAGCTGTCGCTCCACCACCACGCGACCACTGTCGGGTGACCCGACTCCCGTCTTCTCGAGTCCGAGGGTGCGGTACAGCACCTCCGCGACCTGGTTCTGCGAAGGCTTCTGCAGCGCCGGCAGCATCTCGGCGAGCGTTGCGGATGGCAGCACCACCACTGTGTCGGCACGCGTTGCAGGGAGGCGTGCGCCGCGAACGCGAATGCCAGCGCGTGTCAGTGCCTCGGTCACCGCCGCGAGATACGTGTTGCGCACGTCGGGCTGTGCGGCGGTGAACGTCGTCGTGTCACCGGCGGCGATGGACCCTTGCACGACCAGCCCTGGCACGGCCGCCGAATCGCGCCACCAGGTGAGCTGTGGTGCGCCCGAGCTACGATTCCGGACCGTGACGGTCGAGCGGATCAGGGGTGTGCCGCGCAACGGCGTCGTCGTCACGCACGCCGCCCTGGCGGCGCGCGCGCACCCGACGACATGCACGGTCGTGAAGCCTTCGTTGAACAGCAACTCGGCCACACCGGCGCCGTAGTCTTCGTTCAGATCGTCCCAGTCCCAGCCGAAGCCGTGAGGGCTGCCCGGAAAGGCTCTTGTATCGCTCGCGCGCACACGGCCGTCGATGCGGCGTACTCCTGCAGCCTGCAGCGCCGCGACCAAAGGCGCAAAAGCGATCAGCGGATCGGTGCCGCGCATCGCGGTCGATACACTCGGATCGCCGCGTCCTTCGATCACCAGGTCGCCGCGCAGCACGCCATTCAGCACAGTGCCGGTCCGCCTGACGGTCGTCGTCCAGCGGTACTGGGGCCCGAGCTGCGCCAGCGCGACCGCCGCCGTGATCAGCTTCATGTTCGACGCCGGCATCACCAGCTTGTCGGCATTGCGCGAGGCCAGTGTGTCACCGCGATCGGGCGCGACGATCAGCACGCCCCAGTGCATGTTCGCAAACTGCGGCAGTGCGGCAACGGAGTCCACCAGTGACTGCAGTGGGGCGCGTGTTGGTGGCGCTGTTGGTGGCGCGGCGGCTGGCAAAGCCGACATCGTCGCACCAGTCGGCGCCGGGGCGGGTGGTGGCGGTACAATGTTGGTGGTCGCACAGGCCGTGAGTATGCTGCCGGCGAGCAAGAGCGTTGATGTCTTGCCCGGGGTCATGGTGCACGCTCTTCGCGCGCGGCCTGCAACTCATCCTGCGTATTGACGTTGCTGAACATCCGCGCCGCGTCGCCGGCACCGAGGTATTCGTCCACGTTCCATACCGTTCCTGCAGTATGGTGAAACAACGCGTGTGCAGCCCGTTCACCACCCTGCAGCAGCGACGTGGAAGCTGGTGCACACATGGCGCGATCGTACGCGGCGCAGAGTGGCTCGCTGGTGCCGTCGGGGTGCACCGGAACGCAGCACGTTGCGCCCGCGTCGACGATGGTTGCCAGCATCTCGAGCAGCTCCGCCGTCACGAATGGCATGTCCCACGCGCACACGAGCACGGTTTCGTGCTGCGCTGCCGACAGCGCGGTCTCGAGCGCACCCAAACCGCCGCGACCGGCTGTCGTATCGCGCACCACACGGGTTCCCGGAAACCACCCTTCGGCGTCCGCGTGGTTCGCCGCCACCAAGACCTCGTCGCAGACCGCGCGGAGCGCCGCCAGCGGGCGATCGGCGAGCCGTGCATCGCCGAACGGCGCCAGTCCCTTCGGCTGGCCGCCGAACCGGGCGCTGCTGCCGCCCGCCAGCAGCACTCCGCTGCGCCAGCGCGAGCGCACGTCAGCGTGGCTCGACCGTGACATGCAGACTGACGCGCCCCGTCATCGCCGTCCGAATTCGCGCACGAGGCCCAGGGTGAACATCGTATTCCGCACCCAGTCACTTCCGCTGTTCGCGCCGACGATGCGCGGCACGTTCAGCGTCGTGTCACGAAAGCTTTGTGGAAACTGTACGCTGTAGAAGCGGTTGGTGATGTCCGCGCGCATCGTCCAGCGCGAACGCTCCGGCGCGAACTTGATGCCCAGACCGCCGGAGGGTGCGAAGCGGCTGCCCATGGCGAAGCCCGACGAATCCGTCGGGCTGCCCGCACCCACCAGGAATCCGGCACCAGCGGTCACGTACGGCACCAACCTGCGCCAGCTCTTGCTGCCGGTGACGCGAAGAGTGAACGCCGCATCCAGCATCCAGAGCCCCTCCGACACGGAGGCGCCGACGCGATTCGACAACGGCAGGCCAGGCTGCAGAATGTCGCGCGTCGCTGCCTGACGCATGAGGATGCCGGTGAAGTCCAACGGACTGCTGCCCAGCGGCACATCATAGCGCACGCCCTGCGCCAGGCCCCCCCGGGGGGCTGCACCCGCGATGTCCCTGCCGCCGGTGGCGATGCCGGAGAGCAGCGTCACCGACTGCCGCTTCTCCACGTCGCGGAACGGACTGTCGACCGGCGTCGAACCGACGTTCTGGCCGACGAGTGTCGTAGCGCTGCCGAGCAGCATGGCCGCGACGCGCAGATGGCGCGCGATCATGCCGTCACCAATGGCAGGCGCAGCGAGTGACCCGACATTTCGCGCGGCACGGTCAGACCAAGGAGCTCCAACACGGTGGGTCCGACATCACACAATGCGCCGCCCGCACGCAGCGGCACGGCACCTTCGGGTTCGACGATGATCAAGGGAACGGGATTGGTGGTATGTGCCGTGTGCGGGGCCCCGGTCAGCGGGTCCACCATCACGTCGGCGTTGCCATGGTCGGCGGTGAAGATCACGCGGGCACCACCCGCTTCCGCCGCCGCCAGGATGCGGCCGATACAGAAGTCCACCGTCTCCACCGCCGCGATCGCCGCCGGCAGTGATCCGGTATGCCCGACCATGTCACAGTTCGCGAAGTTGCAGAGCATGAAATCGTACTGGCGCGTCGCAAGCGCGGTCACGAGGCCATCGCAGATTCCTTCGGCGCTCATCGACGGCTGCAGATCGTAGGTTGCCACCTTCGGGCTCGGTACCATGCGGCGCTCCTCGCCTGCGAAAGACGCCTCGCGCCCGCCGTTGAAGAAAAAGGTGACATGCGGATACTTTTCCGTCTCGGCGGTGCGCAGCTGGGTCATGCCGGCGTTCGCGATCACTTCGCCCACCATGTTGGTGAGCTGGTCCGACGGAAACGCCACTGGATAGGTGAACGTCGGATCATACGCCATCATGGTGGTGATCGAGAGTCGCGGGCGGCCAGTGGTGTCGAAGCCGTCGAACGTCGGCGACGTCAGTGCCTCGCAGAGCTGGCGCATGCGATCGCTGCGGAAGTTGAAGCAGATCACGACGTCACCGTCGGCAAGGCGCGGCGTCAGTGCACCCGTCGCATCATGCAGCACGAGTGGCTCGATGAACTCGTCGGTGGTGCCGGCACCGTAAAAGGCCTGCAGCGCGGCACTCACGCCGTTGGCAGTGGTGGCGGTGCCCAGACCATCCACCATGGCACGATACCACTTCTCAGTGCGCGGCCAGCGATGATCCCGGTCCATGCCGAAGTAGCGCCCCCCGAGGCTCGCCAGCACGGCGCGCCCCGGATACTTCGCGATCTCGTCCTGCGTCTCGGCCAGAAATCCGAGGCCGGAGTGTGGGGGCGTGTCGCGACCGTCGAGCATACCATGCACCGCCACGGTGCCGACCTGCTCTCGCGCGGCGAGGTCGAGGAGGGCAAAGAGGTGCCGGTCGAGCGCATGCACTCCCCCATGGCCCAGCAGCCCCACGAGGTGCAGGGTCACGCCACGGGCGGACGCGTCGCGGCAGGCAGCGACCAGTGCGGGGTTCTCGAAGAATGCGCCGGACTCGATCGCGGCGCCGATGCGGACCAGGTCCTGCTCCACCACGCGACCGGCGCCGAGATTCATGTGCCCGACTTCGCTGTTTCCCATCTGTCCTTCGGGCAGTCCCACTCGGCGACCGCTCGCTTCGAGCAGCGTGTGAGGCAGCGATCCCATCAGCCGGTCCCAATTCGGTGTCTCGGCGAGGGCTATCGCATTGGCGGAGGCATCATCGCGATACCCCCATCCGTCGAGTACGACGAGACAAACAGGACGGACAGAGTGCGCAGGCATGGATACAGGATGGGGCCGGGTAGTAATGTCTTGGGTATGGCTACTGCAGAATGTACCTCCCGCCGATGGGCACTACCATCGAACGCACGCCATTTCGTGGCTGGCTGCATGATCGCGTGCGCGGGGGGGCTCGTCGGCACGGCGAGCCTCGGCGCACAGAAGCCGCTCGACTCCGCCGTGGCACCCAAGTACATCAGCCCCGCCACGATTCCCCTGCGCGCCGCTGGCACTGCGGAGGTCCGCACTGCGCCGGATGGCGCGGTCACCGGGACCATCGTGCGGACTGGCACGGTGATCCCGCTGGCCCGCGAGCGGGGGTGGGTGCGAGTGCGGCTGGAAGGGTGGGTCCGTGAGTCCGACCTGCTGCCGGTGGACTCCACGCTGCGTATCGCCCTTTCCGCTGCCGATCTTCGGGCCGATCCGGAGGGTTCGAAGGGGAAGCTGGTGCGTTGGAAGGTCGAGATCCTCGCGCTGCAGCGGGCCGACGCCCTCCGCCGCGAGCTGGTCGAGGGCGAACCATACCTGCTCGCGCGTGGTCCGGTCGGCGAGAACGCGATGCTCTATCTTGCGCTGCCCCCGGCGCTGGTGAACGACGCGAAGGCCATCACGCCGCTGACGGTGGTTCAGATCACCGCGCGGGTGCGCAGCGGCCGCTCTGCACCCACGAACGTGCCGATTCTCGACATCGAGTCCATCATCGTTCCATGAGAGTTGCAAACTCGCTCCGCCGGGGCAGCGCCGCGGGCTACGTACTGGGCGGACTGCTGATCGCAGCCGGCCTCGCCGCGATCCCGATCTTGCGGGGCCAGCGGGCCGTGCTGAAGCAGGAGGCGGCCGCGATTCTTGCGGCCCAGCCCACCAATCGCGCTCAGCTGGATTCGCTAGACGCGTCGGTGCTGGACACGAAAGCGTCTTTGCTTCTCGAGACGGCTCGTGCCGCCGCCCGCGCGGAGCGGAAGCTGCAACTGGTGATCGCGGTGGACAGCGGCACGCTGGCGCTGATGCGCGACGGGATCACGCTCCGGACGATGTCGGCGCGGTTCACCGGCACACCTGAGCGTGGCACGCAGACCATAGCGCGCATCGCCTTACGTCCGGTCGAGTCGGCCTCGCCAGTCGTCGATTCGCTGGGCCGACGCATCGTCTCCGCCCCGACTGATTCGACGGTCGAGCGGGTCACGCTCAGCGATGGCACGATCATCGAGGCGGGCGACGCCTCGGCCGTCCTGCTCGGTGGCATGACACCAACCCCGGGCCCTCGCACGATTCTGCTCTCGCGTCGTGACTTCGCGGCGATCCGTCCGAATCTGGCGAAGGGCATGAAGGCGGTGTTGTTCTGATGGCAGCGCCGATCGGATTTTTTGCCTCGTGGCCCGGACGGACCATTTCGGTCGTGGCACTCGCGTCGCTCGGTGCCGCAAGCTGGGAGGGTCAGCAGACCTGGGCAGCTTCGCAAGCTGTGCAAGCCGCCCGAAACTCCGGTGCAGCGGTGACGAGTGCCATAGTCGACCGACGCGCCACGCTGAGCACTCTGGGCGATTCGATCCGTCTGCTGCGCGGATCGGGGATGCCGAGTGCCGACACGCCCGTCGTCATCATCAGCCTTGCCGAGAATCGGCTCTGGGTTCGCAACGCGGGCGCGGACGTGTTCAGCACACGCGTCGCCAGCGGCAGCGGCCGCACGTTGATCGGTGCGGGACGCAATCAGAAATACAAGTTCGACACGCCGCGCGGGAAGCTGACGGTGCTGAGCAAGGAAACCTCTCCTGCATGGGTACCGCCTGACTGGCACTTCGTCGAGCAGGCGGGCAAGCGGAAGCTTGGCATCCTGCGCATGAAACGTGGCCAGATCATTCCCGTTGCCGATGGCGTGATCACGACCCGGGGCAGCGAACTCGTGAAGCGGCACCGTGACGGCAGTCTGCAGACGCTCACGGCCAGTGATGGGCGCGAACTCGTGGCCGGTGGCCGCATCATCATCCCACCCGGCGGCAATAACGCGCGTCGCTACAAGGAAGTCCTCGGCACGCACCGGCTGAATCTGGGCGACGGCTACGCGCTGCATGGCACGAACGCACCGAACACCATCGGACGAAGCGTGAGTCATGGCTGTGTGCGCCTGCGCAACGAGGACATCGAGACGCTGTATCGCATGATCCCAGTCGGCGCGTCCGTCTACATCTACTGACGCCCGATGCGACCGTTGCGTGCGATCTTTCATACGGTGTCCGCCGTCGGCGTGCTGGCCGCGTGTGCGTCGGCTGGTGCAGGGCAGCAGTGCCGCGGACTGCGGCAGCCCGACGAGCTGCAACGGCTGTCGCGCATCGCAGATTCTGCCGCGACCGGCATCCGCCTCTCGGCCGACACGATGTCACGGGTGCCACGTCGTTTTCTGCAGGGTGTCGTGGATCGTCTCGTCGCACTCGACGACTGTGGCCTGCTGCAAACTCCCGATGCGCTGCGCGACGCGGCACGGACGGCGTTGGCTGCGCGAACCCTTGGCAGACCCACGGTCGAGCGCGCGTATGCGTGGGCACGCACCGCCGTCGTGCGTGACAGCGCCGATCGTCGGAGTTGGCGCGTCATGGCACAGGCGTGGGATCAGCTGCAAGTATTGCAGCAACGCCCGCAATGGTTTGCCAGCGTGGTGATCTGCGCCTCGCCGATCATCGGTCGCTGCAGCATCGCGCCGCTCGACTCCTCGCGGGTCAGCGACGCCCTGCGCCTCGATTTGGGTCTGCTCACGCTCAAGCAGCAACAGATGCTGGTCGACTCGTTGAATTGGGTGCGAAGTCAACCCTGATCTGAGCGTCTTACGCGGCACGTGAGAAAACCTTCACGTGTACGCACGTCGGATCAGCCTCACTGAACGACGGGTCAGCGAAGTCTCGGGATCCTCTCAACAAGGCACAATCGTAGTGAACCCATGCGACCGACACTCGGGTATCAATGACGACACCAGAAGCCAGGAGGACGATGGGAATAGCCCGATTGATCACGTTCGGCGCGACGGCCGCTGCCGCTGCACTCTTCGCACCACTGCGTACGGCTGTCATGCCGCGTATCGTATACGCGGCAGAGGCTGCTCCG
>JBBSCZ010000019.1:0-22402 GCA_038249795.1 Gemmatimonadales bacterium | reverse complement strand
CTCGAGCATCGAGTCGGAGGTGGTGATCATGCGGCTGTTGGCCTGGAAGCCGCGCTGGGCGACGATCAGGTTGGTGAATTCCTGCGCCAGGTCGACGTTCGACATTTCGAGGGCGCCGCTGGTGACGAAGCTCTGGCTGCCCTCGAGGGCATACCCCAGCACGGCGCCACCGGAGTTGCCGCTGGTGGCGTACATGTTGTCACCGGTGCGCAGCAGGCCGGCCGGATTGTTGAAGTCGGCAAGCACGATCTGTCCCAGCGTCTGGTTGACGCCGTTGGTGAAGGCGCCGCTGATCACGCCGAGCCGGTCGATGCTGAAGTTCTGCAGCTGGCCGCTGGTGTAGCCGTCCTGGTCGCGCAGCACGGCGGTGCCGTTACCGGCGAACTGCGTCAGGCCGCCGAGCGTGCCGACGACACCGGGGGCGCCGGGAGGGCCGGGGGGGAGCGCTTGAGCGCCCAGATTGATGGTCACCGACATCTGCGCACCGCCGGGTCCAGTGATCGACAGCGTCGGGCTGGCGACGCTGGTGCCGGCACTCGGGCCACCGATGATCGCCGACTGCCTGAGCAGCGCGGTGGTTGGATCGAAGCTGAACTGGCCCAGTGTTCTCACGCCGCTACCGAGATCGGCGCCCGGTGTGCCTGCGTCGAGTGTGTAGCCCGTGGGCAGCGTAGTCGCATCGATCTCCCAGTCCCAGACGTTCTGCGCCGTTTTCCACATCCACATCTTCACGTCGACCTTGTTGCCAAGCGCGTCGAACATGCCGATGGTGCCGTTGGTGAAGGTGCCGTTGTTGGCCGGGACGGCACGCGTGGCGGGGCCAAACCCGGGCTGGAGCGGGCCGGTGCCGTCAGGGTCAGTGTCGTTGAAGACGCCAGCCGACGAGTTGAGATTGCCGGCCACGGTGACCTTGGTCGTGGCGCGAGCGGCCACCTTCTGGCCGAACGGCAGCGTGACGTCGGTAATGGCGTCGTTGAGGATGCCATCGAGCGCCATGCGCCCCTGCACGATGAAGCCGTTGGTCGGCGAGACCATCCGGCCTTCGGCATCGAGCTGGAAGTTGCCTGAGCGCGTGTAGTACGTCTCGGTGGCCTTGCGCACGACGAAGAACGCATCGCCCTGCATTGCGAGGTCGGTGTTCACGCCAGTGGTCTCGACGTTGCCCTGCGTGAACAACTGGTCCACGGAGCCGATCAGCGAACCAAGGCCGATCTGCACCGGGTTCACACCACCCTGATCACCGGGCGGACGGCTGGCGCCTTGCAGCAGCTGGGCAAAGCCTTCCTTGAACGTCACGCGACCACCCTTGAAACCGACGGTGTTCACGTTGGCGATGTTGTTGCCGATGACGTCCATGCGGAACTGGTGGTTCCGGAGGCCCGAGACACCGGCGAAGAGAGAGCGAAGCATGAGTGTGGTGGGGTGAGGAGTTGGACTGCGGCGTGCGTTCGATCGTGCCAATGCGCATCAGATGCGCGCGACTGCTGATGCCGGTACCGAGGCCACAGAGGGCGTCGGCGCGACTTACCTGGTGCTGCTGATTTCGGAGATGGCGTTGAGGGGCACGCGCAGCCGGCCCATGGCGTACTGCAGCCCATTGCTGGTCGACTCGAGCCCGGTGACGACACCGCGCACGGCGGTGCGCCACTCGCTGGGATCCTTGGTGTCCACGTTGGTCACCGACACGCGATAGACACCCGGCGTGAGCGTGCCGAGTGCTCGGCCGATCACGATTTCCGACCTGCCCGCCGCCAGTGATCCCATGTCCTTCGAGGTGATCAGCGAGCCGGTGACGGCGTCGAACACGTTGAGCTTCGCCGGGCCGCCATTGCCGGTGATCATCAGCGTCTCGTTGCCGCTGCCATTCAGTTCCACCAGATCGCTGCTGGCGGTGATGGTCTTGCCGATGGTGTTCACGGCTGTGCCGGCGGTCACCTCGTTCAGCAGCGAAGCCGCCGAGCTGACCTGTCCATCCAGCGTCTGCGCGATATTGGTCAACTGTTCGACGCTGGTGAACTGCGCCAGCTGCGCCGCCATCTGTGCGCTGTCGGCAGGATCCTGCGGATCCTGATTCTTCAGCTGCGCGATCAGGAGCTTGAGGAAGTCGTCCTTGCCGAGGGCCTGGTTCTTCTTGGTCACCTCAGCGAGTGCGGCGGCCGACTTCGCGGCGTTGGCCGCGGACGTGGCAGTGGCCTGATTCGGGAGGATCGGCGCGATGGTGCTCATTGACGGGTCTCCGGCTGCTCGCGGCGCGAGCGGTGGCGCGCATCGTCGGATGACGGGCGCGGGTTGGGACGCTCCTGCTCGCGGGCCATCGCCTCGCGGTGCTGCTGATCACGCGACGCCTGATCGCGCGGTCCGCCCTGCGTCTGGCTCTCGGCGGCCGCGCGCATCGCGGCCACCTCGATCGCAGGGGCAGTCGTGCGCGAGAAGTTCACGCTGTCGGTGGTGCGTGGTGCCGCCTGCACGCGGAGTTCATCCGGGGTGAGGCCGCGACGTTCGAGCGCTTCGCGCAACTCGCTCACGCGACTGCCCAGATCTGCGGCCTGCTGCGCACTGCCCAGGCCGAGCCGCGCATCCACCGAGGTGCCGCGCATGTCGATACGGATCTGGTCTTCGATGCCGGTGGCGTTGTCCATGCGCAGCAGCATGCTGTTCATCGGCTTCGCCGCCTGCGACGCTTGCAGATCCATCAGCTGACTGATGCGATCGGCCATGTTCACGTTGCCGACCGGCGCTGCGAGGCGGGCAGCCGCACTGCCATCCACCATGTACGCCGGCGTCGGCCCACTGACCGCCAGCGGTGAGACGGCCTCACTGCCGCCCGATTCCGCGCGTGCGCCTGCTGCCTCGGGACGTGCCACGGTGGCCACACGGGCCACCTGCGCCACCGATGAGATGCGCGCGACCTGTGCCACACTGGCCACGCGGGCCATCGCTGCCGCCGAATCGTCGCGCGAGGCCATTTCCACTTCGGCGCGCATCTTTCGTGCGTTGTCGCCCGCTTCGCCGCCGAGATCACCGAGCAGCGTGCCGAGCGTCTCGGCCGATACCGAGCCGTCAGCCGAGAGCTCGACATGGCCCGGATCGCGCGCACCGAGTGTGCGCAGGCCTTCCTGCTTCGCCACCTGCTGCAGATGTGCGTAGCCCAGCGGATTCTCCCACCGTCCATCCACCATCAGATCGGCGGCCAGGCCTTTCGAGTGCTTTGAATCGCGCGTCCAGGTCACCACCGGACCCGGGGTGGTGCGACCCTGCGCGAAGAGGGCAGCCTGTCGCTCCGGTGAGCGCACCGTCTCGACGATGGTCACGTCATGACCGAATTCCTGCTTCATGCGCTCCATCACGCGCTGGAGCCGCTCGCGAAACTCCGGCGTCAGTTTCGCAATGTTGCGCTCCATCTCGCGGAGGCTGCTGGGCGGGATCGTTGCCGGTGCTGACGCGGCGACCGGCGTGGTGGGGCTGGTCGTCGTGCGTTCCTTCGCGGGCATCGCTGCAGTCATCACGGCGTCCGTCTTCACGGCGTGGGTCGGTGCGGCAGCCCCGCCGGCGGCCTTCGCCGGCGCATCGAAGTGATCCTCGACCAGTACGCCGTCGCCCGGCATCGTCTGCATCGCAGTCAGACGACGATTCCACTCCGCCTGCGCGTCATCAGCGGTGCTGCTGCCTGCGGGCACCGCCATGTCGTCCGACCCCTGATCCACGACCGGCGGGGCATCGGGCAGCGGCAGCACTGCCACGAGCTGCATTGCAGCCACCATCGCGGCGTTACCCGCTGACGTGGTTGATGCACCGGCATCTGCAACGGATTCCGCGACGCTCGCCGACGGTGTGTCGTCACCCGGCGCCGCGTGCGGAGCGTTAACGATCGATTCCAGCACATCAGCTGGCATTCGGGTGGATGGTGCATCGGCGGCCAGCAGCCGCGAGCCGTCAGTGCTCGTCACGTCGCCGCGCAGCTGTGCCGATGCCGCAACGGCCTTCGCATCGGCCGGAGTCGAGGCAGTATCGGTGCTCCGTGTTGCAGCAAACTTCATCGCACCACTCAGCATCAGTGCCTGCACCTGAGCGCGCGAGCGCACCGGCGTGGTCTGCTCAGCGGCCGAGCGCATCTCGGCACGCTCATCGCTGCGATCGTCGCGGCGTGCGGCGAGGCGGGCCTGTGCTGCACGATCCTGACTGGCGGCGCTGCGCTCCAGACCGCGCACCGTCGCCAGCGAGCGCGCAAAGTCGGCTGCTGACGGTCCAGCGGGGGGACGATCGGGCAGGTTGGCGACCGGCGTGTCGATCCGCGCCTTGGGTGATGCGATCACAGGGACGAGGTTGCTCATTCGCTGCCTCCGGTGCGACGTGGCTGCATCTGGCTCAACAAGGCGGCGCGCGGTGCGGGAAGGCTGATGAGGATCGCCGCAGCCTGGCGGTCGCCCAACAGATTCAGGATCACGCTGACGTCGTTATCGGACATCTGGCCCAGCACGCGTGCGGCGTCCTTGGCGCCCATCGTCGCGAAGATCTTTGCCAGGCGCCGCTGGTGCGAAGCGGTTTCGGCATCGGTCGGCGCGTCGCTGCCTCCCGCTGCCGCCGCCGGCTTCGCCGCGACTGCGGCAGGGACAGGCGCAGGGGGCTTGGCAGCGGTGTGCGTCGCGGCAGCGTGCGCCGTATCGGCTGCCGGCGCCGCCGCTACGACTGGCGTACCCGCAGCGGGATCGTCTGCGGCTGGTGCTGCCGCGTGATCCGCACCATGCGACGCACTGTCGGCACCGGTACTGTCACGCTTTGCCGAGGTGTCGGGCTTGATGCCGTTCTTCTTCGCAGCTTCCACCGCTGTCGCATGCTGCGACGACACCTGGTAGACGGAGAAGAAGCCGCCGCCAGTGAGACCGAGCAGGAAGCCGATGATGATCGGCGAGATGAGCTTACCCATTGGTGGTGCGCTCCGAATCGGTTGGAGAAATGTCGGCGTTATGGAATCGGGTGAGCGCGATCTCGTCCATCAACGCCCGGTCGGCACCCTGCTCGGCGGCGCGATGCGCCTCCGCCTGCTTGTCGCGCAGCGTGTGCAACGCATGTCGCGCCTGGAATGCACTGCGCAGTTCGTCCTGCGCGCGCCGCACGAGGCTGTCGGCGGTCACGATGCTGCTGTCAGCGAGCTGCAGCCGCACGTCGAGTGCGCCAAGCATGTACTGCATCTGCTGCAGCGCACCCACCGTGCTGCCGCTGTTGCTGGCGTGCGACAGCGTCTGATGGTTCGCGGTCCGCGCCTGCGCAATCGCCTCGCGCGCTTCTCGTGCTGCGCTTGCATGCCCTTCTGCCTCGGCCAGCGCCGCGGCGCGCACGCGTTCGGCTTCCTCACGGAGTTCCAGCACGCGCTGCAGCCGGAACCTGAAGCGGCCGCCGCTCATACTGCCGTCACCCGCTGGGCCATCAGATGCTCGTAGCGCATCTGCAGCTGGCGCAGACGATTCACGGCATCATCGAGACCCGTGCTCTCGGCGGGCGGCTGGCGCAGGAACGACAGCAATGCGTCGCGCAAGCCGATCGCGGCGTCCACCAGCGGATCGCTTCCCTTCTGATACGCGCCGACGAGAATCAGATCTTCCTTTTCGCGCCACGCTGCCTCGAGCTGCAGCAACAGGTTGGCGGCATTCCGATGCACGTCGGTGATGAGCAGATCACGCACCCTGCTCTTCGACTCGAGCACGTCGATGGCCGGGAAATGCCCGGCGCTGGCGAGCTTGCGCGTGAGCACGATGTGGCCATCGAGGATCGAGCGGGCAGCGTCGGCGATCGGCTCGTTGAAGTCGTCGCCATCCACCAGCACCGTGTACACGCCGGTGATGCCACCGACACGCCCGTTGCCCGCACGTTCCAGCAGGCGCGGGAGCGCGGCAAACACTGACGGCGGATATCCCTTCGTGGTTGGCGGCTCGCCCACGGCCAGGCCAATCTCGCGCCAGGCCATGGCCACGCGCGTGATCGAGTCCACCATCAGCAGCACCTGCTTGCCCTGATCACGGAAGTACTCGGCGATCGCCGTGGCCACCAGCGCTCCACGAGCACGAATCAGTGCCGCCTGGTCTCCCGTCGCGACGATGATCACGCTCCGTTTCAGTCCTTCTTCACCGAGCGAATTCTCGATGAACTCGCGGACTTCGCGGCCGCGCTCACCCAGCAGCGCAATCACGTTCACGTCGGCCTGCGCCTGACGCGCGATCATGCCGAGCAGCGTGCTCTTGCCCACGCCGCTGCCGGCGAAGATGCCGATGCGCTGGCCGTGACCGATGGTCAGCAGACCATCGATCGCGCGGACACCAGTGGTCATCGTGCTGTCGATCACTTCGCGGTGCAGCGGATTGGGCGGCTCGGCCTGCAACGGCGCGCGCTCCTCCACGTCCAGCTTGCCCTTGTCGTCGATCGGATGACCAAGGCCATTGAGGATGCGACCCAGCAGTCCCGGGCCCACGTCCACGCCGAACGAACGGCCCAGCGCCACCACACTCGCCCCAGGCGCGATGCCATCCAGTTCGCCGAGCGGCATCAGCAGACAGCCGTTCTGATGAAAGCCCACCACTTCGGCCAGCACCGAGCGGGTATCGTTGGTGTTGGTGATGCGCGCCAGTTCGCCAAGGCCCATCTCGAGGCCACTGACCTCGATGGCCAGGCCCACGATGCGCGCCACGCGACCGAACATCTGCAGCCGCGGCACGTCGGCGATCCGGCGCGTCATTTCGCGCGCGACGAGTGTCTCAGGCATTGGTGTACGTCAGCCGGCGGTACAGGCGCTCGAGGCCCGTGTCCACACGTCCGTCCACGATGCGCTCGCGTCCTTCCACCACGCAGCCACCCGGTTCGATGCGTGCGTCGCTCAGCCAGCGGACCTCGCGTCCGGTGGTGATCGACGTCATCGTCTCGTCGGCACCACGCTCGGCGCTCTGCAGTGACTCGAGGTCGCCCGGATTGATGCGAATCGACAGCGGCTGGTCGAGACCGAATTCCTGTACGGCGCGCGTCACCAGACCCAGCACCACCTCGTTGGTGCTCGCGATCTCGCGCGACACGATCTGATGCGCCACGGCCGTCGCCAGCGCCGCGATGTTCTCCTCGAGATTCGAGAGCCAGCGAGCCTCGCCGGCACGCACGTCGTCGAGCGCGCTCTCAGCGGCCGTCAGTGCGCCGCGAAGACGCGCCCGTTCCGCTTCCTCGCCCTGCTCGCGTCCTTCGCTCACGCCGCGCCGGTAGGCTGCATCGATGTCGGCCTGCCGTGTGGCCGCTGCCGCACTCTCGGCTGCGGCGCGCGTGGCGGCTTCCTCCGCTTCGGCGTCGGCACGCGCATAGCCAGACACATCGGCGCTCGAACTGCCAAACTCCACGGCGAAGACCGACGGTGCGTACACCGTCGCGACGCCGACCAGTGCCGGCATCCACGCTGTCGATCGTTGTACCGCCGGAACGGCACGCGGAGTGATCCGCGCGCGATTCGGCGTACCGAAGAGAGGCTCAAATGAGGACATCGTCTCCACCCTTGCCGCCGATGACGATCTCGCCCAGCTCCTCCAGACGACGCACCTGTGATACGAATGCCGTCTGCGCTGCCTCGACGTCCTTCATGCGCGCCGGTCCCATCATCTCCATCTCTTCCTGCAGCGCCGCCACCGCGCGCTGCGACATGCAGCCGAGAATCTTCGCCTTGAGCTCCGGGCTGGCCGCCTTGAGCGCCAGCGCCAGACTCTTCGCCTCGACCTCGCGCAGCACGCGCTGGATCGCCTTGTCGTCGAGCGAGATCAGATCCTCGAACACGAACATCAGATTCTTGATCACTTCACAGAGCTCGGGATCGCGCTCTTCCACGCCCTCGAGCAGTTCCTTCTCCAGTGCACCGGAGATGAAGTTCATGACTTCGGCCACTGCCTTCGGACCGCCCGACGCCGTGCCTTCGGCCATCATCGATGAGGTCTCGGAGCCGATGTGCTTCTCGATCAGCATCAGCATCTCGGGCTGCACCTTCTCCATGCCCGCCATGCGGTAGACCACCTCGCCACCCTTCGACGACGGGATTTCCTTCAGGATGGCGGCCGTCTGCTGTGGATCCAGATGCGCCAGCACCAGCGCGATCGTTTGCGGATGCTCGTTGCGCAACGTGTTGCCGAGCTGCTGCGGATCGGCGCGGCGGAGGCGCGTCAGGCCGGCGGTATCGGCGAGCTGGCCCTGCACGCGGCGCAGGATGCTCGCTGCCTTGCCTGGTCCAAACGCCTTCTCCAGCACCTCCTTCGCGTACTCCACACCACCGTTCGAGAGCGAACCGATGCCGATGGCCGACTCGATCCACTCCTCGAGCACCTGGTCGATCACCGCACCGGGCACGTCGTCCATGCGGGCGATCTCGAACGAGAGCATGTCCACTTCGTCAGTGGACAATTTCTGCGTCACCTTGGCGGCGGCGTCGGTGCCCAGCGCAAGGCAGAGCAACGCAGCCTTCTGCCGCCCGTTGAGTGACTCGAACGTGATTTCGCGGGTTCGGACCATGCTAGGCACTGCGCATCCAGTTCCGGAGGATCTTGGCAGAGACGTCGGGATAGGCCTCAGCCGTCGCGACGACACGTTCCTTGAGCGGATTCACCGGCATCTGCAGCGCTTCGAAGACCAGCGGTGCTGACTCGCCCGACGTCTCGGCGAGTTGCCCCATCGGCTGCTCGGGGTTGCTCAGCTGTTCCTGGCGGGCGGCAGCGATCGCCATTGCGCGGGCGTCAGCCGACTGCGCCTTGAGATTCTTCATCATCAGCATCGCGATCACCAGCGCCATCACCAACCCGAACACGCCAAGCGCGGGACGCTGCACCTGCTCTGCGGTGCGCATCAACTTTTCGCCGGTGGTCTCGGGCGGGATCGCCGTCACACCCTCGAACGCGGTGCTCACCACCTTCACCATGTCACCACGGGTGGAATCGAATCCGACGGCGTTGCGAACCAGCGCCTCGATCTGCTCCAGCTCCGTGGCGGGACGCGGCAGACTGACACCCTTGGGATCGACGCGATCCTTGACCAGCACCGATACCGTCAGACGCTTCACCACGCCGGTGGCCGACTTGATCGTCTCCACGGTGCGTGAGTTGTCGTAGCTCGACGCCACGTTGGTGGAGCCGGCACCGCCATCGGTACCCGGCGTGATTTCCGCCTTCTGCTCGGTGCTGAGCGCCTGCTTCTCAGGGTCCACGACCTGCGACATGCGCTCGACCTGATCGAAGCTCAGATCGGCCGCCACGCTCACCGTGGCATTGCCGTTGCCGACGATCTGCGAGACCATTGCCGCAGCCTTCTCGGCGAGATGGTTTTCCACCGCGCGCTGCTGCTCGAGCTGCGCGCTGCTGAGTGATGCCGGATCGTTGGCGTCGAGCATGCGCGAGAGCAGGCGACCGCCATCATCCAGCACCGCCACGCGTTGCGCCTCGAGGTTGTCGATGCTGCTGGCGACGAGCTGTGAGATGCCGCGCACCACGTCGGCCTCGGGACGCTGCCCGTTACGCAGCTTGACGACCACGCTCGCCTCGGCCGGTGCATCGCCGGCGCGGCGGAAGGCCTGCGTTTCCTTGATCGCGAGGTGCACCTGCGCGCGCTCGATCCCCTTCATCGTGCTGATCGTTCGCTCCAGCTCACCTTCGAGCGCGCGACGATAGTTGATCTTCTGTGCGAAGTCGGTCATGCCCCAGCTGGGCTGGTCGAACAGCTCCATGCCCGGACGACCCTGCGCCGGCAGCCCCGCCGAGGCGAGCACCACGCGGGCGCGCGCCAGGTCGGTCGCCGCGACCATCACGTCGGTGCCGCCCCGCTCCAATTCATAACGCACACCGGCCCCATCGAGCGCCTCGGTCATCTTGCCGACGTTCTCGAGTGGCACGCCGCTGAACGCCGGCACCATCTCGGGCCGCGTCGCCCAGCGAGACACGCCGAGGATCGCGAGCAAAGCGATCACGCCCACGCCGACGATGCCGACGCGGCGCGCTCCGCCGAGCTTCTCGATCATCTGCTCCATCGCGGGGGGCATTGCGATCAGCTCTGCATGGACATCAGCGTCCGGTAGGCATCAATGACCTTGTTGCGCAGCTCGATCATGGTGTCGAGCGCGATCCCGGATTCGGCCGCTGCGGACATGACCTGGTGCAACTCCACCTGTTCACCGTTCAGGAAGCGGCGCGTGGTCTCACTGCTCACCTCCTGCGCGGCGCTCACTTCGTTCACGGCTCGCGTCAGCGTGTCACCAAAGCTCCCGCCAGCGCCGGGCTCGGGCATGACCGGCACGGACCGTCCGCCTTCGCCGGGAAGGCCGAACTCCGCCACGCGCTGTGCAAAGGCACCGAATCGATCGATCGTCATTGGTTCAGCCTCGAACGTCGAGATGTGCGCCACGCATGCCGATCGGTGCGGCAGCGGGGGCGGCGGCCGACATCATGCTGCGGCCATAGGTCAGCGGACCGAGTGCGGCGTGTCTCGCCAGCATCCGGGTGGTGTCATCGGCGATCCGGGCGGCCTGCGCGCGCGACTCGTCGGCGTGCATCGTCGTGGTGGCGGTGGCCGATGTGCCGCTCGACATCCCATCGTCGGTGCGCGCCGGCGCACTCTCGGGGCGACGGAACAGATCGGGCAGCGTGCCGGGGAGCTGCGCGGTGAGAGCTGTGAGAGCCATGCTCAGAGCTCCAGCGACTTGCGGAGGATCTGCTTCGCCGACTGGAAGACGGTCGCGTTGGCCTCGAACACACGGCGCGCATCGAGCAGGTCCACCAGCTCGTTGGTTCGGGACACGTTCGACAGCGTCACGTAGCCCTCGGCATCCGCGTCGGGGTGACCTGGGATGTGCACCTTGGCGCCAGGTGTGGTGTCCTCCTGGATGCCCTGGACGGTGACGCCGTAGTTCGGATCGTCGACGGTGGTCGGCAGCGACGACGCGGCCGGGGCTGGCACGTTGAACTGCGAGGTGCCGAATGGAGCCTTCGTGAACGGCAACTGATTCGGAAAGCGGAAGCTCTGCTCGCGCTCGTCACTGGTGGCGGGGCGCAGCTGGACCACGCGACGGTTGTACGCCTTGCCGTCGACACCGCGGGTGACGTCGGAGTTGGCGATGTTGCTGGCGGCGACCTCGATGCGCGTGCGCTGGGCCGCCATGCCGCTGGCGGCGATGCCGAGTGCGCGGAACATCGGGCGGATCGCCGGGCCGCCCACCAGGGGCAGCAGGCCGGGAAGTTTCGGCATGGTCAGCGATCCCTGATGGCGCGGCGGATCGTGTCGTACGTGCTCTTCAGGCGCGTGGCGGCGGTCTCGAAGTAGAGCTGTTCGTTGGCGAGTGCCGCCATTTCCTGTTCGGTGTCCACCACCCCGCGTTCACCGGAGACGGCGGAAGCCGCCGTGCTTCCCGGAGGGAGAGCGAAGCCATCCTTGTTCACCAGTGTCGCATTGGCGACGCGGTCGGCGATGAGCCGGTGCCGCTGGGCGCTGCGGTCCATGGCCTCCACGAGGGAGCCGGCCGAGGAAACCCGATTGACGAAGTTGAAGAGCGCCATGTTCCGGTGCGGAGGTGAGAGGCCACGCGTCGGGGTCATGGAAAAGCACGGCCGATGCCAGTCGGGACCGGAGGCGGCGCGCCGATCTGTACGTCGATGTAACTGTCTTGCTGACAACGTCTTACGTTTTTCGTGCCGGGTCCCTCAGGGGTGTCGCACACGTCGTTCGGACGCGGCAGAGCCAGCTGATCCGGCAGTTTGTGCCGACTGCGACGGGGCGAGAGTTGCCGCTGAGCGGTGCCGGGGAATGGAACGGGACGGTGAGACCGCAGTTCTATCTCAGGCGTCTTCTCGAGATAGCTTCGGCGCTGCGTGACGGGCACCCGCCGTGCGAGTCGTGCGCAGTGCGGGGTGCCCGGCTCCGATGTTTCTGCCGTCCTCATTTTCGTCGAACCGTCTGCGTTGGCGCAGGGAAGCATTCATGGCAACTGATATTCTGTCGCAGAGCGATCTGCTGACGTCGCTGGACCCGCGTGTGGCCGAAGTCGCGGCCCGCCTGAATGACCGTCCCGAGCTGGCCGGCGTGATCGAGCAGCTGCTTCGCATGGACGGCCCGGCGCTGGCTCGCGCGAAGCGGTCGATCGCGAAGGCGACGTTGGCTGTTCCGGCGGCACCGGAAATCGATGTCGACTTCTTGCATCTGTTGCGTGATCTGCCGCCGTCGGTCGAGTCGGCTCGGCTGCGTGCACGCGAGTTCATGGACCGCGAGGTCGAACCGATCGCCAACGATTACTGGGAGCGGGCGGAATTTCCCTACCATCTGATCCCGGCGTTCGCTTCACTCGACCTGCTCGAGTCCATTTTCCCGACCGCAGCCGACGGGACGACGTCGCACGATTCGGTGGCCGAAGGGATTCTGACGATGGAGCTCGCTCGCGTCGATTGTTCGTTCGCGACCTTTCTGGGTGTGCACGGCGGGTTGGCGTTCGGTTCGATTCTGCTGTGCGGCTCGAGGGAGCAGCAGGAGGAGTGGCTGCCCCGGATGCGGAAGTGGGAGGTGCTGGGCGCGTTCGGACTGACGGAGCCGGATGTCGGTTCTGGCGTTGCTGGCGGGATAACGACTACTTGCCGGCGCGATGGTGACGAGTGGATCCTGAGTGGTGAGAAGCGCTGGATCGGGAATTCGACGTTCGGCGACATCGTGATCATCTGGGCGCGCGACGTGGCCGACCAGCAGGTGAAGGGCTTCATCGTCGAGACGACGCTGCCCGGCTACTCCGTCAAAAAGATGGACGGGAAGATCGCCCAGCGGATTCTGCAGAACGGCCACATCACGCTCGACCATGTTCGTGTCAGCGAGCGGAATCGTCTGCAGCGCGCCAACGGATTCAAGGATGTGGCGCGGGTGCTTGGCATGACGCGCGTTGGTGTAGCGTGGATTGCGGTGGGCTGTGCCGCTGGCGCCTACGAGCGGGCGCTGGCATACACGCAGCGTCGCACCCAGTTCGGCCGCCCGCTGGGCAGCTTCCAGCTGATCCAGTCGATGCTGGCGAAGATGGTCGGCAAGCTCGCCTCCATGCAGGCGCTCGCCCTCCAGGTCAGCCGCCTCCAGAACGCCGGGAAGTGCGAGGAGCATCATTCTGCGTTGGCGAAGCAGTACTGTGCGGCGCAGTGCCGCGAGGTGGTGGCGCTGGCCCGCGAGTCGATGGGCGGCAACGGCATCCTGCTCGACCATTCCGTGGCAAGGTTCTTCGCCGATGCCGAGGCGATCTATTCGTATGAAGGGTCGAACGAGATCAATACGCTGATCGTCGGTCGTGCGCTCACCGGGCACGGCGCTTTCGTTTGACGATAGCGTAAGCCAAGGACCGCAAAAAACTCCCCTCACACGGAGGCGCGGTATCACGGAGGGCTCTGCGCATCACGCCAGCCTCCACGCGTGAGAGAAGCTCTAAAAGTGATGGGAACTGCAATCGCTACACGCAGTTCCCATAGCCGTTGCAGTTCCTCCGTGTATCCGCGGCTCCGTGTGAGGGGAGTTGCAGTTTGGTGAGCGAAACGCGGATGGCCGTCACGTACGTGTGAGGGGAGTTGCAGCTTGGTCAGCGGAACGCGGATTGCCGTTTCGGAAGCGTGATGGGAGTTGCCGTTCGGTCAGCGCAGAAGCGAAAGAAGCTGAGCCGGAGCCCCTTCGGCGTGGAAGGTGCTACAGATTTGCCGTAGCACAGCGGTTCCGATGACGGCATCGCGCGCCCACACGCCGATCCCTCGTCATGCCGCACTCCGCCATCCGTTTCCTGGCCAACTCCGCACCGCTCGGCGCGCTGATACTGGGTGCCTGCACCTCCGCCGGCAGTCCGGGTGGCGCGGTGGCGATGAGCGAGGCGAGCCGGATGCGTGCGTCGCCGGCGGCAGTGCCGCGTGGTGACACCACACCGCTTGCACTTGGTACACGGTCCAGCGGTGACACGCTCGAGTTCAGCGTCCTGATCGCGGGACGTGCCGCCGGCCGGCTTCGGCAGTGGCCCGACACGTCGGGTACGGTCAGCACCACCTACAGCTACCACGACCGGGGCCTCGGCCCCGCGCTGACGCAGGCCCTGAAGCTCGACAAGGCCGGCATTCCCATCGCGATGCAGGTCGCCGGCACCGACTACCTGCACCGTACCATCCGCGAGATGATCCAGCCGGGGCCCGGCGCGCTCGTCACCTGGCGCAACGACAATGCGGCGGGACGGGTGACCCCGGGCACCGGTTTTTATCTCCCGCTGGCGACGATGCCGAGCGATGTCGCGGCGCTGGCTCGCGCGCTCGTGCTCTCGAAGACGAAGACCGTCCCGCTGCTGCCCGAAGGAGTGGCCCGCCTCACGGTCGGCGCGGTACGCACCGTCACCGGTGCCGGTGGTTCGCTCCGGATCACCCCCTATGAGGTCGCCGGACTCGGGCTGACGCCCGAAGTCGTCTGGCTGGATGGCGAGCAGCGCCTCTTCGCCAGCGGCGACAGTCGTCAGATGGTGGTGCGCCGTGGCTTCGAGCCGTCGGTGCCGACGCTGGTGCAGGTGCAGCGCGCCGCATCGCAGGCGCGATCGGTGGCACTCGCCCGGCGGCTCTCGCGGCGCCCGAGTGGGCCGGTGGCCTTCGTGCACGTGAATCTGTTCGACGCATCGGCGAAGAAGATGTTGCGGTCACAGACGGTGATCGTGCGCGGTGATCGGGTGGTGGCAGCGGGTGCCGATGGTGCCGTGGCGATTCCGCGTGATGCCGAGGTGATCAACGGCACCGGCAAGTCGCTGCTGCCCGGACTCTGGGACATGCATGTGCGGGTGCAGGACGACGACGGGCTGCTGCACCTCGCGGCCGGTGTCACCACCGTGCGCGATCTGACCACCGACACCGACGACGTGCTCGACCGCCGCACGCGCTTCGACGACGGCACGCTACTCGGCCCCCGCGTGATGATGGCGGGCGTCATCGACGGATCGGGCCCGTTCGCCGGTCCGACCACGGTGCTGGTCTCCAACCGTGATGCGGCGAAGGCGGCTGTGAACGCTTACGCCGATCGCGGTTACGGGCAGGTGACTGTGAATGCGTCGCTCGATCCGCAGCTCGTCCCGACCATCGTGCGCACTGCGCATCAGCGCGGTCTGCGAGTGAGCGGCCTCGTCCCGTTCGGAATGACCACCGAGCAGCTGGTGCGGGGTGGTGTCGACGAATTGCAGCACGCCAACTCTCTCTTCCTCGACTTCATCAGCGACTCGCCGATCGACACGCGCACGGTGGCTCGCTTCACGGACGTGGCGCGGCTGGCCGGTTCGATCGATGTGCGCAGCGAGCGCGTGATGCGCTTCATCCAGTTGCTCGAGGAACGCAACGTCGCGGTCGATCCGACGCTGAACCGCTTCGAAGAACTCTTCACCTTCCGGAGCGGCACGCTCAACGACGCCACGCTGCCGTTGGCGCAGCGCCTGCCGGTGGTCGCGCGTCGCGGACTGCTGGCGGGTGGGCTGCCCGCGACGCCAAAGCTCGAGCCGGTGTACCGGGCAAGCTTCGTCAACATGCAGCGGTTCGTCCGCCGGCTGCACGAAGCCGGTGTACCGATCATCGCGGGCAGCGACGCGGCAATGGGCTTCTCGCTGCACCGCGAGCTGGAGCTGTACTCCGAGGCGAACATTCCGAACCTGGACATCCTCCACATCGCCACGCTCGGCGCGGCAAAGGTGATGAAGCAGGACGCCGAGCGAGGGAGCCTGGTTGTGGGCCGTGTGGCGGATCTCGTGCTGGTGGACGGTGACCCGAGTCAGCGGATGCGCGATCTGCGCCGCATGGAGCTGGTGATGAAGGGCGGCGTCATCTATCTCCCCGATTCGCTGTACGCCGCCGTCGGCGTGAAGCCCGCCCCGCGCAAAGGCGCGATCCCGACGCGTGAGGTCCGCGCCGAAGACGTCATCTGTCGCGGTGCGGCGGCCGTCACGACCAAGGGCGCGCGTGCCCCGCTCGAGTGCCGCGTGATCGACTCCAACACCAGTGGCGCCCGCAACCGCCGCCCCGCCGCCGCCCGCACGCGCCGACCCGCTGCACCGGCGAAGAAAAAGCCCTGATCACGCTGTGTTGCAGCAGTGCAACTGCTCCAACTGCATCAACGCAAAACCACAAAAAGCAAAGACGCCAAGGCGCAAAGGACTGCAACGGCTGGGGGAACTGCAACTGCAACTGCAACTGCCTGACGCAAAGGTGCAAAGCGGACGGAAAGCCGCAAAGGTCTTTTAGGAAATGCGTCAGTGCGACTCCGGGTCAGTATCGCGATTGAAGCAGTGAGATACGTCCGAAGCTTCAGCAGAGCTCGTGCTGTTCCCATCCGCACGCTTTGCGTCTTTCAGTCACTTTTGTCCCTTTGCGTCAGGCAGTTCAGCGGTCCACGTGCTCAGGCTTCGAGTTCGTCCTCGACCTGGTCGTGCTCTCCGCTCCGACCCGGACCATTCAGTTTGTTTCGCAGGGTGCGGACGCTGATGCCGAGCAGTTCGGCGGCGCGGGTGCGGTTGTTGCCAGCCGCTTCGAGCGCGCGCTGGATCAGTGCCGCCTCGGCCTCGTTCACGTTCAGCGTGCCGAGCCAGACACCCTCGCCGCTGGTGGCTGGCGCCGTGCCGGGTGACATGCTGCGCGCCGACGCTGTACCGGCACGCGGTGTCGGTGACATCACGCTGCTCGCCACGTCGAGGCCATAGCGCACCGCATCGAATGCGTCGGGGGAGAGCATCACCTCGTTGCTGAGGATCACGGCGCGCTCCACGGCGTGCTGCAACTCGCGCACGTTGCCCGGCCACGGATAGCGCTGCAGCATCTGCAACGCCTCGGGCGTGATGCCCTTCACGTTCTTCTTGATGTCGGCAGCGGTGCGCATCACGAAGCGGTACGCCAGCAGCGGGATGTCCTCGGGCCGGTCGCGCAGCGGCGCGATCATGATCGGGATCGTGCTCAGGCGGTAGTACAGGTCCTGCCGGAACAGGCCGTTGGCGGCATCCGACTGCAGCTTGCGGTTGGTGGTGGCGATGATGCGCACGTCGACGCGGATCGGGCTCGAGCCGCCCACCCGCTCGAACTCCTGCTCCTGCAGCACGCGCAACAGCTTGGCCTGCAGGTCGAGGCGCATCTCGCTGACCTCATCCAGCAGCAGCGTGCCGCGATGCGCGCGCTCGAATGCCCCTTCCACGCGCTTCAGCGCGCCCGTGAAGGCCCCCTTCTCGTGGCCAAACAACGCGCTCTCGATCAGCCCTTCCGGGAGCGCGGCGCAGTTGAGCTGGATGAACGGCTTGTCGCGACGGTCGCTCTGGTCGTGCAGCGCACGGGCGAGCAGCTCCTTGCCGGTGCCCGACTCCCCCTGCAGCAGCACCGTGGCACGGGTGGGCGCCGCCATCGCCACCGTCTGCATCAGGCGCCGCATCACCTGGCTGTCGCCGATGATCTGCCGCTCGTTCCGGAACTCCATCACCTCGCGGCGCAATGCGTCGTTTTCCCGGCGGAGGCGCACCAGCTCCAGCGCCTGCTCCACCGCCAGCTCCAGCTGCTGCGGGCGCACCGGCTTGGTGATGTAATCCACCGCACCGGCCTTGATGCTGGCCACCGCATGCTCGATCGAGGCATAGCCGGTGAGCATGATCAGCGGCACGTCGTAGCCTTCGCGACGCAGCAGCGAGAGGAACTCCAATCCCGAGAGTCCGGGCATCCTGTAATCGGAGATGACCAGGTCGATGTCGCCGCGCGCGAGCACCTGCAGCGCCTCGGGCACGTTCCGGGCCCCGACCGGCACGTGGCCGGCCTGCGACAGCGTGTCCTCGAGGATCAGGCCGACACTGGGTTCATCATCGACGTATAGAATCGTGGCCATGCCGGAGAAGCTGCGAGGGGAAAGCTGACGCACGGTGCCCGACGGCAGGCTCGCGCGCGCAAACGCACGTGCACCACAGCCTCAAGCGGCAAAACGTTCCGTCCGATACCTCACAAGAGTAGAACCGCGTGCGGCGGGTGCAAGTCACGCCAGCGCGATCTGCCGACTTGGCGGCGTTGGAAATGTCTCATCATCAAGGGGCGAGAGAGATGCGGGTCACCACGTCGCAGGCGCAACGGGCGCAGCTGGACTACATCCAGTCCAATCTCCAGCGTCTGGTGAAGGCCCAGGATCAGGCGGCTACCGGCAAGCGATTCCAGAGGGGATCGGAAGATCCGGCTGCCACTGCCGACGTGCTCCGCGCCGACAGCACTCTCGCCGCCAACGCGCAGTTCATGCGCAACGGTGATCTTGCCATCGCCCGGGCCAGCGAAGAGGATCGCGTCCTGAACAGTGTGCAACTCATCACCGAGCGTGCCCGCGAACTGGCGTCGCAGCAGGCCAATGCCACCGCCAATGCCGGAACCCGGCTGATGGCCAAGGCCGAGGTGGATCTGCTCATCGAGTCGGCCATCGGGCTTGGCAACACTCGTTTCAACAACGTTTTTCTGTTCGGTGGCACTCGCGAGCTCGAGCCGCCGCTGATCAACACGTTTCCGTACCGCGCCAGCACCGACGCCCTCGATAACCCGCAAATCGAGGTGGCCGACGGCCAACTTTCGGCGCCGAACCACAATGCTTACGAAATCTTCCTCGACTCGGGCGTCATGCAGGCGCTCAGGGATCTGTCCGTTGCCCTCGACGCCAACAATGTCCCCGGCATCACCAATGCCATGCCGGCGCTGGCCACCGCGAGCGACCAGGTGGGTCGCCTGCTCGGTGAGACCGGGGCGCGCGTGAATCAATACGAGACGATCAAGTCGCAGATGCTCGTGGCGACACTGGATACCAGGGTGCGCCGGTCGATGATCTACGACATCGACCTCACCGATGCCGCCGCCAATTTCGCGCAGGCGCAGTCGGCGTATCAGGCCGCACTCAGTGCGGCGAACCGGGTGCTGAACCTCAACGTCATGGACTACCTGCGATGAGTGCGCTGATGGCTGCTGGCGATATGCACACCCTCGACTCCGTGCTCCTCGGCCCGCTCGAGATCCGTGGCGATACCGTCATCCGATTCGCCGCCGGAATTCCCGGATTCATCACACTCAGAAATTTTGCACTCGTCGAGACGCAGCGCGACGATCTGGTCTGGCTGCAGAGCGTGGACGATGCCAGCCTGACGTTTCTGCTGGCCGATCCATTCGCTCTGGTGCCAGGCTTCGAGGTGAACATTCCCGCACCCGACCTCGCAGCCATCGGCGTGCATGCTGCGGCCGACAAGCTGCTGGTGCTGGTGATGACGCAGCTCCAGGGCGGCGTTCCCGTCAGTGCGAACCTGCAGAGCCCAGTCGTCATCAATCGCGTCAGCCGGCGTGGTCGGCAGGTCGTGCTCGCTGACTCGACCTGGGGCATGCATCACCCGATCACGATCGCATAACGCGGGCACCGCTGCCGGATCACCGCGTCGTCACGACGTTCTCACGCCATCGCCGGTCACGCCGCCGCGTCGCTCGCCTTGTCCGACAGCGCCAGCGCGCTGAGCGCTGCACTCACATTCGTCAGCACCCGAGACCAGTCGCCACGTGCCGGCTGACGGAAGATGCGCGCGGTTCGATACCATTCCGTGACGTTGCCGGATGCGCCCCAGCGCCAGTCGGGAACGTGGGACACGAGAATCCAGACCGGTACGCCGAGTGCCCCCGCGAGGTGCGCAATTCCGGTATCCACGGTTATCAACACATCCAGTGTGCATAACTGGCGTGCGGTCTCGAGCCAGTCGCCCTGCGCATTCGTCTCCCATTGTCGCGAGGGGATGTCCGCTGCGGTCACGCCATGCTGCAGGCAGACGAATCGCATCGTAGGGTGCGTATGCAGTGGGCCGTGCAGCAGGCTGGCCGGGATCGACCGCTGTGCGTCGTTGCGATGCGCCGGATTCCCTGACCACACGACGCCCACCCGTCTGCGTCCGGCGTTCGTACGGCGCACCGGACTGTCGGGCAGCGTGATGTAGGCTGCTTCATCTGCGCGCCACCCCGTGTCCACGCCGAGTCGCAGCGGCAGCGACAGCAGCGGCACGAAGAAGTCAGTGTGGACCACCGTGCCCCGTGCGACGGCATCGTAGCCGGACGCCCGAAGCAACGACACGGCCTCGGCCTGACAGGTCACCACCACGCGCGACGCGGTCTGCAGCGCCGGGTGGCGCACGAAGCGCAGGAACTGGAACTGATCGCCGACGCCCTGCTCCCCCAACACGATGATCGTTTTGCCGATCAGCGACTCTCCCGTCCAGCGCTTAGCCGCAATGCTCTGTTCAGGAAGCGCACGCGCCTCGAAGTCCTGCCAGCCGCCGACGGTGTCGCCGAGCAGATGGCGCAGGTAGCCGCGGGTGACGATCGTGGCGGGCGAGTGGGGGCGCACTGCCAGACTTCGCTCGATCCAGTGAAGCGCCCCGGCGTAGTCCGCGAGATCGTGTCGGATCAGTGCGGCAGTGAGCAGCGCGACCGGGTTCGCAGGCGCAATGCGTAGCGCATGCTGAATTTCACTCCATGCATCCTCGGGTCGTTGGGCGGCGCGGAGTGCTGACGCCAGGGCGGAAGCGGCGGCAGCATCCTTCGGAAGCTCGCAGCGAACGCGGCGGAAGCAGTTCACGGCATCGGCGCCGGCGCCGGCATCCACCAACGCCTTGCCGAGGGCGAAATCATCGGCCACCTCGGGGCGCGATGCGAACCGCACGGCACGCCGGAGAGTGTCGCGCGCAGCCAGGACGTCACCTGCAAGCTGCTCGGCGTTGGCCAGTATGAAATGTAACGACAACAGCGATGGCGCCTTCAGCACCGCCGCGCGGTAACGTGCGAGCGCGCCTGGCATGTCGCCGGCGTCGCTGAGTACCGCACCTTCGGCGCAGAGGGTGATGGCAGCGGCTTCGTCGCTGAGAAATGTGCTCATGGTTCCGTTCTGAGGAGCGTTTCGATCTGATTCCGTGCGGCCGTGATCACGGGCTCCCATTCACAGAGCGTGGTCTGCCGGAGCAGCGTGATCGAGTCGTACCACGGTGTGTCGCTGCGGCCCGTCATCCATCGCCAGTCGGGCACGAACGGCACCAGCAGCAGCGTCGCGACGCCGAGGGCGCCAGCGAGGTGGGCCACCGAGGTATCCACCGTGACCAGGAGGTCGAGCTGCATGAGGAGGTGTGCCGTGTCGTTGAGCGAGTGCAGCGCGCCGCCGGCGTCGCGCAGCAGGCCGCGCAGTGCCGGTGGCAGGTCTGCCCCGGGCGTGGCGTGTCGCTGTGCGCTGATGGCACTGCTGCCCGGCAGCGTCAGCAGCGGAATCAGCAGCTTCGGTGCGATCGAGCGCCGCGCATCGTTGCGATGCTGCGGATTTCCTGCCCACACGATACCAATCCGTGGCGACGGCGTGTCACACAGCTCGCGAATCGCGGCGGGGCATTCGCCGACCGGCGCAAGGTATGGTGCACCGTTGATTTCTGATGGCGATTGAATACCCAGCAGCCAGGGTAACGACATCAGGCTGGCATGCACGTCGTGCGCGGGGATCGGATCGGCGTCGCTGATGACGGCGTGCACACTGGGCAGCGCTGCGAAGAGAGCCGTGAGCTGTGCGCCGCAGCGGATCGTGACCACGCCGCCGCGCGCCGCCACATCGGCGGCAAACCGCGCACACATGATCTGGTCGCCGAGTCCCTGCTCGTGGTCCAGCAGAATGTGGCGACCGTCGAGGGGGCTGCCATCCCACCGTGGGGTGTCGAGAGTGACGGTGGTGAGCGGCATGTCGGGCACCTGCCAGCGCGCCTCGTGCTCCTGCCAGGCGTGCTGCCAGCGGCCCATGGTGAGTTGGTGAATCGCCCGTGCAAAGCGCAGCGTGGCTGATGCCGGTTGCAACGTGAGCGCGGCGTCGTAGGTGTCGAGCACCGTCTGCCATTCACCGAAATCCTTCATGATCTCGGCGGAGTTCAGCATCGCGGCGGTGCTGGTGGGATCCAGCTCCAGTGCGCGGGAGATGCTCTGCAGCGCCAGCATCGGGTGTCCGGCTGAATGCAGCATGCCGGCGAGGTTGCTGAAGGCGTCAGCGCGAGTGGGGTGTTGCACGGTGATGGCATGGAACGCCTTCACTGCCTCGTCGTAGCGACCTTGGCGACGGAGCTGATCGGCGGCGCGGACCTGCGCATCGTAGGCGATCCGCGAGCGATCGACGGTGGGAAGCGAAATGTCGTGAGGCATGTCCCTGCGAGGATCGGCACGCAAACGGATGCCGCTGAAGCAGACGCGTCCATTGGCTCAAGTCTCAGCAGTTCGAGTCGAGACTGAGGGGGGAGCCGGACACCGAAACGCGGTCCCGGTTGGAGCACGGATGCTCCATCATCAATCACGGAGGATTGTCCCATGCGTATCAATACCAACGTTGGTGCACT
>JBBSCZ010000018.1:0-24577 GCA_038249795.1 Gemmatimonadales bacterium | reverse complement strand
GCAGACTGGCGATGGCCGCACCATCGGGCGCAACGCGCCGGTGCAGCTGGTGGATGGTCTCGAGTTGCAGGTGGCGCCGCGCGAAGACGGTGGCGCCGGCCGTACCTGGCGTCTCGTGCTGCGGTCGGCGTAATGGCGACGATCGACGTCCGTGCCGGACTCGGTGCAGCGCTGAAGCGATTGGTGCGCACGTCGCGCGAATGGCCGATCACCGATCGTCGCCGCTTCCGCAATCTGCTGCTGGACGCCGTGAGCAGTGACGCGATGCCGATGGCCGAATTGCTGCTGCGCGCGCATGACGATGGCCTGTTGCGCACGCTCCCCGACAAGAGTGCGCCGCGTGCGGCATGGGACACGGCCACGGCACGTCTGGCCAGTGACCTGCAGACGCAGCGGTTCCTGGAGCCGGGGATCGCACGATTCGTGGCGGAGTCGTGGGCCGCTGCACTCGGCCCCGAGGTGGTGCCGGTGGCGCGGGTGGCCGCGCCGCGCGCACTGGCGCCGGTGACGCGTCAGGCGCCGCGCACCAGCGCGACCGTGGCCAACGCGCAGCGTGCGGCGGCCGCGACGGCACAGGCGTCCAGCAGCACGAGCGCGGCGACGATGCAGGCACAGCGGCTCACGAAGCTGCTGCTCGGTGCCATGGCGGTGATGCTGGTCGTGTTCGTGTTCGAGGTGTTACGGCAGACCGATGGTGGCGACCCGGCGGAGAGCGCTGCGCCAACGGGTGCAGGCGAGCCGCGCAGTGCGACATCAAACGTGACTCCGATGTCGGCATCCGCTGATTCCGCGAGACCGGCGGGACCGTCGTCGCCGGGCATCGGCACGATCGATTCCGCCACCGCGACGCCCGACGCCATCACCGCTGCCGATTCCGTCGA
Organism: Gemmatimonadales bacterium; assembly: GCA_038249795.1. GTDB lineage: Bacteria > Gemmatimonadota > Gemmatimonadetes > Gemmatimonadales > Gemmatimonadaceae > JACMLX01. Next base: position 23,696 of record JBBSCZ010000018.1, on the reverse strand, counting down.
GCGTCCACGTGCGCAAGTGGAAGTGGGCAGTGCCGTGCCGCGCACCAGTGACGACATCGTGCTCAACACCGGTCGCGTGTTCGAGGGACGCGTGATGAGCATCCAGCAGCAGGGCATCGTGGTGAAGGACGAGGAGACAGGCCTCGACTTCGAGATTGCCAAGGCCGACGTGGATCGCATCGTGACGCGCGACGGTCGCACGATGCGGTTCGGCGACGACAACGTGCCGCTGATCGGTGACGACGACCTCACGCCCATGGCGCACGGCGGTCGCTATCGCGTGCGCTACACCGAGCGGTGGGGGACCGAGAGTGCGGTGTGCAGCGATGTGGCACGCCGCTGGGCCCCGGGAGCGGAGGTGGATGTCCGCCACGTGCGCGGTGCGCCGATGCTGAAATTCGAGTTCGTCGGTGGGCAAGGCTTCAACGCTGCCGTGCGTGCCGATGGGCTGTTCGAGTCGGGCGCGACGCTGTCACCGGTACGCGGTCCGCAGGCGTCGTTCGTCTCCACACGCATCTCCGGACGATTGACCCGCGGTGGCGTGCTGCAGGCCATTGCACGGCTCAGCGCCGTGCGTGCCGATAGCTCGGTGATCTGCGATCTGGCACTGACGCTCCGCGGCGAACGCCAGCGGTAGCCAGCGCGACGCTTATCGCACCGTCAGGACGCCGTGCATGTACATGCTGCGGTGCGGCGCACAGTAGAAAAGATAGTCTCCCTTCGGCAGTCCACTGGTGCTCACGACGTACGTCGAGTCGATGGCGGTGACCACCGGCGCGGCGAGGTCGCGGGAACCGATTGTGCCGAGATTGGCGGCGAGTTGCGCCCGAGATCCGCGGGGAATGAAACGGTCGTCGAAGGCGACGTTGTGCGGTACGCCGCTGACCATGCGGAACTCGACGCCGTCGCCTTCCGCCACGGTCAGGTACGCGGGGTCGAAACGGAAGCCTTCCTCATCGAGCAGCATCTGCACCGTGTGGACCGTACCGCGAACGGACTGCGGCGCGGGGCCATTGACGCGGGCTGTCTCGCGTGGCGCGGGCGCGGCGTCGGCTTGACCGTTGCAGGCACCGACCATGGCGCCGAGCAGCAGGGCCTGCAGCACGTGGCGGCGCGGTATCATGCGCAGCCGTGCAAGAATGAGCTCTGGTGCATCTCAGCCTTCGGGGCGTGGGAAGAGACCGTCCACCGACAGGTAGCGCTCGCCCGTATCGTAGCAGAAGGTCAACACCCGCGCGCCATCCGGCATCGACGGCAGCAGCTGCGCCACTGCGGCCAGTGAGGCGCCGCTCGAGATGCCGACGAAAATGCCTTCGGTGCTCGCCACGCGGCGCGTGTAGTCGAAGGCATCGTCCTCGGTGATCTGCACCGTGCCATCGAGCGTGGCGGTGTGCAGGTTGGCCGGGATGAAGCCGGCGCCAACGCCCTGAATCCGGTGCGGCCCCGGTGCGCCACCGCTGATCACGGCCGACTTGGCCGGCTCCACGGCGTAGGTCTTCAGGTGTGGCATGGTCTGCTTCAGCACTTCGCTCACGCCGGTGATGTGCCCGCCGGTGCCGACACCCGTGATGTAGTAGTCGAGCCCCTCGGGAAAGTCGGCGAGGATCTCCTGCGCGGTGGTCTTCACGTGCACGGTGATGTTGGCGGGGTTGTCGAACTGCTGCGGCATCCACGCCCCATCCATCTCCGCCGCCAGTGCACCGGCGCGCGCAATGGCGCCCTTCATGCCGAGCTCGCGCGGCGTGAGCTCGAATTCGGCGCCGTACGCCAACATCACGCGCCGACGCTCGACCGACATGCTTTCCGGCATCACCAGGATCAGCCGGTAGCCCTTCACCGCCGCCACCATGGCGAGACCGATACCGGTGTTGCCGCTGGTCGGCTCCACGATCGTCATGCCGGAGTGCAGCTCGCCGCGCTGCTCGGCGTCCTCGATCATCGCCAGCGCAATGCGGTCCTTGATGCTGCCGCCCGGGTTGGCGCGCTCGAGCTTCATCCAGACGTCCACGCGGGTGCCGAAGAGGCGCGTGAGCTGAACGTGCGGCGTGTTGCCGATGGTCGCCAGAATGGAAGCAGCACGGCTCATATCTCGAACTCCAGCGGAAAGTCGTCGCGAAGCCGCTCGGTCGGCACCGCATGGGTCACGATCGATCCCGGCGGGACGCCGTGCGTCAGCCAGACGTTGCCGCCGATGACGCTGCCACGCCCGATCACGGTGCGACCGCCAAGAATCGTTGCATTGGCATACACCGTCACGTCGTCCTCGATCGTCGGATGACGCTGCACACCGCTGAGCCGCTTGCTGACACGCAGCGCTCCCAGCGTCACGCCCTGATAGAGGCGAACGTCGTTGCCGATGCGCGCAGTTTCGCCAACCACGATCCCCGTTCCATGGTCGATGGCAAAGCGGTCGCCGATCGTCGCGCCCGGATGCAGGTCCACGCCGGTGCGTTCGTGGGCCCACTCGGTGATGAGTCGCGGCATGATCGGCACCTGTGCCTGCCACAACGGCTGCGCCACGCGATGACAGATGGTGGCCAGGAACCCGGGATAGGCCAGGAAAACCTCGTCGATGCTCTGCGCGGCTGGATCCATCCGGTACACCGCCTCCGCATCGGCGTACAAACGGATGCGGATATCCGGCAATGCCGTCATCAGCCGGTCGGCCACGTCAGCCGCATTGCCTGCCGGTGCCGGCAGCAGGTCGCGCAAGAGTCCCTGCAGCGTCGCCGCCACACCGTCGTACTCGGTGCGGATGCCGGCAGCATCCCGGCTGGCACCGGCCGGGGCCGCGTGCGGGAACAGCAGCGAGAGCACGGAGCGCATCCAGTCGCGCACCGATTCGTGCAGCCGCGGCGGGAGCGCGTACGCCGCACGGGCGGCGATCAGTTCGGCGAGGAAGTCGGAGGTGGTTTCTGGCACGGCAGTGAAGGTACTCTCGAGGGCAATCGACAGATCGTGCCGACAGCTGGCCCAACCACTGCTAGATTGTGTGAGCGTGCCGTTCACCCGGGTGACCCAATGTCGCATCCTGACGAATCCATCATCAATGTCCGCATCGGCGAGTTCATCGCCGACGGCCGCTTCGATGACGCCCTGCAGCTGCTCGAGGTGAGCATTCAGGCGGGATCGGGCGATGCCTGGCTGTATGGGATGCGTGCGCTGTTGCTGCTCGAGACCGGTGACACCACTGGCGCGCTGCTTGCCAGCGCCACGGCGGTCGAGCAGGCACCGATGGCGGCGTTTGCGCACTGGACGCGTGGCGTCGTCCTCCTTCGCGCCAGCATCCTTCCCGGTGCGCAGCGGGCCGCCGAGCGTGCGGTGGCGTTGGATGCTGAGGAGCCGGATACACATGTGCTGCTGGCGCGCGTGTATCTGCAGAAGTCATTGTGGGAGCAGGCGCGCATGGCGATCGCCGACGCCGATTCGCATGGTGCGAACGAGGAGGAGCTGCTGCCACTGCGCGCGGCCATTGCGGCCGGTCGCGGGCTGGATGCGAGGGCCGGCGACACCTGGCGCACCTTCGCACAGCGCTACCCGGCCAATGCACTCGCCCGCACCGGTCACGCGTGGACGCTGCTCGAGAAGGGCCATGTGAAGGCGGCTCACACCGAGTTCGAGCAGGCACGCGTGCTCGATCCCACGAACGACTGGGCGCTCGAGGGCCTGGTGGTGACGCAGACGCGGCTTCTCCCGGTGCATCGTCGCTGGTCGAGTGCGATGTGGGGCCGGCTGATGCAGCGTCGGGAGGAGACGATGCTGGTGATCGGCGCCGCGCTCACCAGTGCCGGCCTGCTGATGCTCTTGCAACCGGGTGCAATCGTGCTCGCTCTGGTAATCACCGGCTTTGGCGTCGGCCTGCCGATGCTCGACGCCTGGCGCCGCGAGATCGTCGCGAAGTAATCAGCCTCTGCTCTCTGACCGTATGAAATGACCGACATCTTCAATGTTGCACTTGTGGGCTACGGCTTCGTCGGCAAGGTCTTTCACGCGCCGCTGATTGCCGCCACGCCGGGGCTGCACCTGCACACCGTGGTGTCGAGTCGCCCTGACGACGTGCACGCTGACCTCGCCGATGTGCGCGTGGTGCCAGCGCTCGATGACGTACTGAATGACGCGTCAGTCGACCTGGTGGTGATCGCCACGCCGAATCAGCTGCACGCCCCGCAGGCGCATGCTGTGCTGCAGGCAGGGAAGCATGTGGTGGTCGACAAGCCGTTCACCGTCTCGGTCGACGAAGCGCGTGCCGTCATCGATCACGCCACGCGTGCGGGTCGGGTGCTCTCGGTATTTCACAATCGCCGCTACGACAGTGATTTCGTGACACTACGCGACCTGATAGCCGCCGGCGCCCTCGGCGAGGTCACGCAGTTCGAAAGCCATTTCGATCGCTTCCGCCCCGAGCCGCGCTCGCGGTGGCGCGAGCAGCCGGGCCCGGGTGCCGGACTCTGGTTCGACCTGGGCTCACATCTGATCGATCAGGCGCTGCAGCTCTTCGGCCCACCGCTCGGCATCACCGCCGACATCGCGGTGCAGCGCGACGGTGGCGTCACCGATGATTACTTCCACGTGCTGCTGCGCTACGCACGCACCCGCGTGATCCTGCACGCCTCCACGCTGATGGCCGCCCACGACCTGCGCTTCTCGGTGCACGGCACCGCCGGAAGCTTCGTGAAACAGGGCATGGACAGTCAGGAGGATGCGCTGAAGGAGGGCCGCACGCCGGGTGACGCCGGCTGGGGCGCGGACGCACACCCCGGCACCCTCACCACCGTCACCGGCGAGGACACCAGCACCACCCGCACGGTGCCCGGCATCCCCGGTGACTACCGCCACTTCTACGCCGCCGTTCGGGGTGCGATCCTCGGCACCGGCGCGAATCCCGTCCCTGGCGCCGAAGCATTGGCCGTCATGGAGCTTCTCGCCGCAGGAATCGAAAGTTCTGTTGCTCGGCGTGAGATCGAACTGCGAACGGCCTGACGCAAGCGGCCTGCGGCTGCTTGCGTCAAGCCGTTCGCAGTTCGCAGTTCGCGTTTGACGATCTCCAGGATCAAGCCAGCTCTGTTTGCATGCGCTTGAGCAGTGCCAGCGTCAGGCGAACGCCTTCGGGTTCCGGCGTCTTCTCGCCTTCGTACTCGATGCCGACCCAGCTGTGGAACCGCGCGCGGAGCACGATCTGCATCATCCGCTTGTAGTCGGTGCGTGTTTCGTTGCCGTTGGCGTCGAAGTCGTGCGACTTGGCGCTGACCGCCTTCGCGTAGGGCATCATCTCCGTCACCGCCTGATAGCGGTCGTACTCGTAGAAGTTGCCGAAGTCGGGAAGCGTACCGCAGCGGGGGTGGTCCACCAGCTTCATCACGCCCACCAGCCAGTCGCCGTGTGACGAGAGTCCGCCATGGTTCTCCACGATCACGTTGAGCTGCATCGGGGCGGCGATCTCGGTCAGCGTGCGCAGGCCGTCGGCGGCGAGCTTCTGCTGCTCCTCCGGCGTGCCGGTGCTCTGCGCGTTGACGCGGATGGTGGCACAGCCGAGCGTCTTCGCGGCGTCGAGCCACTTGCGATGGTTCTCGACCGCCTGCGCACGCTTCACCGCATCGGGATCACCCAGCGCCCCTTCGCCATCCACCATGATGAGATGCTGATACACCCCCTCGCCTTTTGCCCGGGTGTTCATCTCGGCGAGATACGCAGCGTCGGTCGCCTTGCCCTTGAAGAAGGCATTCACATACTCGATCGCCTCGATGCCGTAGTCGCGACGCGCGACCCGGGCGAAATCCAGATGGTCCATCTGCTTCGCGAACAGCGCCTTGTGAAATGACCACTGCGCCAAAGAGATGCGGAAGGGCACAGCGGCACCGGCGCGCTGCAGCATGGCCGGCATGGCAGTGGCCGCGAGCGCGGCGTGCAAGACGAAGGTGCGACGTTCCATGCGACACTCCCGGGGCACGGCGAGGGGTGGGCGACAGCCGGATGGCGTCACCGTCGCTGCAACGCTGCCCGGGTACGCACCGTGGCGCAACCCGCCCCACCGTTCAGGTGCGGAACTCGATCATGATGGGGGCTTCCGGCTGTTCGGTGCCACCGGCTGCGGCATACATCTTCCGCGCCGCCGCATTGTCCGCTTCGGTCAGCACCCACGCACTCTCGCAGCCGAGCGTGGTGGCGTGCACCAGCAGCGTCTGCACGAGCTGACGACCGATTCCGTGACACCGGTACGGCTCGGCGACGCCGGCCTCGTTGATGAAGAGCTGATGCGGCTTGTCCGGATGCAGGTAATGGACACCACTCGCCATTCCCACCACGAGGTCGCCGTCGAGCGCCACCGCGAGGTGATGTCGCGGATCGGCCAGAAACTCCGCGCACCACGTCGGATCGACCGCCTCGTCGAAGACGCCGACGGCAATCTGTCCCAGCCGAAGCCCCTCGTGTGCACCGAGCATGCGAACCTCGATCATGTCATCGCGAGTTGAAACCAGAGATTGGTGCACGCAGCACGGGCAGCGACCACCTGCCGTCAGCCCAAGTCTGAAACACGGACCGCGCCCGGGCAACTCTGCTCGCAACGGCCAACGGCCAACGGCCAACGGCATCGGCCAACGGCAACAGCAACGGCAACAGCAACAGCAACTCCCCTCACACGGAGCCGCGGAACCACGGAGGAACTGCAAATGCTTTTGGAACGGCGTCTCGCAAACGCAGTTCCCACAGCTTCTCCCAGCATCGGCCCTGCGCCGACTGCCGCTCACGGGCGGAACCCTCCGCGGTTCTGCGGCTCCGTGTGAGGGGAGTTGCTGTTGCTGTTGCTGTTGCTTTTGCCGTTGCCGTTGCTGTTGCCGTTGCCGTTGCCGTTTCCGTTGCTGTTGCCGTTGCCGTTGCCGTTGCCGTTGCCGTTGCCGTTGCCGTTGCCGTTGCCGTTGCCGTTGCCTGAGTCAGGCGAAAGCTCAGCTGTGCGTAGCGATTGGGGTCACGGCGGTGGGGAAGCCGCGGATGAAGCCGATGTAGTCCACCGAGGCCGGTGTCAGCCCCGCCTGGCGCAGCAGCAGGTTCACCTTGCCGCGATGATACTGGGCGTGCATGAAGAGGTGCTGCAGGATGTCACGCACCGATGTCTCGAACGCGATGTTGGCGCTGTTGTGATAGGACACCATGCGATGCAGGTCGGCGGGTGTCAGCGCGTCGAGATGGCGCATGTACGCCAGGTGCAGATCAGCGGCGAGCGCACGCAGTTCGGCGGCGTCGATCTCCGGCCAGAGCGTCACCCGCGCCGGCCGGCCCTCGAGCCGTGCCAGCCAGCCCTCCTCCGACGCCAGCACATGCGCAAACTCACGTGCCGCCGCCGCTGGCCATTCCGGCGCCGAGACCAGTGCGTCCAGCACCGCGTTGTCGGCCCACGCGAGGTGGTTCCGCAGGTTTCGCAGTTCGATCAGCATCGACACACTCCGCGCGCATGGCGCTCTGTCGGGGGGGGATACGCAGCCACTCCGTCTCCCCCAACATGTCGCCCCGCACACCCCCGCGCGATCCACGTTTGCCTGACGGCGAGGATGTACTGGCACCGACAGCACGAGCCCCGCCCCACGCGGACCCCAACCCAGCCGTTGCCGTCAGCCGTTCCGCAGTTGTGCCGTTCCGCGGCCGCGATGTTCTGCGATAAGCTGTTCCTGAAGCCCAGCACGACACTACAAAGGCACGACTCCACGACGCAGCCCGTACGACACCGCCTCGCTGCGCGTGCTGACACCGAGTTTCGCGAAGATCGCCTGCAGGTGGTACTTCACCGTGCTCGGCGAAATACCGAGCTGCGCACCGATGTGCTTGTTGCCCAGGCCTTCTGCCAGCGCCCGCAGCACCTCGAGTTCCCGGTCGGTCAGGCGCGGCTCTTCATCGCCATGCACTGCAGCCGGCTGCCGCTCACGCAGTGCCGCGCGATCGCGACGCGTGCCGGCATTGGGGAGCACCGATGGCGACACCACCGTCAGTCCGCGCACCACGCCATGCGCCGCTGCAATCACGTCGTCGGCGTCGGCGTCGAGGGGCAGCCACGCCAGGCTGCCGAGTGGCAGCAGCGCCGGTGGCGGCGACACGCCGGCGTCGAGAAGGTATATCGTCGCCATTCGGTCTGATGCCGGATCGTCGGCGTGCATCCATTCCGTCACGTACACTGCATGTGTGGCGTGTGGACGCGGCGCACCGTGCGCGCGTCCGTCGTCCACCGCCACGCTGCCGCCGCTGGCCAGGCCTGCGCTGAGGCGCGCCCGCACCATTGCGGGCATCGCGCCCAGCGTCAGGTGCAGGCGGTCGTCAGGCACGCGGATCAGCGTGAGCCGCGCGGCCGTTCGCCCATCACCACCGGTACGGTCACCACCTCGCCACCACGCACCACCTGCATCTGCACCGTGGTGCCGACGCGATCGCTGCCAAGGAACGCCATCACGTCGTCGTGACGGGTGATGCGCACATCATCCATGCGCACCAGCACGTCGCCGATCATGACGCCACCATGGGCGGCGGGGCTGTCGTGTTCCACGTCCAGCACCACCAGTCCACCTTGGCCATCGAATCCCAGTTTGGCGGTGGCCGCTTCGGAGAACTTGACCGTCTGCATGCTGGCGCCCAGCCAACCCCGTGCCACGTAGCCGCGATTGAGGATCGAGTCGAGCACCCGGTCGATGGTCGTGTCGGGGATGGTGACGCAGCGCGGCTTGCTCATGCCGCCCGAATTGATGCCGGCGATGGTGCCGTGCGCCGTGACCAGCGGTCCGCCGCCAAAGCCCGGAAACAGCTCCAGATCGCTCTGCACACGGCGATCGAGTGTGCCGCCGCGCCAGGTGCGCCACGCTTCGCCCACGCTGCTCACCACGCCGAAGGTGGCCTGCGGGCCATCGTTCCCGGTGCGGGCCAGAGCCATGACCAGGTGCCCCGGTCGCAGGTCCGCTGCCGCCGAGCGGGAGGCCACCGGCAGCCGGCCGGCAGGAATGCGGAGCACGGCGAGGTCGGTGCCCGGGTCGCGTCCGGCGAGCGTGGCCGACACGCGATCGCCACTCGGCAGCGTGACCGAGATGTCATCGGTGCGCTTGACGGTGGCATCGGTGGTGACGATCACGCCGTCCCGCCAGTGCACGCCCGTGCTCGCGAGGCGGGGACGCGCATGCACGGCAACGACGCTCGCGGCGGCCGTGCTGACGGCGTCGGCGAGCTGATCCGAAAAGTGGGCGAGTGACGACATGATCGGTGGGGATGAGGTGTGGCGAATGGCTGATACCCGCGCGGGACCTGTCTGGCGCGTGAGGAGAAGGGTGCCGCCGGCGGCAGCGCGTGAACATCGGCCGAACGGACAGGTCCGAATCGATGAGGCGGCGAATGTGAATAATTCATGAACGTTCCGAAGCAGCGTTGCGTATACTGCCTCGTCCGGCGCTTTCCAGCGGGCGCCGCAGGCTTTGACGGCGGCGTCAACGTCTGCACCGGCATCCCACTCCCTTCCACGCTCGTCTCGTCCCTCATGCGCTTCGTGCCGTCATTCCGTTCCGGTGCCACGTGCGCGGGCATTCTTTCTGTGATGGTGACGGCCGGCACCGCCGGGGCGCAGGCGCGGTCGGACACGGTGGCGCAACGGATCGAACCGGTGCGGGTCACGGGATCGCGCGTGCCATCGGTCGTGGGCGGTGCTGCCACCATCCTCATCCGTCCTGATTCGCTGCCGATCCCGCTGGCGCCGTCGCCCATGCTCGAGCAGGTGCTCCGGCAGTCGGCGTTCGTGCTCGCGCGACAGAATTCACGCGGCGAAGTCGAGCTCTCGGTACGGGGCTCCGATTCGCGGCAAGCCACGGTCCTGGTGGATGGTCTGCCGCTCACGCTCGGCTGGGATCATCGCATGGACCCGTCGCTCTTTCCCACCACGGGCATCGATCGCATCACGGTGACACGCGGGCTCTCCACCTTGCTGGCCGGTCCCAACTCCCTGGGTGGCGTGATCCAGCTCGAATTGAACGCCCCGATCACCCGGCCGGGCTCTGCGGGGCGAAGCACGCTGCGATTCGGCGCCGGGTTCGATCAATTCGCGGGGCATGTGATCTCCGGCACCGCAGCGGTGCCGCTCGTGGTCGGCAACGGCACCGTCCGCGTGCGCGGAGGCGCCAGCTATCGGCAGCGCGACGGCTTTGCGTTGAGTGGCGGCAGTCCGGGTGATGGCGTGACAGGTGGGGCGGTGGATCCGGGCAGTGCGACCGACGCGTTGTTGCGCACCAACACCGACCTGCGGCAGGTGGATGGCTTCGCGTCGTTGCGCTACGACCACGGCAGTGGCGCGTTTGTGGGTCTGACCGCTGCCGCCAACGAAGCGGAACGTGGTGTGGCTCCCGAACAGCACATCGCTTCCCCGCGGTTCTGGCGCTATCCGCAACAGCAGCGCCAGCTCGCCATCGTCTCGGCGGGCACCGGTCTCCGTCGGACACGGCTCGGCTTCGGTGCCGTCGAAGCCAGCGTCGGCACCAATCGCAACACGCTCGAGATCGAGACCTACGGCTCCCGCGCGTTCGCCGCCGTCACCGCGCGTGAACTCGGCGACGAGGCCAGCAGCATCGCGCGCATTCAGGCGAAGCATTCGCTGCCGATGAATGCGCATGTGCGACTTGGCGGCACGCTGAACCGCGTCCGTTACGATGAAACGCTGAACGCGCAGCTCGCCTCGCGCACAGCCGTGCGGTACGAGCAGCAGTTGTCGAGCTTCGGTGCCGAAGTCGAAGTGCCGGTGATGGCGCGGTTCCTCCTCAGCGGAGGCGTGGTGCGCGATGAGGCACGCACGCCGCTCAGCGGCGGTCGGCCGAGCCTCGGCACACTGGGGCGCATGGGTTGGCGTGCCGGCGCCACTGCACTCATCTCCGACGCGGTGCGATTGCATGCGTCGCTGAGCCAGCGTGCACGGTTTCCTGCACTGCGCGAGCTGTACAGCGGGGCATTGAATCGTTTCGATCCCAATCCACTGCTCACGCCGGAAAGCCTCTTCGGTTATGAAGCCGGAGTGACGGTTTCGGGAGGCGTGATGGAACGGTATGGGCTCCAGTTGCAGGCCGTGGGGTTTCGCCATACGCTCGACGACGCCGTCGTCCGCATCACGTTGCCCGACCGGCGCTTCCGTCGCATCAACCGTGACGAGATTCGCAGCGCCGGGTTCGAGGGTCTGGCGGTCTGGTCGCCGCCCGCGCTGCCGGGATTCAGCCTCGCTGGCGACGCGACCGTGCAGCATGTACGCGTGTACGACCGGACCATCACCAGCGGCGCCAGCAACGAACGGCGCCCGGAACACACGCCCGAGCTGCGCAGCACTCTGACGGCGACGGTGCCACTGAAGGCGGGCATCGGGGCCAGCGTCATGGCACGCCACATGGGAGCACAATTCTGTCAGCACCCCGACCTCGGACGGCTCGTGCGTCTGGACGCGCAGACCGTGACGGATGCGGCGGTGTCGCGCGCCTTCCCGCTGCGCCGCGGCGGGCTGATGCAACGTGTGCTGGCCTCGATGGCACTGGAGAACCTCGGCAACCGGACGGTCTACGATCAGTGCGGGCTGCCGCAGCCGGGCCGGACCTTCCGGCTCAGCTTCGAGGTTCGATGAGCGCTGCTGAAACCGTTGCGACGATCGTACGACTGACGTTGCGTGAAACATGGATGGCAGTGATCATGAGAAACACCGACATGGAGATCTCGATGCCCGCTGCCACCTTGCACCATATGACGCTGCCGGAGACCGTGCCGGCTGGCCAGACAACAATCCGCTGGGCGGCCACCGACACGCCGCTCGGGCGTCTCGTGCTGGGTGCCACGGACGCGGGACTCTGCTGGGTCTCGCTGGCAGGAGCCGAGCACACGCTGCTGACCGAGCTGCGCGATGCATTCCCGCGCGCGGTCATCGAGGCGGATGATGTCGGTGCGATGGCCGCGATGCTGACCGCCGTCACGGCACGCCTCGCCGGCGATCGCGACGCGCCTGTCGTACCGATCGACGTGCAGGTCACCGCCTTTCAGCAGCGTGTGCTCGATGCACTCATGGACATTCCGTACGGCGAGACGCGCAGCTACTCGCAGATCGCCGCGATGATCGGCAGGCCCGGTGCGGCACGTGCGGTGGCCAACGTCTGCGCGACCAACCGCGTGGCGGTGGTGATTCCCTGCCATCGCGTCATCCACGCCGATGGCTCGATGAGCGGATATCGCTGGGGCAACCAGATCAAGAAGGCGCTGCTGCAGATGGAAGGTGCGACCTTGCCCCGTGGTGATGGCGCAGCACCCGCCGCAGTGCGCCGCCGACGCGCAGCGTGAGCGATACGCCAGTCTGGTCGCGCCGCGTGCGCATCGGGCTGCCAGCGGATGTGGATGTGCGATGGACGCTGCGCTACCTGGTGGTGCGCACGGTCGACTCGCTGGAACGGGTGCAGGGCCCGCGATACCTGCGCAGCGTGCGTCTGCACGGCACCGGAGCGCATGTGCTGCTCGATCTCGAGCATGATCATGCGGCGCAGGCGCTGGTCGTGCGTTCGCGGCCCGCATTGCCATCATCGCAGCTCATCGCGCTGGTGCGACGAAGCTTCGATCTCGACACCGATCTTGCACCGTTTCGGGCGATGGCGAGTCGCGATGCACTGCTGCAGCCACTGCTCGCCGCCCGCCCGTTCCTGCGCCTGCCGCAGTTGCTCGATCCGTTCGAGGGAATGATTCGCGCCGTGCTGGGGCAGCAGGTGAGCGTGGTGGGGGCGAGCACCATGACCGATCGTCTCGTGCGCACGTTCGGCACCGCACTGCCGGCGGTCGCTGGTGAGCCGACGCTGTTCGGCTTTCCGTGCCCGCAGCGGCTCGCCGACGCCGGTGCCGATGCGTTGCGCACCATCGGTCTCACCAACGCCAAGGCTGCCACATTGCACACCGTCTCACAGGCCGTGGCGACGGGGCGCGTGGATCTCGAGGCATTGCGCGGTGCGCCGACGGAGCAGGCCGAGGCAACGCTGGTCGCATTGCCGGGCATCGGGCCGTGGACGGCGCACTACGTTCGCATGCGGGCGCTCGGTGATCGCGATGCCTTTCCGGCGGCGGACCTGGGCGTTCTGAAAGCGATGGCCGTGGCCGACGTGCCTCGCCGCGACATCGTGGCGCGGGCCGAGGCGTGGCGGCCGTGGCGTGCGTACGCCACGCTGCATCTCTGGGAATCGCTCGAGAAGCGTGAGGCCACGCCCGCCGGCTGAACTCAGCGCGCGTTGGCGCCGCGTGCGGGCATCACCACCAGCACCACGCCCAGCAGCGTCACGGCACCGGCCAGCAGCATCATCGGCGTGATCACCTCGCGTCCGATGGATGCGCCGAGCAGTAGCGCCACGATCGGGTTCACGTAGGCGTACGTGGCCACGTGTGAGGTCTTCGCCACGCGCAGCAGCCACACGTACGCCGTGAAGCCGAGCAGGCTGCCGAAGAAGATCAGGTACCAGAACGCAATCCACGAGCGGTGCGAGATCATGCTCAGATCCACTTGCGACCACTGACCGGTGAGCGTGCAGCCGATCAGTAGCACCGCGCCGGCGCTGAGCATCTGCACCGCGCTGCCCATGAATGCATTGTCGGGGCGGGGCACTTCCCGCCCGATCACCGATCCCACCGACCACGACATGCAGCCGCACAGCACCAGTGCGATCGCACCGACGTCGAGACCGCCCGCGTCGCCACGAATGGCAGCACGAAGACTTGGCCCACCGAGCAGCGCCAGGCCCACGAGGCCGAGCGCGAGGCCGAGCCATTCCTTCGTCAGCGGTGCCCGTCCGCCGGGACGGGTGCTGGCCGCCGTCACGATCCAGATCGGTGTAGTGGCAACCACCAGACTGGCCACGCCGCTCGGTATGCGATGCGCCACCAGCGCGATCAGTCCATTGCCGACCACCAGCAGCATGATCCCGCCGAGCAGTCCACCCTTCCAGTGCTCGCGCCGCGGCGCCGGCACACCGCGCAGGCGCAGAATGGTGAATAGCGTGAGCCCGGCAATACTGTGTCGCGCCGCCACCATCGGCCATGGCGGGATGCTCTCGACCCCGATCTTCATGCCGAGATACGTGCTGCCCCAGATGATGTACAACGCGGCGAACGCCATCACCAGCAGGAGTTTCGGGGGTGGAACGCTTGGCGTCGAGGCAGACATTTCGAGAATCTAGTCGGCCATGAAACGCCAGCGTCGCTCAGCGGATCGTGTCGCCGGAGAGTGGCGTGAGGCGTTGCGACAGCACAATGTCCACCACGCGCTGGCCATGCGTCAGCAGGAAGGGCATCACGTCACCCGGCGGCAGTGGCCGTGAGAACAGATAGCCCTGACCAAACTTGCAGCCCAGCGCCAGAAGCGCAGCGAACTGCGCCTCGGTCTCGATGCCCTCGGCAACCGTGCGCAGACTCAAGGAGTTCCCGAGTCCGATCACGGCACTCGCGAGCGCGCTGCCGCCGGGGCCATTGGCCACGCCTTCGACGAAGCTCTTGTCGATCTTCAGCACGTCCACCGGGAAGCGGTGCAGATAGCTGAGCGACGAATAGCCGGTGCCGAAGTCGTCGATCGCGAGCCGGACACCCAGCGACTTGAGCGATGTGAGGATGCCCACCGTCTCCTCGCTGTTGGCGAGCAGCGTGCTCTCGGTGAGTTCGAGCACCAGCTGATCGCGACGGAGACCAGCCACGCGCAATGCGTTGGCCACGTCATCGATCAGGTTTTCGTCGCCGAGCTGGCGCGCGGAGAGGTTCACGGTGATCGTCACCGGCATCAGATGCGGCAGCGAGCGGCTCCAGTGGCGTGCGTGCGCGCAGGCGTGCAGCAACACCCAGCGACCGATGGCCACGATCAGTCCCGATTGCTCGGCGATCGGAATGAAGTCGGTGGGCGGAATGCGGCCGCGGCGTGGATGGTCCCAGCGCACCAGCGTTTCGAGGCCGCTGACGCGGCGTGTCTCGAGGTCGACGATCGGCTGGTACTCCAGCTGCAGTTCCTCGCGTTCGATGGCGTAGCGCAGGTCGGCCAGCAGGTCGAGCCGCTCCACCACCTCCTCGTGCATGTGCGCGGCGAAGCGCTCCACGCGTGCCTTGCCGCGCCGTTTCGCGAGATACATCGCGAGATCGGCGTTGCGCAGCAGTTCCTCGCCACTCTCGTCACCACGACTGAGCGCCACGCCGATGCTGGCAGAGGCGAAAGCTTCGCGCTCCTCGAGCGCAAACGGGCGTGCGAAGGCCTGCGCGATACGCTCGGCCACCTGCATCACCTCCACCCCGTCATCGTGGCACTCTTCGAGCAGCACGGCGAATTCGTCGCCGCCCAGTCGCGCCGCGGTATCGCCTGCACGGAGGCACACACGCAGCCGTTCGGCGCTTTGCTTGAGCAGCGCATCACCCGCCGCGTGGCCGAGGGAATCGTTGATCTCCTTGAAGTCGTCGAGGTCGAGGAAGATGACGGCGGTGCGCAGTGCGTTGCGAGAGCCGCGCAGCAGTCCCTGCTCCACGCGGTTGGTAAACAGTGCACGGTTGGCGAGGCCGGTGAGTTCGTCATGGAAGGCGCGGTGTACGAGCTGTTCCTCCAGCGCCACCCGCTGTGTCACGTCGCGCGTGGTCAGCACGAGGCCCCCCACGGTTTCGTCGTCGATGAGGTTCACGACGACGTTCTCGACCCGGCACCACGACCCGCTCGCACTGCGCATGCGCCAGTGACTCGTGGCGGGTCTGGCACCGGGCCTGGTGGCATTGGTGAGGAAGCCGAGCATCGGTACCACGTCGTCGGCGTGCACCAGCGCGCGGAATGGCTCTCCCTCGAGTGTTTCCGATTCGTAGCCGAAGACTCTCCGGATGGCGGGACTGACGTAGCGGATCGTGTCGGCGCCGTCGATGATCGTGATCAGGTCGGTGGAGTGTTGCACGAGCGAGCGGAAGCGGGTTTCGCTCGCCTCCCGGGCCCGCGCGCTGCTCAGCAGGGTATCCTCGCGGACCACGATCGCCTGCCGTACGATCACCAGTATCGTCATCGCGATCATCGCGACGATGTAGACCGTGACCTCACCCGTCGCATCGACGTCGTGCGCTGCACGCAGCAACATCAGCGACCCGGCAATCACTGCGAGATAGGGCAACAGCGAGTTGCGCAGTGCACTCGGTGTGCGCCGAATCTGCAGCGGCTGGCGCGCCGCGCGATGCGGAGCGTTCAGGAACCCAAGCAGCAGCAGCGTCGTGCCGATGCCCTCGAGCAGCACCGCGGCCAGTTCGCCGGTACCCGGACGCCAGAGCCGCACCGCGTCGCTGCACAGCTGTGCGGCGAGTCCCGCACCAACCAGCTCGAGGCCGCGGCGATCGCGATTCGCACCGCCCAGCCGCCCGTACAACGACGAAAAGGCGAAGATCGCCAGCAGCCGCAATCCGGGCAGCAACATCAGCAGCGGACTCAGTTCGTCCACCGGCATCGGGACACTGCTCATCCCGCGGTGGCGGAGCAGGAACCAGCTCAACATCGCGCCGAGCAGGAGGCTCACCGCCATGTCGAGACCAAATTTCCACCGTTCGGCACTTAGTCGCAATCGCGTCCGAAAGAGGAGCAGGCCCGCAATCAGGGGCAGCGATGCCAACACCTCACCAGCCGTGGACGCGTTGGCGAAGAGGCTGGGCGTCGTCGTGAAGGGCACGAGCCCCCAGGCCAGCTGCGCGAGCGTCTGGCACCCCTGTCCGATGCCGATCAGGCGCCATCCGCGACGAGTGGAGAGACTGCGTGCATCCCCAGCCTGCAGGAAGGCCACGATCGTGCTGGCGAGGCAGCCCGCCACGATCCAGACGTTTCCGACCGGCGTCCAATGCGTCGGTCCGAATGACAGCACGGCCATCGCGAGCACAGAGCTGGCGATGCAGAGCCGGGCCAGATGACGGCTCCACGGCTGCCCGTCGGCGTCGGGTGCGGGGTGGTCGGTGCTGGTCAGGGGGGGGCGATCCATTGATGTGAGGATCGGCTGACGCTGCCCGTCGCTGAACTCGTACGATCTGGCACCACCGGCCTTCTTCCTCCGTACTATTCTGTGTCCGGACGTCCGAGATCTGGTGGTGCCTGTCCAGCCGCCCGACGCTCCAGCGCCACCCTGCAGAATCATGAAGAAGTCCACGAGCATCCAGCTGTTCTTCGTCAATTCAATCGTGCTCGGCGTGTCCGGCTGCGACTCCGAGCCGCCGCCGGTGGATCCGTGCAGCACCGCCACCTTCAATGCCACCATCTGCGAGACGGCGGTGGTAGACAAGGGGTATCACTACCACGGCGCCTGGATTCCGATGGTGTATCCGAGCCCATATCTGTTCTACTACGCGGGCTACACGCGGGCACTGAATGCCGGGCGTCCGGCCTTTTCCGCACCGCGAACGGTCTACGAGCCAGCCTATCGCTCGCTGGATGGGCGCGCCACGGCGTACGCCGACCGACTCGCACCACGAGGCACGCAGCTCAACGGCGTCCGCATGGCGACCATCCTGCGCCGGCCGGCATCCATCGCGCGCTCGCGCTCGGGATCCACGGTGCGCCGCGGTGGGTTCGGCTCCATCGGGCGCGGACGCTCGTCGCTCGGCGGGTGATCGTGCGTCGCGTCAAATGGCTGCTCGTGCTGACACTCGCCGCTTGCACCAGCGCCGAGGAAGCGGCGCGTGAGCGCGATCGGCAAATGATCGCGCAGGCACAGGCCGACTCGGCGGCCGAGGCGGATTTCATCGCTGATTCGCTGGCGCTGGCCGCGTCCATCACGGTCGATACCGTCCGCGAGCTCCAGAGCCGTGACGTCAAGGTCGTGGATGACAACGGCTACGAGTTCCTCGCTCCGGCGCGGGAGGCGATCGGCACCACTGGGCTCGTCTGCGCCCTGTCCGTCGACCGCTTCGTTCAGCTGAACCGAGGCGACACGCTGAGCTGCCAGTGGGGGTCACCGGAATGAAGCGCGTCGCGCATCCGCCACGGGCCGACTGGCAGAAGAAGGTCGAGGCACTTGGTCTGGCCTGGCACTCGGCAAAAGGCGCATACTGGAACGAATCGGCGCACTACAGCTTCACGATGGACGAGGTGCTGAAGCTCGAGCATGCCACCAACCAGCTGCACGCCATGTGCCTCGACGCCGTCCAGCACATCATCGACGAGCGGCACTTTCTGCGGCTCGGCATTCCCGCGCATGTGATCCCGCTGATCGAGGCGGCGTGGGAGCAGGAGCCGCCGTCGATCTACGGGCGCTTCGACCTGGCCTACGACGGACTCGGACCGCCGAAGCTGCTGGAGTACAACGCCGACACGCCCACGTCACTGGTCGAGGCGAGCGTGGTGCAGTGGTTCTGGCTGAAGGAGCAGTTTCCCGCCGGGGACCAGTTCAATTCGATCCATGATCGCCTGATCGAGCAGTGGAAGGCGCTGCTGCCGTTTCTGCAGGGTGAGCGGGTGCACTTCGCCGGCATGGACGACATCGAGGACGGCATGACGCTCGCCTACCTGCGCGATACCGCGCAGCAGGCGGGCCTGTCGTGCGACACGCTCACGATGGACCAGATCGGCGTCACCACCGACGGCTTCTTTACCGACGCCGACGATCGGGTCATCGAGTCGATCTTCAAGCTCTATCCGTGGGAATGGATCGTCGCCGAAGATGAGCGCTTCGTGCAGGCGCTGCTGCAGCAGGGCACGCGCATGCAATGGATCGAACCGATCTGGAAGATGCTGCTGTCGAACAAGGGCATGCTCGCCATTCTCTGGGAGCTGTTTCCCGACAGCCCGTACCTGCTGCCGGCCTCGCTCGACATCGCCGAGACGCTCACCTGGGATGCCTACGTGCGCAAACCGCTGCTCTCGCGTGAGGGCGCCAATGTGACGGTGACCATGTTCGACCAGACGCTCATGGAATCACAGGGCGACTACGGCGTCGAGGGCTACGTGTATCAGTCGCTGGCGTCGATCCCGAAGTTCGACGGCCAGCATGCGATCGTCGGCTCATGGATCATCGGTCAGGAAGCCGCCGGCATCGGCATCCGCGAATCCCAGCGCCTCATCACCGACAACCTGTCGCAGTTCGTCCCGCACCTCATCGAAGGCTGACGTTCGAGCGCATCACTCGATGAATTGTGCCGATCCGCCGGAACCGCAAAACGTGGGGCCACGGAGGCGCTGTGGCTCGGAGAAGTCACTGATCATCGTGAGGCAGCGACAGATCGGCTCAACGGAGACAAATCACGTCGATGCCGACACGTATCCTGTGTAGCCTTCACCAACCTCCGTACGAAACCGACACTCTCCGGTGTCCCCGAGTCTCCAAGTCTCCGTGATGTGCTCTGCCGTCGTCAGCGCACCCCGGCCGGCACGTTACCGAGGACCTGCGTGATGCGCGTGGCGGCGGCGCTGAGCTGGTCGGCGGGCGCCACCAGCGAGAGACGGAAGTAGCGCGCGCCTGCCTCGCCGAATGCGAGGCCCGGCGTGATCATCACCTGCGCTTCCGTCAGCACCCGCTCCACCGCGTCCCATGCGTCGACGCCCTCGGGGAGTGGCAGCCAGGCGTACATCGCAGCCTGTGGCGGCGTCACGTCCCAGCCACCCTGTTGCAGCGCCGCATACAGCGCATCGCGGCGGCTCCGGTACTCGGCAATGATCGGCGCCGTCAGTTCCACGACGTGGTCGAGCGCATATGCTGCCGCGTGCTGAATCGGCATCGATACCCCATAGCCCACGTTGGCGCGATACGAGAGCAGCGCGTCGAGTGCATCGGCACGGCCCACCACGAAGCCGACGCGCATGCCGGCCATGTTGAACGACTTGGAGCAGGAGTGGAACTCCACCGCCACCGTCTTCGCCCCCGGCACTTCAAACACGCTCGGCGGCACGTAGCCATCGAAGGTCAGTTCGGAGTAGGCCAGGTCGTGCAGCAACACGAGGTCATGCCGACTCGCGAACTCCACCAGCACCGCCAGGTCGTCGAGCGTGGCCACCGCGCCCGTCGGGTTGTTGGGGTAGTTGGCGATCAGCACTCGTGCACGCGCCAGCACCGCTGCCGGAATGCTCTCCAGATCGAGCTGCCAGCGATTGGCCGAATCCATCGGCACCATGTGGACCTCGGCACCGTGCATCAGCGGAGCGCGCACATACACCGGATAGCTGAGCGACGGGGCCAGCACCACGTCACCCGGACCGCAGAGCGCGGCCAGCAACTCGGCGATCCCTTCCTTCGATCCGGCCAGTACCACCGTTTCGCGGTCAGGCTGCAGCTCCACACCGAAGCGCTCGGACATGAAGCGCGTCGCCGCGTGCAGCAGGCGATCGCTGCCGCGGAATGGAGGGTAGCCGTTGAGCGGGGCGCTGCCTGCCGCCTCCTGCAGCGCGGTGATCACGGCGGCAGGTGTCGGCTGGTCCGGTGAGCCGATGCCGAGATCCACGAACTGGTGTCCTGCGGCACGCGCCACCTGTTTCCGGCGTTCGAGTTCCGAGAAGACGTACGGCGGGATCGAGGCCAGCGTGGGCAGGATGTGCATTGGCACGGACACTTTGTTGATGGGATGACCGGGCAGCACCGCGCCGGTACCAGAGGAATGAGGCGCGCAGCCACCCAGAGAGATGGAACGCGCGACTCTGCGAAGAATGACGACCAATACACGACGAGGAAAGCCGTGGCGGTGCATCGGGTCGTGATGGACGTGAACGGTCATCCGCAGCCATGCGTGTCGGCAGGCGCCCGACGGCTCGCTGCTGTCCGACCGGGGTATGTTCCGCAATGCGTGTGATCCAGATTCTTCTGCGGTGCCTGCCGCTGCTGTTCAGCTTTCGCCGCGACCAGCGCCGCTGGCTCCTGTTCGGGGGCAAGCTGCCGCGCACCGAGGCCTTTCACGCGCGGCGCGCCGAGCGAATGGTGATCACGCTGGCGTCGCTGGGACCGACGTTCGTGAAGTTGGCACAGCTCTTCGCCGGACGCGCCGACATCATCCCCGAGCCCTACGTCAGCGCCATCGGCACCCTCACCGATCGGGTGCCCGGCGTATCGGCGGCGAAGATCCGCGCGAGCCTGATCGAGAGCTACGGCGCACCGCCGGAAACCGTCTTCGAATTCTTCGACGTGGAGCCACTGGCGGCGGCGTCGCTCGGCCAGGTGCACCGCGCCCGTGTCGATGGTCGTGAGGTGGTGGTGAAGGTGCTGCGGCCCGGCGTGGAGCGGCTGGTGGAGGGCGACATCGATGCCGCGCGCCGCATTCTCGACCTGATCGCATCGCGTCTCAACCCGCCGCACGTGGCCGGACTCCGCACGGTGCTCGACGAGTTCGAGAAGCGCGTCGCCGACGAGATGGATTTCCGGCAGGAGGCGCGCTACGCACAGCAGGTGCGAAAGAACTTCGCGAAGAATCCCGCCATCCGCATTCCCGAGGTCCTGGACAGCTACACACGGCAGCGCGCGCTGGTGCTGGAGTTCATCGACGGACGGCGGGTGGACCAGCTGGGTGACTGGATCACCACCGGTCGTGTACAGGCCGACGATGTGCTCCGTTCGGTGATGGAACTCTACGTGCAGATGATGATGGTGGACGGCCTCTTTCACGCCGATCCGCATCCGGGCAACGTCTTCGTCGACACACAGGGCCGCCTCACGCTGCTCGATTTCGGCATGGTGGTGGAAGTGCCGGTGGCGACGCGGCGCACGCTGGTGCAGACGGTCTTCGCCTCGATCCGTGGCGACGTGGAGAAAGTCGTCGACGGCTTCTACGCGCTGGGGCTGATCGAACCGGGCGCGGACCGGGCCATGATCGTCACGCTCGCCGCACAACTGATCGCGCTCGCCAACGAGCGTACCACCGCCGTCGAGCGTATCGCGCGCGTCACACGCCTCGCCGAAGACGTGATGGCGACACTCTACGACTTTCCGGTGCTGCTGCCGGGCGACATGGTCTACTTCGCGCGCACCGCTGCACTCATCGAGGGGCTGGGCGTGCGGTACGATGCCCGCTTCAACGCGATCAGCTTCGCCACGCCGATCGTGCTCCGACTGCGCCGCGAGATTCTCTCGTCGCTCGGTGAACCTCTCGGCGGCGAACGCGACGTCGCCACCGCCATCGGCGCCACGCTCGGCTCACTCGTCGCCATCGCCCGCCGCGCCGGCCGCGACGCCGTCACCACCCTTGCCTCCCAGCTCATTCCCGTCCTGACGTCCAAGTCGAGCTGAGTTAGTCCGCAACCGCGAACCCGCGATCAAGCCACCGGCACCGCCATCACGCTGCGATTCGGCAGTAATGGTTGTGATGCTGCCGCTGTCGGCTGCGTCGAGCGCGGGACGCCGAGGTCGCCGATCTCGAGCAGGTTCGCGAGATCGACCGTCGAAATGGGCTTTGAATACAGGTAGCCCTGGCCATAGTCGCAACCGAGGTTCCGCAGTTCCCGCTCCTGTTCCGCGCGCTCGATCCCCTCGGCCACCACCTTCAGCTTCAGCGAGCGGCCCAGCGCCACCACCGCCGAGGCCAGTGTGCGACCATTCGGGCCCTTGTCCATGCCGTGCACGAAGCTGCGGTCGATCTTCAGCACGTCCAGCGGATACTGCGACAGGTAGCCCAGCGACGAGTAGCCGGTGCCGAAGTCGTCGATCGCGATGCGCACGCCGAGCGCCCGGATGCGATGCAGCAGCGCGAGGGTGTCGGTGTTGCGTCCCACCAGCATGCTCTCGGTCAATTCCAGCACCAGACGATTGGCGTCCAGCGTCGTCGAACGAAGCGTGCGCGTCACGACGTCGATGAAGTCGTCCGCTGCCATCTGACGCGCCGACAGGTTCACCGTGAGCATCACCGGCGGGTGACCTGGCGGCACGGGCCAGCGCGCGGCATCGTCCGACGCCGTCTTCAACACCCACTCGCCGATGTCGACGATGAGTCCCGTCTCCTCGGCCAAAGGAATGAAGTCCACCGGCGACACCATGCCGCGATGGGGATGGTTCCATCGCACCAGTGCCTCGGCGCCGATGATCTGCTGCGTACCCAGGTCCACGATGGGCTGGTAGACGAGTGACAGCTCACCGCGTTCCAGCGCCAGGCGCAGGTCGGACTGCAATTCGATGCGATCCAGCACTGCGGCGTGCATACCGGCCTCGTACAGCACCGCGCACGCCTTGCCGCGGGCCTTGGCGTGGTACATCGCGACGTCGGCGTTCCGCAGCACTTCGTCCGCCGTCTGACCGGGCTGTGCGCGCGCGATGCCGATCGAGGCGTGCAAATCGGCGTTCTTGCCTTCCACCTGTAGCGGACGTGACAATGCTGCCGAGATACGGTCAGCCACATCCATCACCTCACCCTCGCCGCGGGTGTGTTCCAGCAACAGTGCAAATTCGTCGCCGCCAAAGCGCGCCGCCGTGTCGCTGTCGCGCAGACAGGTGCGCAGGCGGTTGCCCGTGTGCACCAGCACCGCGTCACCCGCCGCATGACCGAGCGAGTCGTTGATCTCCTTGAAATTGTCGAGATCGAGGAAGATCACGGCCACTTCATCGTTGGTGCGTTCCGTGCGCGCCAGCGCATGTGCCACGCGATCCTGAAACAGCGCGCGGTTGCCCAGTCCCGTCAGCGGATCGTGCAGCGCCTGGTGCCGGAGGTGTTCCTCGAGCGTCACCCGTTCCGTCACGTCGCGGATCGTGAGCACGATCCCGTTCACGCTGGTGTCGGCCAGCAGATTCGTC
>JBBSCZ010000017.1:0-24716 GCA_038249795.1 Gemmatimonadales bacterium | reverse complement strand
CAGCCCGACCGTCACCAACACGAGTCCAAAGATGCGAGCGGCGCGGCGGCGTTGCCGACCGCGCCCCTTCGCGTCCCGGATCCCGAGGGGTCTAGCCCCGAGTGCGGAAAATTGCGACACAGCCGATGGCGATGAGACCTGAGCCGACGAGGAACACCGATGGCAATGGCGTGGCCGTGTTCGGCGCGCGCAATCCGCCGCGCAACGAGTCGGGTGATACCGGCTCGGGCACGGTGCTGTTGTCGACGCGCGCTACGGGTACCGGATCGGTCGCGTTGCGCGCGGCCTCGGCCATCGGCGTCTCGATCTCGGTTGGGGCCACAGGGTCCCCCGACGCCACCATGGATGGCGTACCAGCGACAGGGTTGCCCGCAAACAGCGGCGACGCCCCACCCGCGGCCGCCAAGGCTCCGAGCAGACCGAGCGGCGCAAAGGCGGCCAGGTCACGCAGACCGCCACGCGTATCGCCCAACGGGCAATCGCAGATCGCGAGTTCCGGGGACACCGTCGTCGTCGTCGTCACCTGAGCACCGACGACAGCCGGTGCCGCGGCAATCGCCGCCCACGCCACCATCGTCCTCGCGCACTTGATCATACAGAACTCCAACTGTGAGGCAGGTGCCAGAGCGAGCGGAGCGGGCGCACCACATGTGCAGAGTTGCACACCGGGCGTACGCCGATGCGGCCTGGCGGATACGATCCATTCTCGTCGAACGGGGAGCCAGCGAGCAGGATCGCAACAGGGACAATTTAGCCAGACAAAAGGTAACGAACGATCTCAGGCATTGTGTCTTCGCTGTCGTGATCCGAGGTAGCGGGTCACCCGGAAAGCCAGCAGTGAACGGCCGTTTACCGCGGTCACAGGAGTGTTCACGAAACGTCGTCTTGCACGCGGGGCGGTGCCGGCCACTGGCCAGCACCGCCCCGTTCACGCCACCGCCAGCCCAGCGCTATTCGGCCACGTCGGCGAAATCGTCTGACTTCTTGGTCGCCACCAGCTCCCGCTCGGTGCTGGTCGGATCGTAGATCGCGAGAATCTTGATGTGCTCGCCTGGATAACAGTCGAACTCCTTGCCGGTGTCCTTGTACACCTTGATCTCGTGACCGTCCTCGAAGCGGAGCAGCGCGAGAGGAAACTCGGTGTTCGTGTACTGCTTGCGGATGCGCTTCGGTGCTTTTGACATCGCTGGACGTTCCTCTGGAATCTGAGCGGGCGGCGGGGACGCGGGGTGCGTCAGGTGACCACGGGTCGGTTGGTGGCGAACGCTTCCCACGCCCGAGTGGCGAGAATATCGTCGAGGGCCGTGATGAAGGCCTCGAGCTCCTCGTCGGTCGTGTAGAAATGCGGCGCCACCCGGATGCCTGCCCCGGGACGGTAATCGATCACAATGTCACGCGAGAGCAGAGCCTGCGCCACGGCCGGCCCGTGCGGCACGTCGAAAGCGACCGTCCCGCCGCGTCGGGTGGCGTCGCGCGGCGCGGTGACGCGGAAGCCCCGCTCGTCGGCCAGTGCGATCAGCCGGGTGGTCTGACGCTGGCTCTTGGCGCGAATCGCCGGCAGCCCCGCCTCGCCGATGATCGTGGGCCCATCCATCGCGGCGTAAAGCGCCGGCACGGTTGGCGTGCCGCCGAGCCAGCGCCAGGCGCCCGCTGCCGGCTCCAGTGTGGGCTCGAAGGCGAATGGCCGCTGGTGTGCCTGCCAGCCCGTCAGCACCGGTCGGAGGGTGGCCGTCTGCTCCGGCGACACCCACAGAAAACACCCGCCAGGCCCGCCGCAGAGCCACTTCAGCACGCCGCCCATGTAGAAGTCGGCGCCCAGCGCACCGAGATCCACCGGGATCACCCCCACGGCGTGATAGGCATCCAGCAGCACCAGCGCGCCCACCGCCTTCGCCTTGGCGATGATCGGCGCCACGTCCATGATGTACGCCGACTTGAACAGCACATGACTGATCGCGACCAGCTTCGTGCGTGGTGTGATCACGTCCACCACACGCTGCGCGTCGATGCCGAGGTTGTCGTCACTGGGCACGACGGTCACGCGCGCGCCGAGCTTCGGTGCGAGTTCGTCGGTCACGTAGCGGACGCTCGGAAAGTCGAGCGCGGTCATCACGATCTCGTCGCGGTCGGGGGTGTAGGTGAGCGCCGAGATGATCATTGCCTGCGCCTGGCTCACCGTCGGCACCATCGACACGGTACCCGGTGCAGCACCCATCAGCGGCGCGACGATGTTGCCGACCTCGACCGGCAGTTGCCACCAGCGATCGGCCCAGGCCTTCACGCCGAGTGTGTTCCACGATTCCGCGTATTCGCCCAGACGATCGGCGGTGCTGGCAGGCATCGCGCCCAGTGAGTTGCTGACCAGATACGTGCTGCGCGACAGGATCGGGAAGCGGTCGCGGAAGCGGAGCAGCGGATCGGTGGCGGTCTCGTGCAGGACGGTGGTCATGATGCTGAGGCGGTCATCGGAGAGAGGGTGCGGCGTGCAATCAGGAACACCAACGACGCCACGGCCAGACTCGCCACCAACACCGTCCATTCGGCCGCCGTGATCGATGTCAGCAGCCAGATGATCAGCAGCACCGTGACGATCGGAATCAGCGGACCACCAGGCACGGAGAACGGCACGGCGCCTTCCTGCCGGATCCCACGCTGGCGCAGCATGAGGGTGGCGAGCGCGCAGCCGGCGTACAACAGCAGCGCCGCCAGGTTGGAGATCACCGCCAGCTGCTCGAACGAGTTGAAGATCGCCAGCACGCCGACCAGTGACGTCTGCACGATGATCGCGATGTGCGGCGTGCGGTACACCGGATGAATCGCGCCCACCGCCGGCGGCAGCAGACCATCCTGCGCGAACTTCCAGAGCGCGCGGGGCACGGCCAGCGTCATCCCGCTCACGTAGCCGAGCATCGAGATCGACGCCCCGATCAGCAACAGCAGTCGTCCCGGACTGCCGATGAACTGCTCGGCGGCGAAGGCCAGCGGCGCCGTCTTGACGTTGGCGAGGCTCGCTCCCAGCACGCCCTGGGCCACCAGATGCACCGCGAGATACAGCAGCGTCACACCGGTCATCGCGATCGCGAGGGCGCGCGGCACCGTGCGGGCGGGGTCCTTCACTTCGCCGCTCGGCACCAGCGCCGATTCGCAGCCGCTGAAGGCGAAGACGAGAATGATTGCCGCGCGCGCGAGGCTCGCCGGCGCCGGCATCTGTTCGACGACCAGGTTGGCCGGCTGGATGAAGAACACGCCCACCCCGACGAAGAACAGCAGTGGCAGCAGCTTGGCCACACTCAGCACCATGATCAGCCGCGTGCCCTGCTTGACGCCGCGGATGTTGATCAGCGCCAGTCCAACGAAGGTTGCGGCGATGACCGGAGTGCGGATCGACGGCATACCGATGAGTGTGCCCAGTCCTTCGGCAAAGGCCGACGACACGCCGGCGACGGCCGTGGTGCCGAGCATCCAGAGCAGCACGCCCGCAAGAAAGCCGACATATCGACCAAACACCGCCTCGACGTAGGCGTATGGTCCACCGGTGAGCGGCACGCGGCTGCCGGCTTCGGCGAAGCAGAGCACCACGCAACCCATGACGGCAGCGCAGATCAGATACACGAACGGCGCGGCAGTGCCGGCGGCGGCTGCGGCACCTGACGGCAAACGGAAGATTCCTCCGCCGACGGTGACGTTGAAGATGCTGGCCGCCAGTCCGAAGACTCCAACGGCGCGTACCAGGCCGGTCGCGGATGAGGGTGTGGCTGTTGTGTGCACGATCACAAGATCGCCGCAGACCGGACGAACCTGCAGGGGGGCGTGGTGAGTTGGATGGCGTGACCGCACCAGACTCACGGGCGTCGAACGAAGCTGACCGCACTCAGACGGCATTAGACTTTCGCGGACCGCACCTCCACCCTCTCCCTTCCGGATCGGCATGACGGCAGACAGACCACGGATCGGACTCGTACTCGGTGGGGGTGGGCTGAAGGGGTTTGCACACATCGGCGTGCTGGAGGTGCTGCAGCGCGCAGGCATCGCGCCGGTGTTGCTGGCAGGATCGAGCATCGGGTCGTTGATCGCGAGTGCCTATGCCCTCGGCACCCCGGTGGCGGCGATGCGGGACCGGGCGCTGACTCTGAAGCGCAAGGATCTCTTCCGTGTCAACGCCACCGGTTTTGCGCGCGGATTGCTCCGAAGTCCGAGCTTCTATGCTGCCGATCCGTTGCGCGCGCTGATTGCCGGCGTAATTCCCGATCGTCACTTCGACCAGCTCATGCACCCGCTGCTGGTGAACACGGTGGACCTCGAGCGCGGGATGCAGGTGGTGTGGGGATCACCGGGATTCCGGCACGCCTCGATTCGTGAGGCGGTGTACGCGTCGTGCGCGCTCCCGGGGTTTTTCCCACCCGGTGTGGTTGCCGGCCGCGTGTGCGTGGATGGCGGCACGGTGGATAACATGCCGGTCACTGCGGCCGCCGAGGGGCTCGATCTGGTGATCGCCGTGGACGTGGGCAACAGTGAGGTGGAGCACACGACGGACATTGCCAGCGAGGGGATCGCCGGCATCTTCATGCGTTCGGCGTCGCTGATGATGCGCATGCTGCAGCGTGCGCCGCTGGTGTCGTGGAATGGTCCGCCGCTGGTGCTGATCCGTCCCCACGTGAGCCGCCACGGCTGGTTCGCCTTCGACAAGATCCCGACGCTGATCAGTGCCGGCGCGGCGGCAGCGGAGGCGGTGCTCGACGCGATTCCGCAGGCGCTGGCGGCAGGGCATGGCATCTTCCCGCGACAGCGGGTGCGGATACATGTGTCGCGGGAACAGTGCACCGCCTGCGGCCAGTGCATCGCGATGGCGCCGCATGCGATGATGCGTGACGCAGACGGCAAGGCGATGCCGAAGCAGGTGGAGTTCGACTGGTCACCGGTGGCGAGCGATTTTTCGGTGCACTGTCCGACGGGGGCGATAGCGATCGAGCGGCGGACGTAGGAGGCTCACTGCGCACGCCGCACCATCTCGACGTCACCGAGTGGCGGCAGCCAGCGCCGCCTTCGCCAGCCGCTCATACGCCGGCACCGCCGCCCGCAATTCCGCGATCTCGATGTACTCGTGATCCGTGTGCGCCACGTGAATGCTTCCCGGCCCGAACAGATACGGCGTGCCCCAGTGGCTCAGCTCCGGCACGTCGGTGGCATAGGCCACGACATCGGTGTCGAAACCGGGCACTGAGCCAAGCAGCACCGGCGGCACGATGGTCTCCACCTGGAGCTCGCCGCGATCACCGAGCCACTGGCGAAGGATTGCGATGGTCTCCTCGCCCGACGTCACGATGCGGATCATGAGGCGCGCGGTCGCGGACGGCGCGACGACGTTGTCGGCGACACCACCAGCGAGTCCGCCGATGTTCACGGTAGTTACACCGAGCACCGGATGCGACGGCAGCGGGAGCAGTTCGAGTTCGGTGAGTAGCGCGACCAGCTTCGACGTGGCACTGACGCCCAGGTGCGGGTAGGCCGAATGCGCGGCCTTGCCGCTGGTTGTGATCGTGCATCGCAGCGCGCCCTTCGTGCCGACGGCGAGCTTCGATTCGGTCGGCTCGCCGTTGATCAGCACGCGGCAGCTGTTTTTGATGGCGTTGGCGGCGCGTGCGCCGTCGTGCGGTGCCTCCTCGCCCACCACCAGCAGCAGCCCCACCGCCATGCCCTCGGCCCGGAGGCTGGTGGCCGCGCAGATCATCGCCGCCGCGATGCCCTTCGCGTCGCAGGCGCCGCGGCCAAGCAGGCGGTCGCCTTCGATGCGTGGCGGATGGTAGGGCGGCACGGTGTCGAGATGCGTCGAGAACACGAGTCCCACGGGCTGCTCGCCCCAGGCCAACAGGTTGTCACGCCCCGGCGTGACGGCAATCCGCCGCACATTCCAGCCGAGCCCGGTGAGGATGCCCTCGGCCACCGTGATCACCGGCCCTTCGGCATTGGTGGTGGATTCGGTGGCCATGAGCTGCATGGCGATCGCGAGGACGTCGGGCGCAGTCGGGGTCGTCATCCGGCGAAACGTAGCCGTTCATGTGCTCAGATTTCGGTGACAGTGCAGATAACACCCCGCCCGGTGGGGCGGATTTCGGTGACAGATTTCGGTGACAGTGCAGATAACACCCCGTCCCTCCGGGCGGGGTGTTATCTGCACTGTCACCGAAATCCCGAGCATCCGGCCGCAGGTCGCTATCTTGAAGCAGCCTGTCGACTCGGCCCGTTCACCGGTCAGTCGGCAGTGGCTCCATTCATCACTTCGCTTCCGCGCTATCGCGGAGGCCCCGGTTCCGGAGATCGTCGGACCATGTCCCATCCGAACTCCTTTGGTGCACGCGCGTCACTCGACGTCGGCGGCACTGCGTACTCCATCTTCCGACTCGATGCACTCCGGGGAATCCCCGGCGCGCATGTGGACCGACTGCCGGTCTCGCTGCGGGTGCTGCTGGAAAATCTGTTGCGCTGCGAAGACGGCGCCTTCGTCAAGAAAAGCGACATCGAGGCGCTGGCCGCCTGGGACGTCACCGCCAGAACCGAACGCGACATCAGCTTCATGCCCGCCCGCGTGCTGCTGCAGGACTTCACCGGCGTACCGTGCGTGGTGGACCTCGCCGCAATGCGCGATGCGCTGAAGACACTCGGCGGCGATCCGAAGCGCATCAACCCGCTGCAGCCCGTCGATCTGGTGATCGACCACTCGGTGCAGGTCGATGAGTTCGGCACGGCCGATGCCTTCTTCAACAACGTCGCCCTCGAATTCGAACGCAACGCGGAACGCTACCAATTCCTGCGCTGGGGCCAGACCGCGCTGAAGAACTTCCGAGCCGTGCCGCCCGGCACCGGGATCTGCCACCAGGTGAATCTCGAATATCTGGGCCAGACGGTGTTCTCGCGCACCGATGACGACGGCAGCACGCACGCGTACTTCGATTCGCTCGTGGGCACCGACAGCCACACCACGATGATCAACGGTCTCGGCGTGTTCGGCTGGGGCGTGGGTGGCATCGAAGCCGAGGCCGCGATGCTGGGCCAGCCGTTGTCGATGCTGATCCCCGACGTGATCGGCTTCAGGCTCACCGACCAGCTGCCGATCGGCGCCACCGCGACCGACCTGGTGCTGACGGTGACCGAGATGCTGCGCAAGAAGAAAGTCGTCGGCAAGTTCGTGGAGTTCTACGGCGCGGGGCTCAGCAACCTGTCACTCGCCGATCGCGCGACGATCGCCAACATGGCACCAGAGTACGGCGCCACGATGGGCTTCTTCCCAGTGGACCGCGAGACGCTCAACTACCTGCGCCTCAGCGGCCGCAGCGAGCAGCAGATCGCGCTGGTGGAAGCGTATTCGAAGGCGCAGGGCACCTTCCGCACCGATGAGTCGCCGGACCCCATCTTCACCGACACGATCTCGCTCGACATGACGACCGTGGTGCCCAGCATGGCCGGACCGCGCCGTCCGCAGGATCGCATTCCGCTCACGGAATCGAAGGCGAACTACCGTGCCAACCTGGCCGAGACGCTGACGATGCTGGGCGCCCAGACCGCACCGACGGCAATGGCCACCGCCACCGCCGTGATGGAGAACGAAGGTGGCCCGCCGCCTGAGGTGCCGGGCGTGATGGTGACATACAAGAACGAAACCTTCAAGCTGACGCATGGTGCCGTGGTGATCGCGGCGATCACGAGCTGCACCAACACCAGTAATCCGAGCGTGATGCTCGCTGCCGGCATGCTGGCACGCGCCGCCGTGAAGGCTGGCCTGCGCACGCAGCCGTGGGTGAAGACGTCGTTGGCACCGGGTTCGAAGGTGGTCACCGAGTACTTCGCGAAGAGCGGCGTGGACAAGTATCTGGATGCGCTGGGCTTCCAGACGGTCGGTTACGGCTGCACCACCTGCATCGGCAACAGCGGTCCGTTGCCCGACGAGATCAGCGCCGCCATCGACAGCGGCAAGCTGGTGGTGACGGCAGTGCTCAGCGGCAATCGCAACTTCGAAGGGCGTGTGAATCCACAGACACGCTTCAACTATCTGGCGTCGCCACCACTGGTGGTTGCCTATGCGATCGCCGGCCGCATGGACATCGATTTCGCCACCGAGCCGCTCGGCATCGGTGATCGCGGCCCGGTGTTCCTGAAGGATCTCTGGCCGTCGCTGCCCGAGGTGGAAGCCGAAGTGCTGGCCAGCGTCAAGCGTGAGCAGTTCGAAAAGGAGTACAGCGCGGTGTTCGAAGGCGACCAGCAGTGGCGCGATCTCCCGACCCCCGTGGGTGAGACCTACACATGGGACGAGAACAGCACCTACGTCGCACTGCCGCCGTACTTCGCCGGCATGACGATGACGCCGCCGGGCATTATGCCGATCACCGGTGCAAAGGTGCTGGGCATGTTCGGTGACAGCATCACCACCGACCACATCTCGCCCGCCGGCAACATTGCGGCGGCGTCACCGGCCGGGCTGTACCTGCAGAGCCGCGGTGTGGAGCGAAAGGACTTCAACTCGTATGGCGCCCGTCGCGGCCATCATGAGGTGATGATGCGCGGCACCTTCGCCAACATCCGCCTGAAGAATGAGCTCGTGGGCGGCAAGGAAGGGTGGTGGACGACGACGGCGCCGGGTGCCGAGCCGGAGACGATTTTCGATGTGGCAATGCGGCTGCAGGCCGAAGGCATCGCGATGGTCATCATCGCCGGCAAGGAATACGGCACCGGGTCCAGCCGTGACTGGGCGGCCAAGGGCACTCGCCTGCTGGGCATCCGCGGTGTGATTGCGGAGAGCTTCGAGCGCATTCATCGCAGCAACCTGGTGGGCATGGGTGTGCTGCCGATGGAGTTCGTGAACGGCGAGACCCGGCAGTCACTCGGGCTGACCGGCTTCGAAACCATCGACATCGCCGGCGTGGACGACACTCTTCAACCGCGCGCAATCCTCAGCGCCACGGCCACGGGATCGGATGGGAGCGTGAAGACGTTCTCAGTCATGGCACGGATCGACACGCCGGAAGAGCTGCAATACTTCCGGAATGGCGGCATCCTGCCTTACGTGCTGCGGAACCTGTCACGCGGGGCGTAAGTACCCGTGTCGATCAGCGTCCTGCCGGCCACGTGAGGGCAGGACGCGCGGCACGACCCAAGGAACCCACCGGCATCACCAGTCTTCAACCTCATCATTTCATGCAGACAGTACGCACACTGACGGCTCTGGCCGTCGCCGCCCTGCTCGCCACGCCGATGACCGCGCGTGCTCAAGCCGCTTCGCCGACCGGTCCGGAAGTGGGCCAGGTTGCCCCCAACTTCACGATCAACGTGATCGGCAAGGAGGGTACCGCCCGCCCGCTGACGCTGGCGTCGCTCAAGGGCCAGACGGTCGTGCTCGCATTCTTCCCGCGCGTACGCACTTCCGGCTGTACCACGCAACTCGAGTCGTATCGCGACAAGTACGCGGAGCTCTTCCGCGGCGGCAACAAGGTGACGCTGCTCGCGATCAGCACCGATGCCAGCGCCGATCAGCAGGCGTGGGCGAAGGACGCCAACTTCCCGATGCTCTTCGGCAGCGATGTCGGCGGCCCGGTCGGTTCGCTGTACGGTGCCTTCAACAGTGGCGCCGGCTATGATTCCCGCTTCCTGTACGTCATCGGTCCCGACGGCAAGATCACCTACACCGCCAAGCCGTTCCGGCAGATGGTGGACGCGGCGTACACCGATCTCGGTGCGGCCGTTGCAAAGTCGGCGGGCGCGCGCTGAACGAGCGTTTACTCGCAATACACTGAACTGCGGGCGCACTCGTCAGGAGTGCGCCCGCAGTTTGTTTCGGGACTCGTCGAACGCGTAGATTCCTCAGGTGCCGATGCAGGCGCCTGACTCCGACCGTTCCGATATCTCATGACTGCTTCGTCCACGTTCACGGTCGGCCTCGTTCAGATGGCCGTCACCGGTGACGCCGCCACCACGCTCGCGCAGGCCACGGAAAAGATCCGTGAAGCCGCTGCCCGTGGCGCGCAGATCATCTCGCTGCAGGAGCTGTTCAACGCACCCTACTTCTGCAAGTCGCTGAAGCTGGAACGCTTCGACATCGCCGAGCCGATTCCCGGCCCCACCGTCGTCGCGTTGCAGAAAGTCGCGCAGGAGCTGGGCGTGGTGCTGGTGGTGCCGATCTACGAGAAGCAGGCCGCGGGCCTGTACCGCAACTCGGCCGCGATCATCGACGCCGATGGCTCGCTGCTGGGGGCGTATCGCAAGATGCACATCCCGCACGATCCGCTCTTCGAGGAGAAGTACTACTTCACGCCCGGCGACGTGGGCCCCGACCTGCGCACCGAGAAGCATCCCGGCATGAACGGGTTCCGCGTCTGGGAGACGAAGTTCGCGAAGATCGGTGTGCTGATCTGCTGGGATCAGTGGTATCCAGAAGCGGCGCGCATCACGGCAATGCTCGGCGCGGAGTTGCTGATCTATCCCACGGCGATCGGCTGGCATCCCGCCGAGAAGGCGACGTTCGGCGACGCACAGGTCGATGCCTGGCGCACGGCCCAGCGCGCGCACGCGATCGCGAATGGCGTGTACGTGGCCGCGCCGAATCGTGTCGGTTTCGAACCGGAACCGGGCACCGATGGGATCGAGTTCTTCGGTCACTCGTTCATCTGCGATCCGATCGGCCGCTATCTCGCCGAGGCGGGGACGTCGCCCGAGGTGCTGGTGGCCACCTGCGATCGCGCGGTGATCGAGGACACGCGTCGCAACTGGCCGTTCCTGCGTGACCGTCGCATCGATGCCTACGGCCCCATCACGCAGCGGTGGCTCGGTGCAGTCTGACACGAAACGACCGGCACAGGTGACGCCACTCAGCTCGCCCACCCGCCGCATGCCGGCGGAGTGGGAACAGCATGCGGCCACCTGGATTGCATGGCCAGTGCATGAACCCGACTGGCCCGGCAAGTTCGCCCCGATCCCGTGGGTCTACGTCGAGATCGTGCGGGCTCTCGCGCTGCATGAGCGTGTCGACGTGCTCTGTCACGATGCGCATGTGCGTGAACAGGCGCGGGGTATGCTCACCATGCACGCTGTGAACCTCGACAATGTGCGTCTGCACGTGGCGCGTACCGATCGCGTCTGGGTGCGCGATTCTGGACCCACGGGTGTGCACCGCCCCGATGGCTCGGTGGAGCTGGTGCAGTGGGGCTTCAACGCCTGGGCCAAGTACGAGAATTACCTGCATGACACGCGCGTGCCGGAGCACGTGGCCGAAGTCACCGGACTGCCGATCACGCGTGCGGAGCGCGCCGATGGCAATGGAGCGCTGGTGCTGGAAGGTGGCGGTATCGAGGTGAACGGACGCGGACGTGTGCTGGTCACCGAAGAATGGCTGCTCACCGATATTCAGGTCCGTAATCCGGGGCTCGGCAAGGCCGACTACGAGCGCGCCTTCAGCGAGTGGCTCGGCTGCCCCGAGACGATCTGGCTTGGCGAAGGCTGCGTCGGCGACGACACGCATGGCCACATCGACGATATCGCCCGCTTCACCGCTGCCGACACGGTGGTGCTGGCGGCAGAGCGCGATCCTGCCGATGACGACAACCACCGCCGCTCGATGGACAATCTCCACCGACTGCAAAAAGTCGGTGGGGCGGGGGGCGCGCTGCGCGTCATCGAGCTCCCCTATCCGCGCGCCGTGATGATGGATGGCGTACGGTTGCCCGCGAGCTACGCGAACTTCTACGTCGCCAACGGCGTGGTGATCGTGCCGACGTTCAACGATCCGAATGACCGGATCGCGATGAACTGCCTCGCCGAGTGCTTCCCGACGCGGGAGATCGTCGGCATCCACGCCGTCGACCTCGTCTGGGGCCTGGGGACGCTGCACTGCCTCACCCAGCAACAACCCGCAGCTCGTCATCTACGCGGTTGAGCTGCTGGCGAAACGCGATGCGATCGTGACGCGGATTGTCCGGGCTCGTCTGAGCGGTACCACCCGGCCCACCTCGGACACCCTCGTCGCATGCCCCACCCGCCGTTTCGTCGCGCCAGCGCTGCCCTGTGCTGCCTCCTCCTTGGCTCCTGCGAGCGCGGGACGGGTGCAGCAGGGACGCTGCAGCTCGGCGCCGCCGGAGCGTGGCAGACGCCGTATGGGCAGATGGCGCAGCACGGCATCGATCTCGCCGTCGAGGAGCTGAACCAGCAGGGCGGCGTGAGTGGCAGGTCGGTGCGCATCACCTATCGCGATGACCGGGCCGATGGCGCGCTCGCCGCGCAGATCGCGCAGGAGTTCGTGGCTGATCCCGACATCGTCGGCGTCATCGGCCACCTCAGCTCCACCGCGATGGTGGCCGCCGCACGCGCTTATGACGGTCACCTCGCGGTGCTCTCGCCATCGGCCACGTCGCCGGACCTGAGCGGCGCCTCGCGCTGGCTCTTCCGTCTCAATCCCAGCGATTCGGTCACCGGACGACGGCTTGGCAGCATTGCCCGGCGGCTCGCCACGAATCAGCGCGTCGCGGTGATCTACGAGAACACTTCGTATGGACGCGGGCTCGTGGAGCCGTTTCTCGAGACGCTCGACCTCACACCAGTGGCGCTCGAGCCGATCGACCCGAGTGGCGACAGCATTGCCGTGAACATCGCCTCGATCGCGCGACAGAAGCCCGACATCATCTTCGCCGTCGGCACCGTATCGGGAACGTCGGTGCTGAAGACGCTGCGGGCACAGGGCGTCACCGCACCGGTCATTGCCGGCGATGGGTGGAGCGGTATCGAGACTCTGATGCCAGTGGAGAACGTCTCCATCGCCCTGCCCTTTTCGAGCAGCGAGGAACGTCCCGAGGCGAAGCGCTTCGTGGCGGCGTTTCGCGCGCGCTATCACGTGGATCCCGATGCGTACGCCGCGCTCTCGTACGATGCCACCATCGCGCTGGCGCGTGCCGCCGGCACCGGCGAGACCAGGCTCGGCACGCTCGAAGCGCTGCGCACGATGCGTGACACCCGCGGTTTCGCGACCGGCGCGGTGCGCTTCTCCGTCACGGGTGATCCCATTGGCCGCAGCATGAACCTGCTCCGCATCGATGGTGCGACGCGCACGTTCGGGGCGATGCAGTGACCGAAAACATCAAGACGATGCTCACGGCGCGCACCATTGGCGGGCGCCTGCTGCGAGCATTCCTGGTGTTGGCGGTACTGCTGACCGGCGCCGGTGCACTGGCGTACAACGCATTGCATGGATCGGCCGCCACAGCGTCCGAAGCGCTCGAGGCGATCCGTCGCGATGCCCGTCATTCGTCCGCGCTGTCGGCTGCCGTGGCCGGCGAACTGCAAGCCGCAAGTCATTATCTGCGTGACGGCGATACCACGGCGCTGCAGTCGTTTCGCCGCCTGAATTTCGAGACGCACCGCATCACGCGGGCAATGAATCGTCAGACCACCCGCGAATCGGATCACATCGCGCTGGTCGCGATGGTCGACCAACTGCTGTCGGGTATCGAGGTCACCTACTCCCGTGCGCACCGCTACACGGAAATGGGTGACGCGGCGGCGGCACGTCGCGCCGAGGCGTCCGTGGGCGAACCGGTGCGCCAACTGCTGGGTGCCATCGATCGACTTGGCTCGCTGACGGAGCGACAGGTGACGATGGTGGCCGCCGAAATGCGCCGCGAAGCGGAGACCCGTGCGCTGACGATCCTGCTGGTGTTCGGCGGCGTGATCATCGTCGGGACGCTGCTGGTCGGCGCCACATTGCGCAGCATCAACCGGCCGCTGCACCAACTCGTGGAACATGCCGATGCGCTGAGCCGCGGCGCGTTCCAGACGCGCAGCACCGGTCGCATGCCGGGTGAGTTCCAGCGGATCGCGGCGGCGCTCAACGACGCCGGTACATCACTCGGCGTGCTGGCGACCGCCACTGCGTCCACGGCGTCGGAGCTGGCGTCGTCGTCGAGCGAGCTGTCACAGGTCAGCGACCGCATCGCGCACAAGGCGACCGAGGTGTCACACGTGATGCAGAACGTCACGCGCGGCGCCGAAAATCAGGTCGGCATGTTGAAGGAGATCGACGCCGAGCTGGCGGCGAACGGTCTGCGCGCGCTGAGCGTACAGCAGGAGGCGGGCTCGGTGGCGTCGCTGGCAGAATCGATCGAACGCGAAGCGATGGAGAAACGGCGCACGATCGGGCAGGCACTGTCGGTGATGTCGGAGATCCGCAGCTCGGTGCAGGACGCGAGCCGCACGGCGGAGTCGCTGCATGGCGCCACTGCAGGCATCGCGCAATTCGTGACAGCGGTGGGTCGCATCGCCGAGCAGACGAACATGCTGGCGTTGAACGCCGCCATCGAGGCCGCGCGCGCCGGCGATGCGGGGCGTGGCTTCGTGGTGGTGGCCGACGAGGTCCGCAAGCTGGCCGAGGCGGCGCAGCGTGCGGCTGATGACGTGGCGCAACTCACGACGACGATCACCGGAGGCGTCAACAAGACGGTGAGCTCGATGCAGCGCAGTGCCGGTCTGGTGGGAGAGATCGAGACGGTGGGCCGCGATGTCGGTGCCGCGCTGGAGAGCATTACCGCGTCCGCCGAGCGGACCGTCACGGCCGCAGCAAACCTCAGTGAGATCGCAGCCCAGAACTCGGCGCAGCTCGCCCGCGTGCAGCAGTCGCTGAGCGTGGTTGCGGGCGATGCCGTCGGCCATGCCATCAGTGCCCAGCAGGCCAACGCCTCGACGCAGGAACAGAGTGCGGCCTGTCAGCAGATGAGCGCCGCATCGCAGGTGCTGCATGGCCGCAGCAACCGCCTGCGCAAGCTGGTCGAGACGCGCGAGGCAGCCGGCAGCACACCGGGCAGCATGGCGGAGATCGTGATCACGCGACAGCACGAAATCATTGCACCGACGGTGGAAGGTGGCACGCCGACGCGCGTGACCGCCGTGACTCCGATCACAACGCGCGCCCTGAACCGCGCACCGTCGCCGCGTACGCCCTCAACCGAGAAACGTCAGGGATGAACGCGGCGCCATGAGCCGACATGGCGCCGCGACACCTTACTAGCGGCTACGCGGCCGGCTCGCTCTTCTTGCGCAGCTTGATGTTCAACATCTCGGTCAGCACCGAGAAGGCCATCGCGAAGTAGGTGTAGCCCTTTGGAATGTGGTAGCCCGTGCCTTCGGCCACGAGGTTGGTGCCGATGAGCACCAGGAACGACAGCGCCAGCATCTTCACGGTGGGGTGTCGCTCCACGAAATCGCTGATCGGCGTCGCGGCCACCAGCATGATGGCGAGCGCGATGACATTCGCCGCGACCATGACCTCGATGTGCGGTACCATGCCGACCGCGGTGATCACGGAGTCGAGCGAGAAGACGATGTCGATCACCATGATCTGCGCCACCACCGCCACCATGCCACGACCGGCCGCCTTGCTCTTTTGCAGGGCCTCCGTCTCCTCCTTGACCTCGAGCTTTTCATGGATCTCGGTGGTCGCCTTGCCGATCAGGAAGAGGCCACCGATGATCAGGATCAGATCCTTCCCCGAGATGCCGCGGCCGAGCACCGAAAACAGCGGCTCCGTCAGCCGCATGATCCAGGCGATGCTGAACAGCAGCAGCATGCGTGTGACGAAAGCGCCCGCGAGTCCGAGCCGTCGCGCACGCGGTTGGTCCTCCTTCGGCAGCGCGCTGGCGAGGATCGAGATGAAGATGATGTTGTCGATACCGAGCACGATCTCCAGCACGGAGAGCGTGGCGAGGCCGATCAGGGCATCAGGAGTG
This sequence comes from Gemmatimonadales bacterium, assembly GCA_038249795.1. Classification (GTDB taxonomy): domain Bacteria; phylum Gemmatimonadota; class Gemmatimonadetes; order Gemmatimonadales; family Gemmatimonadaceae; genus JACMLX01. The sequence goes on along the minus strand of JBBSCZ010000017.1, from coordinate 8,964 downwards.
AGCAGGTGCGACATGGCGGACGGAAGGGGGACGCAACGTGCGCGACGTCACCGGTGTGGCAACGTCGCGCACGATCAAACTAATTCCTGATTCCTCGCTTACAGATAGGCCGTGAGGCTCACTCCCTGACGGGACTGCTCACTGCCGGCACTGCCCCTTTGGATCAGGCTTCGGCTTGTCCACCACGGGCCTGACACCGTTTCCGACCGCCAGCACCACATCACGGATGTAGTTGGTGAGCAGGCTGTAATGCGGATAGTCGATGTACTGGGGCTCGTCGGTGAGCTGATGGTAGTCGCCGTGCAGACCGGTGAAGAAGAAGGCCACCGGGATACCGAGACGGGCATAGCTGTAGTGATCGCTGCGGCAATAGATGTTTTCCGGGTGGCCATCGGCATCGAGGCGATAGTCGAGCGCGATCGGCGTACGGTACGACTTCGCGATCGAATCCACCGTGTTGCCGAGCATGGTCGAGAGACGCCTCGTTCCGACGACGCCCACGTAGGTCGGCCCGCCTCCCTTCACGTCCACCGAGTCGCCGCGGCCGATCATGTCGATGTTCACCTGCGCCACGATCGAATCGAGTGGCACCGGGAGATGCTCGCTGATCCACTGGGAGCCGAGCAGCCCCTTCTCCTCGCCGGTATGCCAGACGAACAGTGTCGAACGCTTCGGCCTCACCTTGGCGCGCGCGATGTTCTCCGCAATCTCGAGCACCGCCATGGAGCCGGAGCCATCGTCATCGGCGCCATTGTAGATGCTGTCACGACGCGCGGGCTGCTGACGCCGCAGGCTGTCGGTGTTCACGACGATCGAGGCGCGCTGGGCGGCGTTCAGTGGTGGTAATCCGGCGTAGGCACCCGCCATCGTCCAGGCCTGCCGCTGGAAGGCGCGCAGCGAGTCGTGATCCACGGCAGTCCTGCCGACGCCGTCATGGTCGTGATGAGCGCCAATCGCGACGAACTGCCCCTTGAGTGCCGCATCGGAGCCCGGCAGCATCGCCACCACGTTGTATGACGGCGATGGTGATTCCGCATAGCGCAGATTGGTCACCAGCGTCGTACCGCTCTGGCCGGGCTTGAGCGTGCTCGGATCGGCACTGAAGATCGTCTGCGCCGCCGACTCCGAGAGCACCACCACCATCGGTGCCACCGGCACGCTGACGCCAGCAGCACTGGGCATCGACATGCCGGGGTTACGGAACGACGCCACGAACTGCGGCGGCACGGAACTGCCGATCAGCAGCGCAATTCCCGCGGCATTCGTCAGTGCGCTGCCCGGCGCCAGGCGTGGCAGGCGCAGTCCGCTGGGCGACTTGAGCACGATCACCTTGCCTGCAGCCTGCTCGGCGGTCATCGCCGCCTGCGCTTCCTCGAGCGTTCCGCCGTAGATGAACGTCGCACCATCGATCGCACGTGGCTGCGCGCCCCGCACCGGCAACGGCACGATGTCGGACCACGGGGTGAGTGCGGTGCCGCCGGCCGAGACGGTGAAGTCGTTGTTGTAGCCGCGCTTGACCAGTGGCACAGTCTGCAGGAACGTGCCGTTCTCGCCGAGCGGCGTCAGGCCGAGCCGTGTGAGCTCCGACTCGATGTAGCGAATGCCACGACGGTTTCCCTCTGTCCCCGTCTCGCGTCCCTGCATCGAGTCGTCGGCGAAGATGTACAGGCGCGTCATCAGATCAGCAGGCGTGATCGCTGCCGCAGTCGGCTTCGGCGCGTGCTGGCGCGGGAGCGTCGGCGGTGCGGACGGGCGCATCGGTCGCGTGGCGGATTGCGCTCCGGCCACCATTGGCGCGGCGAGGGCGGCAGCGAGCAGTATCGGGAATCGGGACACGAATGGTTTCGAAGAAGGAGTCAGGATCTGCAACAGATGGCGGTCGTCCGGCGAATGATGGGCCGTCACGCCACCAAGAGGTGAAATCTATCGCGGCGGCGCGGTGGTGGACCGCGCCGGCACCCTCCATTGCGACGACGAGAAGAGCCGCGCATCCAGCGGGGTGTTCAGCTGCACGTTCGTGTATTGCTCGCGAAAAATGGGCTTCCCGTCACGCAGGAACGTGATGTCGTGTACCACCGGCACGCCGTCGATGCTCCGGTAATCCGCCAGCCGGTACTCGGTGGCCGGACGCGGGCTCTGGGTGCGGGCGAGTGGAGGCCGGTCGATCGCACGGACCACCACCCACGACCCCTCCTCCACCCAGAACTGCGGCGAATCCAGGTCGGTGGGACTCGTGGAACCCACCACCCACGCCGGAACTCCGTTGTAGATCTCGCGGCGGAGCTTCGTCAGGTCCACGCCCATCGACGTGAGCTGCCCTGTGCTCACCGTGGCCGGCTGCGCGTACACGTCGGCCGTGAGAATCAGCAGCATGTTCAGCTGCGGCGTGGTGCTCGCCAGCTTCCCGCCCTGGAACGAATGGACGCTGCCATCGGCATAGATCGCCCCATTGCCGCCTGACGCTGGCAGAAACTCGATGCGCAGCCGCCCCGGGACGAGCATGTATTCCTGCCACTGACTCTGCTCCGTTTTGCCGCTCGCCAGATAGCGCGTGTTCTCCTGTACGAACTGCATGGTCTGGAACCATTGGCCATCGTACTTCGCGCGCATGCGCTGTACCACCTCGACACCGGTGGCGGGCGGCGGCGGTGCCGACGGGCCGGACTTGACCACCGCGCAGCCGCTGCTGGCTGCAAGCAGGCCGAGTGCGATGACATTCGAAAAACGGAGCCGGATCATGACGGAAACAGGTGAAGGAGTGCCGCCGCCACGCCGAGTGCGACGGCAGTGAGCAGCAGCAGCGTGGTCGAAATGGAATACCTGAACAGCAATACCGCGACGACTGCACACACTGCCCACTGCACGGGCTGCAGCGGCGATGCAAATCCGACCAGCGCACGTCCCAGCAGCGCCACGCTGGCGATCACCACGCCGTCGAGTGCGGTGCGAGTGAGGGGTGACCGCTGCAACAGCCGTCGTACCGGCTCACCCACCACCACGCTCGCGAAGGCCGGCGCGAAGATCCCGATCGTGGCCGCCACTGCCCCGGCCGAGCCGCCGATCATGTAACCCGCCGCCGTCGCCGTGGAAAACAACGGACCGGGGGTGATCTGTGCCAACGCCGAGGCCTGCAGCAGCGCGTCCATCGACAGCCAGCCGCGGCCATCCACGAGTTCGCGCTGCAGATACGCGAGCAATACGTAGCCGCTGCCGAAGACGCTCACGCCGGCGCGCAAAAAATAGAACAGAATGGACGCGAGCCCCGGCGAGACCGCCGCACCGGCCATCGCCTGCGCGCCAAGCCCACCCGTCGACGTCAGCGCCCCCGCGGTGAGCGCCAGGGCCGCCACGCCACCACCCCGTCGCCCGCCCTGCAGCGCCACGGCGGCCGCCGCACCCGCGGCAATCACCAACAGATCCGACGGCAGCACCACCGCCGCCAGCGCCGTCAGCGGCATCAGCACCATCGCGCCCGGCCGTCCCCACGCCTGCTTCCCGAACTTCCAGAGCGCCTCGGCGATGATCACCACCACCACCGGTGTGAGAAACCAGAGTACGCGCGTCGTGATGGCTTGCATTGCCTGCGCGCTGCTGAGCGCCGCCAGCAGCCAGACGAGCACCACGCTCGGCAGCACGAAGCAGAGCCCCGCGACCATCGCTCCGCGCCAGCCGTCACGCGCATGCCCGATGTGGATCGCCAGCTCGGTCGAATTCGGCCCCGGCAGCACCTGCACCAGCGCCATCCGGTCGAGGAACTCCGCACGCGTCATCCAGCCGCGTTTCGTGACCACCTCGGCCTCCATCAGGGCGATGTGCGCCGAGGGGCCGCCGAACGCCGTCAGACCGAGGCGCAGGAAGAGCCGCGCGATCGCATTCGGGCCGTCGCTGTTTCCGGCGCCGACCGGGGCCGTTAGCCTTCGAGTTACGATGTCAGCTTCCACACACACACCTGATGAGCGCCCGGCCGTCGTTTTGCTCAGCGGCGGACTCGATTCCACCACCGTGCTCGCGCATGCTATCGCCGAAGGCTACGCGGCGCACGCGCTGACCTTCCGCTACGGCCAGCGCCACCAGCACGAGATCGTCGCCGCCCAGCGCATCGCCACCACGCTCGGCGCCCGTGGTCACGCGATTCTCGACATCGACCTGCGCGGCTTCGGCGGTTCGGCGCTCACGGATGCGTCGATCGCGGTGCCGAAGGACCGCAGTGCCAGCGAGCTGTCGCATGGCATCCCGGTGACCTACGTCCCCGCGCGCAACACGATCTTCCTGTCGTTCGCGCTGGCGTACGCCGAGGTGCTCGGTGCCAGTGACATCTTCATCGGGGTGAATGCGCTGGATTACTCCGGCTATCCTGATTGCCGCCCCGAGTTCATCAGCGCCTTCGAGACGCTCGCGAATCTGGCCACGGCATCGGCGGTCGAGGGTCGCACGCGCGTGGTGATCCGCGCACCACTGCAGCAGATGACGAAACGGCAGATCGTGGAATTCGGTACATCGCTCGGCGTGGATTACAGCGGTACGACGAGCTGCTATGATCCCAGCGAGGATGGCGGTGCCTGCGGACACTGTGATGCCTGTCAGTTGCGTCACAAGGGATTTCACGAAGCCGGCATTGCCGATCCGACACGATACGCCGTTGCACCATCGGAGCTGGGCTGATGGCGTATGCGGTGAAGGAGTGTTTCTACACGCTGCAGGGTGAAGGGGCGCAGAGTGGGCGACCGGCAGTGTTTCTGCGCTTCGCGGGGTGCAACCTCTGGACCGGCCGCGAGGCGGATCGCGCCACCGCCGTCTGCCGTTTCTGCGATACGGATTTCGTGGGCATCGGTCCTGATGGCGGCAAGTTCAGCGAGGCGGAGGCGCTGGCGGCGCATGTGGATGCGCGGTGGCCCGCCGGTGCGTCGCCGCGCGCGCAGAAGCTGGTGGTGTGCACCGGCGGCGAACCGTTGCTGCAGCTCGACGAAGCGGCGATCGACGCGCTGCACGCGCGCGGCTTCGAGGTGGCGGTCGAGACGAATGGCACGCAGCCCGCGCCGCGCGGGCTCGATCACATCTGCGTCAGTCCCAAGGCGAACGCGCCGCTGGTGTTGACGAGCGGCACGGAGCTCAAGCTGGTGTATCCGCAGACCGAGCCCGATGCGCAGCCGGAGCGGTTTGCCGAGCTCGATTTTCGCATGTTCTACCTGCAGCCGATGGATGGCCCCGACGGCGCGGCGAACGTGCGCGCGGCGCTGGCCTACTGCCTCGCACATCCGCAGTGGCGCCTCAGTCTGCAGACGCACAAATGGCTGGAGATCCGATGAGCAGTGAGGGAGAGGCAGCGGGACACATCGTCGAGCTGCACCGTGACGTCACGTTCGAAGCGGCTCACTGGCTGCCGAATGTGCCGCCGGATCACAAGTGCCGGCGCCTGCATGGGCACTCGTTCCGCGTCCGCATCGTGGTGCGCGGGCCGGTGGACCCGCACACCGGCTGGCTGATGGACTTCGGCGACCTGAAGGCCGCGTGGGTCCCACTCGATGCGCAGCTCGACCACTACTGCCTGAACGAGATCGACGGACTGCAGAATCCGACCAGCGAGGTGCTGGCGAAGTGGATCTGGGACCGACTGGTAGGCGCGTTGCCGCAGCTGAGCGAGATCCAGGTGCGGGAGACGTGTACGTCGGGGTGCAGCTATCGGGGTGAGTAGCGGAGGCGATCGGATCGCGGGGGCCGATCAAGGGGTCAGAGTCCTTGACCGAGCAAGGGGTCAGAGTCCTTGACCGATCGAGGGGAGAGAGCGCTCGGGTTGACCGAGCAAGGGGTCAGAGTCCTTGACCGAGCAAGGGGTCAGAGTCCTTGATCGAGCAAGGGGTCAGAGTCGTTGACCGATCCGAGCAAGGGGTCAGAGTCCTTGCTCGATCGAGGGGAGAGAGCGCTCGGGTTCAAGGATTCTGGCTCGAATTGCGGGAGAATTCCTCACGAACCTGCAGTCGGGATTCCCGGAAGCCGCACCTCAGGCACCAATGTGCGCGTGCTTTTTGCCGCGCGTCGTCAACAGCAGGATTCCAAACGCCGCCACACAAGTCCAGCCAAACGCATCACCAATTCGCCCGTAGATCGTCGCGACGCGCACCGGCACCACGGTGCGTACCAACAGCGTGGCGCCCGGCATCGACGCACGCGCGCGCTCCGCGATCACCCGGCCATACGCGTCGCTCACCGTCAGCAACCCGTCGCGCGCGGAGCGCACCACGACGTACCCGGCCTCCACGCCGCGGACGACCGTCATGCGCGCACCCAGCCACGCATCACGCCCAAAATCCCAAGCCGGAACGAGCATCACGTCGGCATCGAGACGACCGTAGGCGCGGCCAAGTACGGCGAAGTGCATGTCCTTGCAGATCGCGACGCCGTACCGTTGCGCACCGATGCGGTGTACCTCGAACAGACTACCGGGCACATCGCCGCGCTCCGGTGGAGCCATGTAGTGTTTGTGGTAGCGCACCGCGAGCTGGCCGGCTGAATCAAAAACCCACGAATAGTTGCGATTGCCGCCGGCTGAATCGACTGCCACGCCCACCTCGAGCGACACCCTGTGACGCTTCGCAACATCGCTGAAATGGACGCGCCACTCGTCGGCCTGAGTGTCCGATAGCACGGCAACTTTCTCCGGCAACACCACAATTTGCGCGCCGCTCGCAGCGAGTGACGCGACGTGTGCGTCATACTGGTCACGGATACGGCCGCTGTACGAGGCACTCGCCGTTCGACCGATCGCATCGTCGATCGCGACGAGACCGAAGGTTACCTGTTCACCGGCCAGAGGCTCGCGCATTCGGTACGCTCCCATACCAATGAACGCTGCAGTCAGCAGCGCGACGCGAAGCAGCGTCCGACGGCTGTGACGCACTGTGCCACCGAGTGCGATGGCCATCGCCAGCGCCGACGCAAACAGCATGAGCAAAAACAGGACGCCAGGCACACCCGCTACCGAAATCAGCTGGAGGATCGGCAGAAACTCCGACTGCGAATAGGCGACACTGCCCCAGTTGCCATCGGGGAGAAAGCGTGCCATCAGCATATCCGCCGTGACCCACACCAGCGGAAACACGAAGACTGTCCATGCGGCACGATACCGGAGCACCACACGTCGCGTCAGAAGAACGGTGTATTACCAGAGCAGCGCCTGCAGGCAGACCACGAGCACAGCTGCCGGCCACGCCATAACCGTCGCGAAATAGGCGATGTTTGGTGCAAGTGCGACGATCGCCGACAGCGTCACGAGTATGGGCACGTCCTTCGCGGGTGCTCGAAATGCGAGCACGAGCAGCAGCGCCGGCGCAAACCACGCCATCCACCACACCGGCTGCAGACGCAGGACGAACGCCAGCGCCATACCCACGGCCAGCGAGGCGACAACAGCCACCGGGCGGGAGATCGCATTCTTCGGCGATGCTGGTACAACCGCGATTGCGCTCATTGCAGCACTTGCGTCATTCGTCCCCTTGTGTGCAGCGACAGATGGACGCGGAAGAACATGGCAGAGGGAACGCCACGTCGCCGCCACGGCAGACGGCGGCCCGCATGCGGCCGCGAGAAGATAACGCTGGATCATGGGGTCACAGTCCTTGTCCGCCGGTGGGTCAAGGACTCTGACCCCATGATCGGACGCACAAATGGCTGGAGATCCGATGAGCAGTGAGGGAGAGGCCGCGGGACACATCGTCGAGCTGCACCGCGACGTCACGTTCGAGGTCGCACACTGGCTGCCGAACGTGCCGCCGGATCACAAGTGCCGGCGCCTGCATGGGCACTCGTTTCGCGTCCGCGGATCAAGGGGTCGATCACGGGGGCAGAGTCCTTGATCCGATCCGCGTTCACGGACTCTGACCCCTGGATCTCGACCCCTTGATCTCGACCCCTTGATCGATCGTCAACCCACCCTCTGACCAGACGGCTCCCGCCCCTCTTCTCAGGCCCGCCACCGTGCGCACATCACTTCGACGCCACGGCCACCTTCGCCTGCCACTCCGCCGCCTTCTCCGGCTTCACCCAGCGCTGGTAGAGCGCAACCAGCCGCGTTCGTGCCTTTTGCGTCGCTTCGTGCTGCTCGCCACGCCCTGCCAGCAGTCGCTTCTCCGCATCCAGCAGTAGCGATTCTGCTTCAGCGTAGCGGCCGGCAAGCGTCAGCACCTCGCCGAGCGACGCATCGGTCGACGCCTGCAGCCAGTGGTCAGCCGGAAGACTGCGCCGCCGCAAGCCTTGCGCCTCGCGTGCCATCGCCACGCCGGCCGGCACCGAGTCGAGCCGCGCCAGTGCACGCCCCAGATACAGCATTGCGCTGTGCAGATACATGCTGTTGTCGTCGAGCGAGCTGCCGCGCAGACGCACCACCTCGCGCGCCATGGCCGCGGCTTCGCGGTACTGTCCGCGCTGCAACAGCAGCTCCGCATAGTTCGCCGCCGTCGAAGCGTAGCTCACATGCCCGGGGCCAAGAATCCGTCGCTTTATCTCAAGCGTTTCCCGATACGTCGCCGAGGCCTCGTCCAGTCGGCCCAATCGCTCGAGCACACCCGCGCGCACCGACAACGCCGAGGCGATCACCGGATGGTCCGTGCCGTGCGCCCGTCGAGCTGCGGCAAGCCCTTTTTGTGAAAAGGTGTCGGCAGCGGCGTGTTCACCGGCTGTCCCCGACACGACGGCGAGGTTGATGTAGGTAGGTGCGTTCGACGAGTCGTCGGTGGCGAAATACCGCTCCGAGAGCGCCAGCGACTTTCGAAACTGTATCAACGACTCCGGCAGACGACCCAAGTCGTACAGCAGTCGCCCGCGGTTCTCTATCGCCGTCGCTTCTTCCATGGGGTCCGGGTGCGGGTAGCGTGTGTACAGCCCTTCCGCGAGCTGCAGCAGAGAGTCCGCTTTCCCCACGTTGCCGCGCGTTTCCTCCACCAGTGCCAGCTTGGAATACGTTACCGCCGT
>JBBSCZ010000016.1:0-24762 GCA_038249795.1 Gemmatimonadales bacterium | reverse complement strand
TTCTGCTTGCCGCCAAGCCACAAGCCGAGCCCCGTGGTGCCGACGAGATAGATGACGAGCACCAGCGCGTCGAGCAGCCCAAAGCCGCCACTGACCATCAGCGAGCCTCCGCACTATGCAACAACGTACGCCTCCATGGCGAAGTACTCGGCCAGGCCGAGTCGGTTGAGCTGCGCGGCAGTATCCGTGTTGCGATCCTGCACGCGCTGCCAGAACTCGCGGTCGTCCTGGCCGGGGAAGGGCGCAGAATCCTTCTGCGACTGGTGCTTGAAAATGGCCTGGATCTTGAGCCGCAGCTCTTCCTGGCTGAGGGGCACCAGCACGGTGGCGTCGGTCACGGCCCACTCCTGCCATGCGCCGCGATACAGCCAGACCTCCGGACGGGCGTTGCCGCGCGACACATACTCGTCCAACGCCGCGTCGATCGCTTCCTTGCACATGCGATGCGTGCCATGCGGATCACTGAGGTCACCTGCCACGAACACCACCTCGGGATGCACCTCCTCCAGCAACTCGCGGACAATGCGCACATCGGCCGGTCCGATGGGATCCTTGCGCACCTTGCCCGTCTGGTAGAACGGCAGGTCGAGGAAGCGTGCGTTGTCGCGCGTCAGGCCCACGACCTCGAGGCCACTCACCGCTTCCGTCTCACGGATGATGCGCTTGATGTCCTGCACGGCGGGCACGTCCACCTCACCGGGACGCTTGGCTGCCAGCGCACTGGAAAGACGGAATGCGAAGTCGCGCACGTCCTCGCCATTCCGCGTCGCTGGCGCCGCCTCCGCCGAGGCGCGTGCACCCATGCGCACGAGAAAGTCCAGATGGCGCCGCACGTCGTGATCGAACACGGCGATGTTACCGCTCGTCATGTACGCCACGGCGATCGAGTTCTGGTTCTCCACCAGCTTCCGCAGGATGCCGCCCATCGAAATGACGTCGTCATCGGGATGCGGCGAGAAGCAGATCACGCGCTTGCCGCGGTGGAGCTTGCTCTTGCCACGGATACGTGCGCCAAGCGAATTGAACACGAAGCCATTGATCGCACCCGGCGATCCGTGCTGCGCGACGAGCGACGAGAGGCGATGCTCCGCATAATCGTGCTGCGTCAGCTTGAGGATCGCCTTGCCCACCGTGCGCGACAACCACACCACGGCGCGCACCGCCAGATCAGGCGTCCAGCTCACCTGGTCGACCAGCCACGGCGTTGCGATCCTCGTCAGGTCTGCCGATGCGGCGCTGTCGAGGAAGAACGTGATGTTGGGATGCGCCTGGAGAAACGTGGCGGCCACTTCGAGGTCTACCGCACCTTCCACGGCGCGTCGCACGATCGCCGACTTGTGCTCGCCGGTCGCAAGGATTGCGATTTCACGCGCGTCGAGAATCGTAGCGACGCCCATCGTGATGGCCTCACGCGGCACGTTCTCGGCCCCGAAGAAATCGGACGAGGCGTCCTTGCGCGTGATCGCGTCGAGCGTGACGAGGCGGGTACGACTGTCGCGCCCCGACCCCGGCTCATTGAAGCCGATATGTCCCGTCTTGCCGATGCCGAGCAGCTGAAAGTCGATCCCGCCGGCCGCCACGATCGCCGCTTCGTAGGCCTCGCCCGCGTCAGCGGCGTCGTGACGGTCCAACGTTCCCGGCGGCAAATGAACCTGCGCCGGCGGAATGTCGATGTGCGAGAAGAGATTCTCCCACATGAAGCGGTGATAGGAATGGATCGAATCGGGAGCCATCGGCCAGTACTCGTCGAGATTGAACGTCTCGACGTTGGCAAAACTCAGCCCGTGAGTGCGGTGCCGGCGGATCAGTTCACGATACACCCCGATCGGTGTCGATCCCGTCGCGAGGCCCAGCACCGCGCGTCGCCCCTCACGCGTCGCCGCGTGCATGATCGCCTCGATCCGGTCGGCAACATGAATGGAAAGTTCATCGGGATCGTCGCTGATGACGGTCGGGATCTTTTCAGGGTTTTGCATGAGCAGTGAAACTAGTGCGCTGATGCTGACGATGAGCGGTCATGGCCCCAGGGCAGACGAAAGAAAGCGGCGGACCCCGTTGAGGTCCGCCGCTTTCCAGATCCACGCTGATGCGACTTACGCCGAGAAGGACGATCCGCAGCCGCAGCCACCGGTGGCGTTCGGGTTCTTGAAGGTGAAGCCCGAACCCTGCATCGAGGTCGTGTAGTCGACGATGATGCCATTCAGATACTGCAACGAGAACGGATCGACGAACACCTGAAAACCATCCTGGGCGAGCATCGTGTCGTCTTCCGCCGGCTTGTCCTCGATCAGGAGCGAGTACTTGAAGCCGCTGCAGCCACCGGGTTGCACCGACACGCGGAGCCCGCCGATCAAAGGATCGACAGTCTCGGCTTCCAGGAATTTCATCACCTCGACCGCCGCAGCGGGCGAGATCGTCAGCAACACATCAGGCGTCTGCATCGTGCTCATGCGTCCTCCTCCAGAAGGGGGCCGGGGAATCCCGACCGGATTACTCTGCAATTTACACGAACTGGCGCCGCAGGGAAGGACCTGCAGCACCGACCCGTCGCTCGACGTTCGATCAACACGTGCATCACCGCTGTGGGACGGTAACCCCCGATCCGACACCGTCGACGGCACCGGCGACCGCATCGGCCAGCGCCACCCGCACGCCGCCGATCTTTCGGTTCTCCCGGGTCGGGTTCACCCGGTTGGTGAGCAAAATCACGAACAGGTCGCGCGCCGGGTCCATCCAGATCGAGGTTCCGGTAAAGCCGGTGTGCCCGAAAGACGACGGCGACAGTCGTTTACCTGCCGAGTTGCCACCGGTCGGAGTCTCCCAGCCGAGCGCGCGCTTGCTGATGAGCGTGTCTTGCGCCCTGGTGAACTGCGCCACCGTTTTCGGTGACGCCAGCCTTACTCCATCCAGTGTGCCGCCTGCCAGCCACATGCGAACCACGCGCGCCAGGTCGGCGCCGGTGGAGAACAGCCCCGCGTGACCACTCACGCCATCGAATCGCGACGCATTCTCGTCGTGCACCTCGCCGCGAAGCTGCCGTTGCCGCCACGGATCGTACTCCGTCGGCGCGGTGCGTGCGCGTTGTGACGAATCGGGGCGAAAGCGCGTGTCGGCCAGGCGCAGCGGCGTGGCTACCATCGTGACGAACGCACTGTCCAGCGACAGCCCCGTCATCTGCTCGGCCACCATGCCAAGCAGCATGAAGTTCATGTCGCTGTAGAGATACCGGGTCCCCGGTGGCGCCTCGGGACCGACCAGCATCAGTTGCGCGCGCGCTTCGGCGCGATCGGCCGCTTCCTTGTAAAAGGGGCGCCACGCCGCCAAGCCGCTGCTGTGCGTGAGCAACTGCCGTATCGTGATGGCGGCAGTGCGCGGCCCCTTCCACTCGGGCAGGTATCGAACGACCGGCGCATCGAGCGTCACCTTCCCCTGATCCACCAACCGCAGCATTACCGTCGTGGTGGCGACGACCTTCGTCAGTGATGCGAGATCGTAGAGCGTCTGTAGCGTCGGCACCGTGGCATCGGCGGCGTCGAGGCGACCGGCACCGAAGGCCGTCGTGATCCCCGCCCGGTTGCCGACGACGGCTACCGCGCCTGGAAATGCACCATCGGCCACCGCGCGCGTCAGTATCGATCGGAGCGAATCGCTGATGCGGGCTGCAACCGCCTCGCCTGTGCGAACAACCGTCAGCGCAGCGCGTTCTGCCTGCGGTCCCTGTGCGTCGGCGAGATCTGGCGCACCACAGACACCAACGAGCAGAAGCGCCAGCACACGCCCCGTCATCGGGCACCGCCCGACGCGGTGGTATCCGTCCGCGAGAAGAGACCCGGCAGGCTCACCGGCGACCGCCCCGTGATCGGCGCACCCAGCAGCGCGCGCGCTGCAGCACGCTCCGGAGCCTCACCCACGCTGTAGGTCACCATGTACGCCCCGATGGTTGGAAACTGCCCGATCACGTAGGGATTTCCGGCGGCAACGACCACCGGCTGCAGCTGCGGTGCAATGTCGCGCACCCACTCCGCGAACGACTCGACGATCGCGACCCGGCCCCGTCCCTCGATACGGCGGACGACGGTCACGATCACGAGCTGTCCCTTCGAGGCTCGGGTGGAGATGGCGTTCAGCGCCGCACGCGTCGTCTGCGGTCCGACCCGCGTCACCGTGGCCGACGCGCCACGCTTCCGGAACTCGTCGACGAATGCGTTTCCACCGCCGAACTCCGTCTCCGGAGTGTACACCACCAGTTGCAGGCTGCTCCGTGCGCGCAACGGAATCTGAGCGGAGGAATCGCGCAATACGGTCACGGCGCGACTCGCGATCTCGCGGGCCAATGCCCGATGCGATGCCACGCCCACCACCGAGCGCAGCGAATCGAGTGACACCTGTGCACCCAGGTGGAGCCCCACGCGGGCCTTCATCTCGAGGTTCTTTCGGACCGCCGCATCGATCAGTGCAACGAAGCTTGAATCGTTTTCCATCTCCCGGGTCAGCGCGTTCAGTACCGGCGTCACGTCGGCCGGCTTCAGCAGCACCTCCGCGCCGGCCCGGACCGACATGATCGCGATCTCCTGCTGCGTGAACAGCTTCGCCACACCTTGCATCGTCAGGGCATCGGTGATCGTCAGGCCGCGGAAGTGCAGGGAATCGCGCAGCTCGTCGTGCAGGACGCGACGCTGCAATGTTGCGGGCAGATCATCGCCGAGCCACGTCGGATTGCTGATGTGCGCGGACATCACCGCCGCCGCCCCTGCATTGATTGCAGCCCGGAACGGACGCAGTTCGACGCTGTCGAGATGCGCATGCGTCAGGTGCACCACCGGGAGGGCATTGTGCGAGTCAGTCTCGGTGTCGCCATGTCCGGGAAAGTGCTTGACCGTGGCCAGCGCGCCGCCATCCTGCACGCCGCGCGTGAACGCCGCTGCAAACTCGGCCACCATCCCGGGCGATTCGCCGAAGGAGCGCACGTTGATCACCGGATTGGCCGCGTTGTTGTTCACGTCGGCCACAGGCCCATACGCCAGATGAATCCCGATGGCGCGCGACTCGCGCCCCGTCACGAGCCCGGCGCGGTACGCCAGCGCCGTGTCGCCGGTGGCTCCGATCGCCATGTTCGTCGGAATGATCGTCGCGCTCCCTCCGCGAATCATCGACGGGATGAACAGGCCTCCCTCGAGCCGCCCCAGCGACGGCTCCACATCACAGCCCACCAGCAGCGGCACCCTTGCCAGCGCCTGCAAGGCATTCAGCTTGGCGGCGACCTCGATCGGCGAGCCGACCGACATCAGGATGCCACCGATCCCATCGTCCTTCACCCAGCGGGCGGTTTCGGCGTAGGCGCTGTCGCTGTCGCTCTCGTAGTCCCCGACCAGCCAGACGTGGATGAGTTGGGCGGCTCGGGCGCGCGGCGTCAGCGACCGGAAGGTGCTGTCCACCCACCGCTGCGCCACATCGGACAGCGGGACGCGCGGATCGAGCGATTCGGACCACCGGTGCACGACCTGAGGCGCAACCCCCGCTGCCACAGGGCTGACGGACTGAACCGCAGTGATCGCGCCAGTGGCGAGAACGACTGACGCAAAGGAGACGACGGGCAAACGCATGGCGCAGTGTTGAAAGGGCGGGGATGCAACCGGAGCACGGCTGCAGGGGTAAGCGCTGGTGAAGCCTGGCGACCGTGCCGGTCTGCTCCGATGATGCGCATCGCGCTGGGCCCGGTCCTAGCAGGCCCCGCCGTTGCTGCATTCAGGTGCGGTATCTAAGCTTAGTCTGTCGCGCTGCAGGTTCGCGACGATGCCCGCATGCCCTCACGGCGGAGATGCCGGGGGGCTTTTTTTCTTTGTCCGCTCCTCTCTCCTTCGGTTTCCTGCCACTTCATGGCCATGCTGGTTGCTGCCTGGGATGCGATCAAGGCTGGATACCTGCGCGTGATCGCGCCGGTGGGCGACCTGCTGGTGCGTCACCACGTCAGTCCCAACCTGATCACGACGGTCGGCACGATCTGCACGATGGTGGCTGGTGGCATCTTTGCCAGCGGCCATATCCGGACGGCGGGCTGGTTCATGGGCCTCACGGCGCTTTTTGATGTGCTCGATGGCACTGTGGCGCGCCGGACCGGCCGGAGCACGACGTTCGGTGCCTTCTACGATTCCACGCTCGACCGGGTGGCGGACGGTTTCGTGCTCGGCGGCCTCGCCATGTTCTATGGCATGAACGACGTGCATCACAATTCGGTCATGCTGGCCATCACGATTGCCGGCTTGATCGGCACCTTTCTCACGTCGTACACGCGTGCCCGTGCCGAGTCGCTCGGGTTGGATGCGAAGGTCGGTATGATGCAGCGCCCGGAGCGCGTGGTGTTGCTCTCGGCGCCGCAGGCGTTCTTCGGACTGGCGCTCGATGGCTGGGTGCTGGCCGGCATCGTCACGCTGCTGTCGGTGACGGCGTGGATCACGGCCATCCAGCGCATCCTGTTCGTGTACAATGTCACACGTGCGACAGAGCAGGCTGCCGAGACGGCCCATGTGTCGCGCTCACCCAGCACACCGCCAGCCTCGACACACACGTCGGTGGCCGACGATGTGCCGGCTCCCTTCGCGCCCTGAAGGCGACGATTTTTTCTCTGGAGATTCCACCACGTGTCCGGTTCGCCTACTCGTCCGTCGTCCATCCCGCCCGCCACTGGCAAGCTCGGCATTCTGACGCCGGGTCTCGGCGCGGTCGCCACCACGTTCATGGCAGGTGTCGAGAGTATCCGGCGCGGTCATTCGAAGCCGATCGGCTCCCTGACCCAGATGGCCACCATCCGGCTTGGCAAGCGCACCGAGCATCGCTCGCCGCTGATCAAGGATTTCGCGCCGCTCGCCGGACTGCAGGACCTCGTGTTCGGGGCGTGGGATCCGATCGCCGATGATGCCTACACGGCGGCGAAGAAGGCCGGCGTGCTGAGCTCGGAGCATCTCGAGCCGTTGAAAGACTTCCTCACCGCGATCACGCCGATGAGCGCCGCCTTCGAGTCGCGCTTCGTGACCCGGTTGCTGGGCGTCAACAACGTCAAGACCGGTCCGTCGTATCGTGACATCGCCGAGCAGTTGCGCGCCGACATGCGGAAATTCAAGGCCGACAACGGATGCGATCGTCTCGTGATCGTCTGGTGTGCGAGCACCGAGGCCTTCATTCAGCCGGGCCCGCAGCACCAGACCGTGGCGGCTTTCGAAAAGGCGATGGACGAGAACGATCCGGCGATCGCCCCCTCGATGCTCTACGCCTACGCGGCGCTGATGGAGAACGTCCCGTTCTGCAACGGCGCACCAAACCTCACCGTCGACCTGCCGTGCATGCTGCAGCTGGCCGATGAGCGTGGCGTGCCGGTGAGCGGCAAGGACTTCAAGACCGGTCAGACCTGGATGAAGACCATCATCGCGCCGGGCCTCAAGGCGCGCATGCTTGGCCTCGAGGGGTGGTACTCGACGAACATCCTCGGCAACCGCGACGGCGAGGTGCTCGACGACCCCGCGTCGTTCAAGACGAAGGAAGAGTCGAAGCTGTCCGTGTTGCACAACATCCTGCAGCCGGACGTGTATCCGGATCTGTACAAGGATTTCTCGCACGTGGTACGGATCAACTACTATCCGCCCCGCGGCGACAACAAGGAAGGATGGGACAACATCGACATCATCGGATGGATGGGCTATCCGATGCAGATCAAGGTCAATTTCCTCTGCCGCGACTCCATCCTTGCTGCACCGATCGTCCTCGATCTGGCGCTGTTCTCGGACTTCGCGCACCGTGCCGGCATGAAGGGCATTCAGGAGTGGCTGTCGTTCTACTACAAGAGCCCGATGGTCGCGCCCGGCTTGCAGCCGGAGCACGACCTGTTCATTCAGCAGACGAAGCTGAAGAACACGCTTCGCTTCCTGATGGGCGAGGAGCAGATCACGCACCTCGGCCTGGAGTACTACAGCTGATGCGCCGCAGCGGCGCGACAGTCGGTCAGGTCGCGCGCTGCGGGATGGGCGCTGCGGCGCCTGTCCGTTGGCTCACCCGCGTGGCGCGATGTCTGCGCCTCGCGCTGCCGGTGATGGTGGCTGCCATCGTGATGGCGGGCTGCACGACCCGCGATCCCGAGGCGAAGCTCGATACACGGATGTGGACCGACGATCTCGCGTTCCGCATCCGTCTTGATCCGCGACCGCCGCACGCACGCGAAGAGACGATCGTGAAGGTGGTCGTCGCGGACAAGGAATCCGGCGCGCCGGTCGAGAACGGGGAAGGACGGATCTATGCCATGAGCCGGGACAGCGTGAAGATCTTCGACGGTCTCGAACGCGGACCGGAGCCGGGAACGTATTACGCGAAGCTGAGCTTTCTCACCGCTGGCGAGTGGGCTATCGGTCTGCAATTCCGGCGCGATTCGACGCTGAAGCTCGAGACCATGGACTGGTTGCAGTCCGTCCGCAACGCACGCTGAGCCCATGCGACTTTTTCACCGCACCTCCATCCGCCCGTCCGACGTCATGGCGCTGGCTGATGAGCATTTCAAGCAACTCGGCCTGCGCGGTACTGCCGACACGCTCCGCGCCCGCACGTTCATCGGTGAACTCGGGACGCTGCAGCTGAAGGTGAGCAGCGATGCCGGACACTACACGCTGATCGAGGCGTTCACGGACCAGATCGGCGAGAGCCGCCTCGACAAGAATGTGAAGAAGTTCTTCAATAGTGTGCACCGCGCCGCCGACCCGCAGCACACTCCGACGGCAGGGTACTGACGTGGAATTTCCTGCGCATCCGCTCGATCTCGATGCGATGCTGGCGCTGCCGATGACGGCCGACAGCCTGCCGCTCCGTCCGCATGCTGACCAACTGTCGCGCACGCAACGACTCGAGCTGTATCGCCATATGCGGATGACGCGCGCGCTCGAGGAGCGTCTCGTCGCGTTGTATCGCCAGACGAAGGTCGTCGGTGGCCTCTTCCGGTCGCTCGGGCAGGAAGCCGATGCCGTCGGCAGCGCCTTCGCGCTCGAACGCCGCGACATCATGTCGCCGCTGATCCGCAACATGGGCTCCATGCTGGTGAAGGGCGCGACGCCGCTCGAGATCCTGCGCCAGTACATGGCCAAGGGCGACTCGCCGACCCGTGGCCGCGAATTGAACATCCACTTCGGTGATCTCGTTCGCGGTTTCGTCGGCCAGATTTCGCATCTCGGCGACATGATTCCGGTCATGGCCGGTATCGCGCTCTCGTTCAAGATGCGCGGCGAAGATCGCGTCGTGCTGGTCTACATCGGCGACGGCGCGACGTCGACCGGAGCCTTTCACGAAGGTCTCAACTTCGCCGCCGTGCAGCAGGTGCCGCTGGTCGTGATCGTCGAGAACAACGGGTATGCCTACTCGACACCGACCGGCAAGCAGACCGCTGCCAACTCCTTCATGGACAAGGCACTCGGCTACGGCATTCCGGGTGTGCAGGCCGATGGCAACGACGTGCTCGCGGTGTACGACGTCACGAAGGCAGCCGTCGATCGCGCACGTGCCGGTGGCGGTCCGACGCTCGTCGAGTTGATCACCTATCGCCGCAAGGGCCACGCGGAGCACGACAACCAGTCATACGTGCCCGATGGTGAGGTGGAGTGGTGGGCCGCCAACAACGATCCGATCGACCGCTTCACGGCCTGGCTCGCCGAGCATGATGACGTGGGCACCAGCGAACTCGAGGCGATCGATGCCTCCGTGTCTGCGGAGATCGATGCCGCCACCGACGAAGCCGATCGCAGCCCGATGCCCGAGGCGCTCGATGCGCTGGTCGGTATCTACGGCGAGCCGGCGACAATTGCGCCGCACTGGTATCGCGAGGGCGTCAGCAAAGCCGTCGAGCAGCATGAACGCCCGGCCAGCTGGGGTACGCACGATGGCTGAGATCACCTACCTGGAAGCGATCCGCGAAGCACTGTTCGAGGAGATGGAGCGCGATCCGAACGTCTTCTGCCTCGGCGAGGACATCGGGGCGTTCGGCGGCGCGTTCAAGGTCACCGAAGGTCTGCAGGCGAAGTACGGCGAGCAGCGCGTGATCGATACGCCGATCTCCGAGGCCGCCATCATCGGGGCTGCTGCCGGTGCATCGCACATGGGCCTGCGACCGGTGGCCGAGTTGCAGTTCATCGATTTCATCTCGTGCGGCTACGACATGCTCACGAACTACATCGCCACGGCACGGTACCGCGCCTTCCTGCCGTGCCCGATGGTGGTGCGCGGTCCGAGTGGCGGCTACGTGCGCGGCGGTCCGTTCCACTCGCAGAATCCCGAAGCGGCGTTCCTGCACACACCTGGCCTCAAGATCGTCTACCCGGCCACCGCCGCCGACGCGAAGGGCCTGATGAAGGCTGCCATTCGCGACGATGACTGCGTGCTCTTCTTCGAGCACAAGTATCTCTATCGCCGTGTGAAGGACGTCATGCCCGCAGGGGATCACGTCGTCCCGATCGGCAAGGCGCGCGTCGCACGGGAAGGGACGGATGTGTCGATCATCACCTACGCGGCCACCGTCTGGAAGGCGCTCGAAGCGGCCGAGCAGCTCGAGCGTGAGGATGGTCTCTCCGTGGAAGTCATCGACTTGCGCACCCTGCTGCCGATGGATGACGAAGCGATCGTCGCGACGGTGAAGAAGACCAATCGCGTGATGATCGTGCATGAGGACACCCGCACCGGCGGTATCGCCGGCGAGATCACGGCGCGCATCAACGAGACCTGCTTCGAGTGGCTGGATGCCCCGGTGCTTCGGGTCACGGCGCACGATGTACCGCTGCCGTACTCGCCACCACTCGAAGACTTCGTGCTGCCACAGGTGCGTGACATCGTCACCGTGGCTCGGCACCTCGCCCGCTACTGACCGTGACCGACGCTCCCGATTCCACCCTGCCGCCGCTCACCAGCGAAGATCGCTCCGGTCGTCGCTACCGAAATGTCGGCGTCGGCTGTTTTACCGGCTTCATCGGCTTTTTCGGCGGCGCGATGACGGCGGTCTTGCTGTCGAAAATCGTGTCGCAGTTCCTGAACGAACCGCAGTGCGAAGGTATTCCGACGTGCAATTGGGTCACGTGGGCCGCCCGTGGCGGTGTACTTGGCATGATTATCCTTCCGACGATCTCCGTGTGGCGCCTGAATCGTGGCGACGCCGCTCGTGACCGTTCCCGTTCTGCCTGATTGAGGGGTACGCTGGTGGCTCGTATTGATATCGTAATGCCGCAGATGGGCGAATCGATCGCCGAAGGCACGCTGTCGCGCTGGCTGAAGAAGCCCGGTGATGCGGTGAAGCGCGACGAAGCGATCTTCGAGATCTCGACCGACAAGGTCGATGCCGAGATTCCCTCGCCAGCTGCCGGCATCCTGGTGGAGATCATCGTCGCGGAGGGCGTCACCGTCCCCGTGCAGGCGATCGTGGCCCGGCTCGAGACTGATGTGACGGCGGCGACGATCGTGGCCGATGCACCGGTCGCGCCGTCTGCTGCGGTTGCGACCTCGGCACCGGTCGAGGCACCGGCGGCGCCTGTCTCGGCACCGGCGCCAGTTGCCGCCATGGCACCGGCGCCCGCCACGCCTGCCGTGGCTCGCGACAGCTACGAGGACCGGCTGCGCACCAAGTCGTCACCGTTGGTGCGGAAGATCGCCGCGGAACATGGCGTCGAAATCGCCGCACTCAACGGCTCGGGGATCGCCGGACGTGTCACGAAGCGTGACATCCTCGCGCATCTCGAATCGGGTCCGGCCGCGGCCCAGGCGATCGAGGAGGTACAGCCCGTCGCGGCACCGGCTCCGCTGCCTGCGTCGATCAGCATGCCGGTGGCTGCGGTGTCGCATGAAACGCAGTCCGCGCAGGTCTGGCCGGGCGATGTCGTCGAACCATTCACGAAGATCCGCAGGCTGACGTCGGATCACATGGCGCAGGCGCGCCGCGTGGCTGCGCATGTCACGAGCTTCTTCGAGGTCGATCTGACCCGTGTGGCGCGCATCCGCGCCGGCATGCGGAAGGACTTCGAGGCACAGAACGGTCAGAAGCTGACTTTCCTGCCGTTCATCGTGCAGGCCGTGATTGCGCAGCTCAAGCGCCATCCGATGATGAACGCGGCGGTCAACGGCAATGAGTTGATTCTCCGCCGGCAGTACAACATCGGCATCGCCGTCGCGCTCGATCCCACCGGCCTGATCGTGCCCGTCGTCAAGCGCGCCGACGATCTCTCGCTTGGGGGGCTCACCAGGGCAATCAATGACCTCGCCACCCGTGCGCGCTCGAAATCGCTGAAGCCCGACGAGGTGACGCAGGCGACCTTCACCATCACCAATCCGGGCGTGTTCGGGTCGCTGATGGGTACGCCGATCATCCCGGTCGGGACGACGGCCATTCTTGGCCTCGGCGCCATCGAGAAGCGTCCGAAGGTGATCACCGGCCCCGATGGCGAGGATACGATCGCGATCCGTACCTGCGCGTATTTCTCGATTTCGTTCGATCACAAGGTGGTCGACGGCGCCGATGCCGATCGCTTCATGGCGGATGTGAAGCGATCCCTCGAGACGCTGCCCGAGCCCGGCGTCTGATTGTGCCTCGCTCACTCGTGATGAAGCGCACCATCGTGACGTTGCCCGACCGGGCACGGTACATGGAGCGTCTCGCGAAGCGAAAGGCGTACTACGCGTCCGCGGGCTGCAACTTCTGGGTCTTCGAGGAGGCGGCCTTGAACGGCGCATTCGTCGAATTCACGGAGGCGCCCGACCGCGCCACGCTGCAAGCGGCGCTGGCCAACGCCACCGAGCAGGTGCTCGATCCCAATCGCATCTATCAGGAGGTCGCGCTGCCATGATCGCCTCACGCACCATCACGCATGACGGCATGAGCTGGGCGGTCGCTCCCTCCGGTTTCGTCACGCAGTACCTCGGTGACGAGTTCGGCCTCGTCTACACGCGCCTCGACAGCGATGCCGCCGACGTCCGATTTTCGCGCTATGCGCCATCCGGCACCCGCTCGCGTGAAGCCGCCTTCGCCGCCCTCTCCGACGCCACGCTGCTGCGCCTCTTCCTCATGTCGCAGCCAAGCGCCCGCGCGCCCGAGGGTGGATACCGATCGTGACCGATAGCACGGCTCCTCAAGGGCCGTACGTCGATCTGCATGCGCACACGACGGCATCCGATGGCAGAGCCACGCCTGAAGAACTGATCGCGCTGGCCAAGGCAGCCGACCTGCAGGCCGTCGCCATTACCGACCATGACACCCTCGACGGCCTGGCCGCCGGGCAGGCCGCTGCGGATTCGATCGGCATCCAGTTCGTGCACGGCATCGAGCTCAGTACGATCGACGGCAACCGTGAGATCCATCTGCTGGGGCTTCACCTGACCTCGACCGACGTGCTCGCGGGACGGCTGGTCGCAGTGCAGTCGGCGCGCGTCGATCGCGCGGTGTCGATGGTCGAAAAGCTGAACCGGCTCGGCATGCCGGTCACCATGGAGATGGTCCTCGAGCAGGCGGCCGGTGGCGCCGTCGGACGGCCGCACGTGGCTCGCGCGCTGGTCGCGGGTGGGTGGGTGCGCGACCTGCGCGATGCCTTCGACCGCTGGCTCGGTGACGGCAAGCCCGCCAACGTCGGCAAGCTGCGCCTCGAGCTCGCCGACGGCATCGCGCTGATTCACGAGGCGGGAGGCGTGGCCGTCTGGGCGCACCCGCAGGGTGAGGGTAATCGTGAACGCATCGGCCGCTTTGCCGCCCTTGGTCTCGATGGCGTCGAGGTGCGACATCCGAGTCATAACAGCGAAGATCTCGCACGCATTGCGACCCTCTGTGACCACTTCGGCCTCTTGAAGAGCGGGGGGGCGGATTGGCATGGAGCGCTCGATGGATTCCGACCGCTCGGATGCATGCATGTCCCCGCGCCGTGGATGGACGAGCAGCTCGAGCGCGCAGCGCAGTGGCGGGCGCGCAATGCCGGCGTCGCGGAAGGCTGACGTGTCGTCGTTGCAGGGACGCGTCGCACTCGTGACCGGCGGTGCGCGGCGCGTCGGGAAGGCGATCGCACTTGCGCTCGCGGGTCGCGGGGCCGATGTCGTCGTGCACTACAACAGCGGCGAGTCGGAAGCAGCGCTGACGGCGACCGAGCTGCGAGCGCTCGGTGTGCGGGCCGCCACGCTCCGCGGTGATCTCACCGACAACACCGTCGCGCAGGCATTGCCACAGCGTGCGCACGACGCCCTGGGATCGCTCGACATTCTCGTCAACTCGGCGGCGATGATGCTTCGCACGCCAATCGCAGAAGTCGATGTCGCACAATGGGATGCGATGTTCCACCTGAACCTGCGTGCGCCCTTCTTCATCGCGCAGGCAGCGGCGCCGCTGCTTCGCGAGCGGCAGGGTGTGATCGTGAACATCGCCGATCTCGCCGCGTACGAAACCTGGCCGGCGTACGTGCCACACGCGATCACGAAGGCCGGCGTGGTGCAGATGACGCGTGGCCTCGCGCGCGCCCTCGCCCCCGAGATCCGCGTGAACGCGGTCGCACCCGGGGCCGTGCTCCTCCCAGAGGAATGGGATGACGGCTCTGCCGCGCGCCTCGTCGCCACGACACCACTGGCGCGGCTCGGCAGCGCCGAGGACGTGGCGCAGGCCGTCGTCTACCTGTGCGAAGCGTCGTACGTCACCGGCGAAGTGCTCATCGTCGACGGCGGACGCCACATCCGCACGTGACCTACGGCACCATCGTCGTCTGCGGTGGCGGATGCTACGGCGGATATTACGTGCGCCAGCTCGCCCGTGCCCGCGCCGCCGGGGCAATGAGCTTCGATCGCCTGGTGGTCGTCGATCGCGATCCGGACTGCACCGTCGCTCGTCTCACCGCTGCGATCGTACGCGATGACGCAGATCGCATCGCAGCGAACGGTTGGAGTCTGCGGGCGGCTGCTACTGAATCGGTCACGAATCTGGCGGATGCTGCCTACCGCCAGCTACCCATCGACGTCGTCACGTCGGACTGGGCACCCTTCTTCGACGCATGGTTCGGAGAGGCGATGGCGCAGCCTGCCCTCGCCGAGCACGATGCCGTCGTACCCTCGCCGCTCATGCCGCACCTGCTGGCAGACTGGGTGGCGAGTCGCATCGCCATCCATCGTGCGGGGCAGCAGGTGGTACGCGTACCGCTCGCGGAAGCGCCCGACACACCGTGGCAGCGCACCGCACCAGACCTCGCGCACTACGCATCATTCGCGACCTGGATGTGCCCGATCAACTGCATCGAACCGCCGCGCTGCCCAGAGACGCGAGGTCCGCGCGACTGGACGATGCCGGCCGCCGTGCACCAGGCCGCTGACCGCGCGGTGCAACTCGGTGCGCCTTATGACGTGATCGCGCTCTTCCACACCACGCATCGGCACTACGGCGTCGGCATGTTCGACGTGCGTGATGCGCTGCGCGTGGACCACGCGCTCCGGGAGACGGTCAGCGAGCCATCGATCCGGGTGCTGGTCGCGAGCGTGTCTCACTGCCATGGCGCGCTGGCAGCATTGCAGACGGTCCCGCCGGACTGACTGCGTTCGGCGTTCGCTGGAGCGTCAGCCCGCCCGCCGACGTTTGCCTTAGATTCCCACTCTGCCGACCGGCCCGCCCCTGGCGTGTCGTGCCTTCACGGCCCCTCTTCCCGAGCATCACTGCATGAGCGCCTCTCCGACCGAAGCCATTGCGATCATCGGCTCCGGGCCCGCCGCCTGGACGGCCGCGATCTACGCGGCCCGGGCCAGCCTGAATCCGATCGTCTTCGAAGGCGAGCCGATTGGCACCGAACTGCCGGGCGGCCAGCTCATGCTGACCACGGAAATCGAAAATTTTCCTGGTTTCCCTGAGCCGGTCACCGGCCCCGACCTGATGGCGAAGATGAAGCAGCAGGCCGAGCACTATGGCACGCGCGTCGTCTCGGAACTGGTGCGCTCCGTCGATCTGTCGCAGCAGCCTTTCGTTCTCACGCCCAGCTACAGCGCACCGGTCACGGCGCACACGGTGGTCATCGCGACCGGCGCCTCGGCGAAGTGGATCGGTCTCGACAACGAGATCCGGCTGGCGAAGAGTGGCGGCGGCGTCTCCGCCTGCGCGGTCTGCGATGGCGCGCTGCCGCACTACCGCAACAAGCGCCTCGCCGTCGTCGGCGGCGGCGACACGGCGATGGAGGAGTCGCTCTACCTCACCAAGTTCGCCAGCGAGGTGATCGTCATCCATCGGAAGGACAAGTTCCGCGCCTCGAAGGTGATGGCGGATCGCGTCCTGAATCATCCGAAGGTGCGGGTGGAGTGGAACACGGTCGTCACGGACATCCACGGTGCCGACGAAATCAGTGGTCTCCAGCTGCAGGACACCGTCACGGGCGCGCAGCGTACCCTCGACGTCGGCGGGCTGTTCGTTGCGATCGGGCATGCACCTAACACTGGGTTCCTCGGTGGTCAGCTCGACCTCACGCCGTTCAACTACATCAAGGTCGCGCCCTGGCGCACCGTGACGAGCATTCCCGGCGTCTTCGCGGCCGGTGATGCGATCGATGACTACTACCGTCAGGCGATTACGTCGGCGGGTACCGGATGCATGGCCGCGCTCGAAGCCGAGCGATGGCTGGCACATCACGGCATCGGGCAGTCGCCGATGCTCGACACTGCAGTGGCGCCGGTCGTCATTCCGGCCGATGACATGATGCAGGTCGGCTGACATGGCACTCCGCATCGAAGCCGTTCCCGTCGGACCGTTTCAGGCCAATGCCTATCTGTTGATCGATGACGTCACGCAACGGGCCGCCGTCGTCGATCCCGGCGCCGAGGGTGATGAACTCGCGGCGCGGCTGGCAGAGCAGGGTGTTGCCCTCGAGTCGATCTGGATCACACATGGCCACCTCGATCACGTCGGTGGCATCGCCGGTGTGCGTCGCGTCTTTCCCGGCGCGCCGATCTGGCTGCACGGCGCTGATCGTCCGCTGTACGACAACGTCGTGATGCAGGGGCGGAAGTACGGGATCCCGATCGAGGCGCCGCCCGTGCCTGATCATGGATGGAACGAGGGCGACGTGGTCTCGCTCGGCGAGCATGCGTTCCGCATCGTCCATCTCCCGGGACACGCGCCCGGACACGTGGCGCTGGTTGGTGATCATGATGTCTTCATCGGCGACGTGGTGTTCGCCGGCTCGGTCGGCCGCACCGACCTGCCGCTCTGCGATCCGGCCGCCATGCAGCGATCGCTGGCGCGGGTGACGGAGTGGCCGGCACACCTCGCACTGCACCCCGGGCATGGGCCGTCCACCACCGTGGCGGTCGAGGTGCAGACGAATCCTTTTCTGGCGGGTCTCGCCCGCCCGCGTGGAGCAACGGCCTGATGGCAACCGCTGCGGCCGCAGCTGTGGCTGCGAAACGACGAAACGAGCGTGATGTCGCAGATCCGGCTGGTGCCGTCCAGCGGAATCACGCGCGCGCGTTGGCCTCGGTCGTGCTGTCGGCTCTCTGGGCTGGGGGGGCGCTGATCGTCGTGACGACGGTTGCTCCTGCCGCATTCCGTGTGTTGCCGACCCGCGCGCTCGCTGGTGCACTGGTCGGGCAGGTGCTCCCGGTGCTCTTCATCTCGGGGCTGGTCGTCGGTGTGCTGTCGTTCGTGCTCGCGCCTCGCGGCGCACCGCGCGCACTCCTGCGCCGGATCGGCGCCGCCGGTACGCTGGCTGGCTGCGCGGTCGCGCAGATCGTCATCGGACCGCGCATCGCCGCATTGCGCGAGCAGATCGGACCGAACCTGGAGGCGCTGGCAGCGTCGGATCCACTGCGTGCGTCATTCGGCAAGCTGCACGGACTCAGCGTGCTATCGCTCGGCGTGGCAATGGTGTTTGCGTTGGTGACACTCGTCGCCGCGTTCCTCGCAGTACGCGCGCTCCCGCGACAGGACTGATCGACCCCGGCAGCCTTCTCCCCTGATGGATTTCGATCATGACCGCCACGCGAACTGAACGGGATCCTCTCGGTGATGTGCAGGTGCCTGCCGCGGCGCTGTACGGGGTGCAGACAGTCCGCGCCGTGCAGAACTTTCCGATTTCCGGGCTGCGTCCGCTCGAGCCTTTTGTCATCGCACAGGTCTGGATCAAGAAGGCGGCGGCGCTCACGCACCGCGAAACGGGTCGCCTCGATGCCGAGCGTGCCGACGCCATCATCGCCGCCGCTGACGAGGTGCTCGCGGGTCAGTACCGCGACATGTTCGTGGTCGATCCGTATCAGGCGGGTGCCGGCACCTCGCACAACATGAATGTGAACGAGGTGCTCGCCAATCGCGCCAACGAGATCCTCGGCACACCGCGCGGCAGCTACGCGCCGGTGCACCCGAACGATCACGTCAACATGGCGCAGAGCACCAACGACACCATCCCCACCAACATCCGGCTCGCCGTGCTTCGACAACTGCCGGCGCTGTTGTCGGCGGTGCGTGGGCTGCGCGATGCATTGGCGGAGAAGGGCACCGCCTTCGATCACATCGTGAAGGCTGGTCGGACTCACCTCCAGGACGCCATGCCGATCCGTCTTGGCCAGGAGTTTACCGCGTACGCCGGTACGCTCGAGCGCTGTCGCAAGCGAGTCGTGGAAGCGGCGGACTATCTGAACGATCTGGGCATCGGTGGCAGTGCCGTCGGAACGGGCGTGACCGTCGAGCCGCAGTTCCCGGCCCTGATGGTTCGCCATCTCACCGCCATCAGCGGCATTGCAACGCTGCGCGTCGGTGAGGACCGCATCCAGCTGATGCAGAGTATGGGCGACGCGGCTGCCTTCAGTGCATCGTTGCGCGGACTCGCGATCGATCTGTCGAAGATCGTCAGCGATCTCCGCCTGATGGTCAGCGGTCCGCGCACGGGGCTCGATGAGATCGTGCTCCCTGCGGTCCAGCCGGGATCTTCGATGATGCCGGGGAAGATCAATCCATCGATACCGGAAATGGTGAATCAGGTCTGCTTTCAGGTCATCGGCTGCGACACCACTGTTGCGATCAGCGCCGAGCATGGGCAACTCGAGTTGAACGTGATGATGCCGGTGATCGCGCACAACATCCTGCTGTCGATGATGATTCTCACCAATGCCATCGACACGCTGCACCAGCGGTGCGTGGCAGGGATCACTGCCAACGAGGCCATGTGCCACTACTGGGTGGAGCGGTCGGCTGCACTCGCCACCGCGCTGATGCCGCAGATCGGATACGCCCGGGCCGCCGAGATCAGCAAACGTTCGGTGAAGGAAGGGGTGCTGATCCGCGAACTCGTGACGCGCGACGCGGTCATTCCCGCCGACCAGATCGCCGGGGTGCTCGATCTCCGGAAGATGACCGAGATCGGCGTGCCGCAGGGCGAACACGGCACCGTCGCCGGCGGGTGACCGTGAGCCTCGGGCATTCGGTGACGGTCCGCCCCTTGTTTAGGACTCTCCGTCCGGCGATCCTCATTCTGTGAGGATCACTACCTGGGCCGAATACGGCCTCATCAGCGCGCTCCATCTGGCCCGCCGTCAGGGCGAAGGCCCCGTCACCGGAAGGGCGATCGCCGCTGGCGAGTCGCTGCCCGTCGATTACGTCGAGCAGATTCTGCTCCGGCTCCGTCGTGCTGGTATCGTGGGGAGTACCCGTGGCGCACGTGGCGGATATATGCTCGCGCGGCCTGCCACGGAGATCACCGTCAGGGATGTCGTGGCGGCCTCGGAGCTGCATACGTTCGACATGCACTGCACCAGCAGTCCCCTCAGCGAGGATCGCTGTGCCGATTCGACCTCCTGCAGCATTCGTCCGGTGTGGGCGCTGCTGCAGTCGAAGATCGACGAGGTGCTGGACGGCATCCGGCTCGCTGACCTGCTGGGCAACGAGCAGACGGTACGTGTCCGGGTAAAGCTCGATGCGCCACCCGAATTGGCCCGACGCATGCTGCCCGTCGTCTCGGCGGGATGACGCCGTCGTCCCGCTGGTCGGCGCAACAGGTCGAACGGGAGTGGGAGCGACGCGCGTCGACCTATGTCGCGACGCTGATGACCGAGCCGGAGCCTGATGCGGTCGAGCGCCTCGCAGCACTCGGCGACCACGATCCCGATCACGCGCGGTGGGAATTGCGTTACCTGCGGCGTGCCGTCGGCCTCCTGATCGCGGGTCGCGACGCACTCGATGACCGTACTGCGTCACTCGTGGGCCGAGCGCTGGCCAAGGCCGTCGAGCACGATCCGTCCGCCGCACCGGCAATGCGCAGTGTATCGGCCTCGCAGTTCAACGCGCGGCTCCGGACCTACCGCGATCTCATCGGGCAGCGTGGTGCGACGCGTACCCCCGTGGCGCGCCTGGGCGAGGCGCTGGTCGATTTTGCCCACGGACTTCCAGGCACCGATCAGGGGGCGTGGGCCGGCAGCTGGGTCGCTGCGGAACTCGATCGGTGCAACGAGTCGCTCCGCCAGGAGTTCGGCACCGTCAATCTTCCCGACGATGTGGCACCGAGCGCGATCGGTACACCGAAGCACTGACCGCAGTCTGGTCGGTGGACGACGAAAAGCGGCGCCGGACGATGTCCGACGCCGCTTTTCGTCTGTAGTGCCGAAGGGGGGACTCGAACCCCCACGGGCTTGCACCCACTGGCTCCTGAAGCCAGCGCGTCTACCAGTTCCACCACTCCGGCAGAACGTGAGAATACCGATCTCGGGCGATGCTGTCAACGTGTGCAACAACTTTGCGCAAACCGGGTTACGACAGAGAGGTGTTTCTGGTCGGCAGTGGGTCGCCAAATCCTGACGTCGCCTCGCTGACGGCGCGCAACCGCAGGTTTCGGTTGTAGGGCCTCGGCTGTCGCCGTACCTTACGACGTTCAGGTGCCACGCGGTGGCACTTCCGCTCGATCCCATGCCATCAGCCATGTCACGCCCCACTGCCGATGACGCGCCGACGATCGCCTCGATCGCGAAGAATCGTCGCGCCCGCCACGAATACCAGATCCTCGAGACGTGGGAGGCTGGAATCATGCTCACCGGCTCCGAGGTCAAGGCGCTGCGCGAGGGGCGTGCGAACGTCAGTGATGCCTTCGGCGTGATCAACGGCACGGAGATCTTTCTGCTCAACCTGCACATTTCGCAGTACGAGCAGGCAGGCTACAGCGCGCATGAGCCGACGCGCACCCGCAAGCTGCTGCTGCACGCGAAGGAGATCGAGAAACTGATCGGCGCCGTCACTCGACAGGGGCTGACGATCGTTCCGCTCGAGCTCTATTTCAAGAATGGTCGCGCGAAGGTGGTGATCGCACTGGCGCGCGGCAAGAAGCTGCATGACAAGCGTGAGGATCTGAAGAAGAAGGACGACGTGCGTGCCATGGCCCGGGCGATGAAGAAGTGAAGACGGTGCGGTCCTCCGGTGTCCGTCGTTTGTCGTCATGCCTGATGGCCATCGTCCTGCTGTTCATGGGCGCCGTGAGGCCGTTGCAGGCGCAAGCTGACGGACTGCATGTGCGCACCGGCAATCGTGAGACGGTGATTCCGTGGGTCACCAGCAGCGGTGTGCGCTTCCTTCCGCTCAAGGCACTCGCGGCGGCGCTCGGTGGCAGCGTGCAGACATCCGCGCGTGGCATCGCCCTCGATGCCGGCGGCGTCACGTCCCGCTTCGTCATCGGACAGCGCTCGGTCGAGATCGTCGGTGTCGGGGTCGAAAGCCTTGCCGTGCCGGTGACGCGGGGAGGGATCAGCGGCATCCTCGTGCCGGCGCAATTCATCACCGACGTCCTGCCTCGATATGGCACCGGCATCGTGTGGGATGCCGACGAAAAGGAACTGCGACGTTTTTCCACCTATGCGCGCCGCGCCACCTCGACGACGTCCGACACGCCATCGCCGCTCTCGTCCGAGCCCGCATCGCGGACGACGATCACGTCGAACGGTGATGCGACGGCGCTCCGACCTGACGCCGATGCGCGGCCAGTCAGCATCGGTGGCACTGCGTCGCGCGGTGCCGCCGGTGCGCCCGCACCCGTGCGCCCGTCGGGATCCACCGGCACTTCGGTGCGACGCGGACCGCGCAGCGTGGTGATCGACGCCGGCCATGGTGGCCCCGACAATGGAATGAGCGGCACCACGACCGACGGATCGCGCATCTACGAAAAGCAGATCACGCTCGCGATCGCATTGAAGGTCGCCGACGCACTGCGGGTGCAGGGTATCACGGTGCACCTCACGCGTTCACGCGACACGCTCATCGCGCTCAGCGATCGCGGACGCATCGCCAATACGAAGCGAGCCGACCTGTTCCTGTCGATCCACGTCAATGCGGCCAACCCGCGCTGGCGTGATGCCGCGGCGGCGCGCGGCTTCGAGACGTATTTTCTCGCCGAGGCGAAGACCGAGGACGAGAGCCGCGTGGAGCGCATGGAGAACGAGGCGGTGAAGTTCGAGACCGGTGCCAATGCGCCGCGCGGCGACCCGCTCAGCTTCATCATCAACGACATGGCCCAGAACGAACATCTGCGCGAGGCCAGCGATCTCGCTGGTGAGGTGCAACGCCGCCTGCGCGCCACGCACCCGGGCACCGACCGTGGTGTGAAGCAGGCGAACTTCGCGGTCCTGCGCGGTTCATTCATGCCTGCCGTCCTGATCGAAGTCGGCTTCGGGACGAATCGGGAGGAGGCCACCTATCTCACCTCGTCCGCTCGGCAGACGGAGATCGCGAACGCCATCAGCGTGGCCACGATGGAGTACCTCGCACGTTACGAGCGGCGCGTCGGCGGTGGCACGCAGTGAGTGCACTCGCCGTGTCGTTCGCCGGCCTCGACTTTCAGAATCCCGTCGTCCTCGCTTCCGGGACCGCCGCCTACGGACGTGAACTGCACGACATCGTGGATCTGGAGCGGTTGGGCGGTCTGGTCACGAAAGCGGTGTCACTGGCGCCGCGTCCGGGAGCGAAGGCGCCGCGAGTGTCGGATTTTCCCGGCGGCATGATCAACGCGATCGGGCTGGCCAATCCCGGCGTCGATGTGGTGCGGGAGACCGAACTGCCGTGGCTCGCCGCGCATCTGCGCGCTGCCCGCGTACTCGTCAACGTGGTTGGCAATGCCGTCGAGGATTTTGCCGAGGTCATCGAGCGACTCGACGATCCGCCCGGCGTGTCCGCATACGAGCTGAACGTCAGCTGCCCGAACGTGAAGGCCGGTGGTCTCGAATTCGGAGCGGATCGTGACGTATTGCGGGCACTCATCGAGCGCGCCCGTGCTGCGACGCGCAAGCCGATCGTGATCAAGCTCTCTCCCACACTGAGCGACCTCGCCGGCACGGCGCAGGTGGTGGCGGAGGCGGGGGCGGATGCGATCACGCTCACGAACACGTTGCCCGGCCTCGTGATCGATATCGAGACACGCCGGCCGCGCATCGGCTTCGGCAGCGGTGGGGTGAGCGGACCACCGTTGCTGCCGGTCGGCGTGCTCGCCACATGGCGTGTGTCGCGGGTCGTGACACTGCCGATCATCGGACTTGGTGGCGTGTCGCGTGGTGAGCATGCGCTGCAGTACATCATGGCGGGAGCGACGCTGGTCGGCGTGGGCACGGCCGGCATGGTGGATCCCCGGGCGCCGGAGCGGATCGTGACGGAACTCTCGCGCTGGTGTCAGCGGCACGGTGTCACCTCGCTGGCCAGTGTGCGTGGTACCCTGGAGTGGCCGGCGTGACGCCCTCGCTGATTCTGGCGCTCGATGTGCCGACACCGTCCGAGGCGTTGACGCTCGTCGAGCGATTCGCCGGGCGGTGCACCTTGTACAAGGTCGGGCTCGAGCTTTTCACTGCGGCGGGTCCGGCACTGGTGGCTCAGCTGCGGGAGCGCAATGTGGATGTGTTCCTCGACCTGAAGCTGCACGATATCCCGAACACCGTGCGGCAGGCGGCTCGTCGTGCAGCGGCGCTCGACGTGCGCTTGCTGACCGTTCATGCGTCGGGTGGCGAGGCGATGCTGGCGGCCGCCGTGGACGGCGCTGGTCAAGCGTGTGGCATTCTGGGTGTCACCGTGCTGACCAGTCTGGCGGCCGATGAGCTGGCGGCGGCGTGGGGGCGGGGGCCGTGGATCGATATCCGTTCGGAGGTGCTGCGGCTCGCCGGTCTGGCGGAGTCGGCGGGTGCCCATGGCATCGTCTGCAGCGGCGCTGAACTGTCGGCGGTCGTCGAGCGGTTCGGCAGCCGCCTGGCGCCCCTGATCCCTGGGGTGCGGCCGGCCGGAGCCCCGAGCCACGATCAATCCCGCACGGTCACGCCGGAGATGGCCGCGGCGCAGGGCGCACGGTATCTGGTGCTGGGTCGGGCGGTGACGGCGGCCGCTGACCCATTGGCGGCGTGGGACGCGATCGCCTCGTCCGTGGCGTCAGCCGCCTGACGGTGGGCTGTCATGAATCGTACACGTCAGTCGGTTTGCGGTGTCAAGAGGTTCTTCGAAAAAAGTCATCGTCGACCCTTGTATGCCGGATCCGGCCCGGCTAGCTTGGGAGACTTGTCCCCAAGTCGTATCCCCGACAGGAGTCTCCTGTGAAAGTCCGTTCCAGCGTGAAGCCGATCTGCGAGCACTGCAAGGTGGTCAAGCGTGACGGCGTGCTCCGCATCATCTGCGGGCGCAATCCCAAGCATAAGCAGCGGCAGGGTTAAGAATTAATGGCGCGTATTGCAGGCGTGGATCTTCCGCGCGAAAAGAAGGTGGAGATCGGGCTGACGTATATCTTCGGCATCGGTCGCAAGACGGCACGTGAA
>JBBSCZ010000015.1:0-26235 GCA_038249795.1 Gemmatimonadales bacterium | reverse complement strand
TTGGTCGTCTCCGGATGCGTGCCCAGGAGTCGCGGCAGCGAGATCAATCCCTTCGCGATCTCGAGGGTGATGTTCTCGGGTGTCACGCCCTTGGGCAGCGAGGTTCGCTTCGGCTTCACCTTGCTGCCTTCAACCACGTCACCGAGCTGCACGTATGGGCCATACTCGCCGCGCATCATGTAGATCGGCACGCCGTCGTCGTCGGTGCCGATCACGGGTGGGCCTTCCTGCCGCGTGCGCAGGAGTTCCTGCACGAGATCATCGGTGAGGTCACCGGGCGCCATGTCGCTGGGCAGCGAAGCCCGCAGCGGCGTGCCGTCCTCCATCACCTCCACGTACGGTCCGAAGCGACCGATGCGGATCTCGGCGTTCACACCCTCG
Source organism: Gemmatimonadales bacterium (assembly GCA_038249795.1). Classification (GTDB taxonomy): domain Bacteria; phylum Gemmatimonadota; class Gemmatimonadetes; order Gemmatimonadales; family Gemmatimonadaceae; genus JACMLX01. Next base: position 25,854 of record JBBSCZ010000015.1, on the reverse strand, counting down.
AGGTGCACACGTCGCGCACCACCGGCCTCCTTCTTCAGCGCGGCTGCACTCTGCTCCACCATCGGCTTGAGGCCGGGATGTGCACTGTCACCGAAAAAGAACTGCTTCAGGTACGACAGCTGATCGAGTTCACCACCGGCGATCTCGTCGAGCTGCGATTCCATCTTGGCGGTAAATTTCGTATCGACGAGTGACGTAATGCGCTCCTCGAGCAGCGCCGTCACCGCGAAGGCCGTGAACGTCGGTACCAGCGCCTTGCCATCCTGGCGCACGTAGCCGCGATGCTGGATGGTGTCCATGATCGAGGCGTAGGTGCTGGGGCGGCCGATGCCCTCCTCTTCGAGCGCCTTCACCAGTGACGCCTCGGTGTAGCGCGCCGGCGGCTGCGTCTCGTGCTTCACGGCATCGAGGGCGCGGCAATCGGGGGTGTCACCCACCACCAGCGCGGGGAGCACCACTTCCTTGTCGTCGAGCGCCGCATCGGGATCGTCGGAGCCTTCGACGTAGGCGCGGATGAAGCCGGCAAAGTCGATGCGCTTGCCGCTGGCGCGGAATTCGGCGTTGTCGGCCGTGATCGTCACCACCATGCGCGTCTGCTTCGAGTCGGGCATCTGGCTGGCGACGGTGCGCTTCCAGATCAGCTCATAAAGGCGCAGTTCGCGACCGCTGAGGCCAGTCTCGTCAGGCGACTTGAAGCGCTCGCCCGAGGGACGGATGGCCTCGTGCGCTTCCTGTGCATTCGCCGACTTGTTGGCGTAAAAGCGTGGCTTCTCCGGCACGTAGGCCGCGCCGAACTCGCGGGCGCAGGCACGGGCCGCATCGATCGCCTGCGCGCTGAGCGAGACGGAGTCGGTCCGCATGTAGGTGATGAAGCCGCGCTCGTACAGATCCTGCGCCACGCGCATCGCCTCGCGCGCGCCGAGGCCCAGCTTGCGGTTGGCTTCCTGCTGCAGCGTGGAGGTGGTGAACGGCGGCGAGGGGCGCGTGGTGAACGGCTCCTCGGTGCGATCGGTGATCTTCCACGTGACGCCTGCGAGACGCGTCACCAGTGCCGTGCCAGCCGCCTCGTCGAGCAACACGAGATCCTTCGCCCCTGCCCCATCGGCGCCGGTGAGGCGACCGGTGGTCTTGTCGAAATCGCGGCCGGTGGCGATGCGCCTGCCGCCAACCGTCACCAGCTTCGCCTCGAACTCTGCATCGAGATGCGCGAGTTGCGCGACCAGGTCCCACCAGGTGCCGCTGCGGAACGCACGACGCTCACGCTCACGCACCACCACCAGCTTCACCGCTACGCTCTGCACTCGTCCGGCCGAGAGTCGTGGTGCGACGGTGGTCCAGAGCAGCGGCGAGACGGTGTAACCCGTGAGGCGATCGATGATGCGACGCGCCTCCTGTGCCTTCACCAGGTTCTCGTCCACGTCGCGCGTGTCGTCCAGTGCGCGCAGGATGGCGCCCTGCGTGATCTCGTGAAACACCATGCGGCGCACGGGCACCTTCGGCTTGAGCTCCTGCAGCAGATGCCACGAGATGCTTTCGCCTTCGCGATCTTCGTCGGTCGCGAGGTAGAGGCGATCGACGTCCTTGAGCGCGGCGCGAATCTCGGTGAGCACCTTTCGCGATCCGCCCGGCACCACGTACAGCGGCGCAAAGTCGTTCTCGACGTCTACGCCGATGCGGGCCCAGGCGTCCTTCTTGTACTTCTCCGGGATCTCGCTGGCGTTCTGGGGCAGGTCGCGCACATGGCCGACCGAGGCCATCACCTTGTAGCCGGATGGCAGGAAGCGGCTGATCGTGCGCGCCTTGGTCGGCGACTCCACGATCACCAGCGTTTTGCCACCGTCATCGGCGCCGCTGGTGCTGCGGCCCGTGGGCGCGCGCCGAGTGGCGGTCTTGACGGCCGTCTTCTTTGCCGCGGTCTTCTTCCGGGCGGGGGTCTTCGCGCTCGAACCAGCCATCAGTGTCAGATTTATTGCAGGGATGTGGCAAGCGGCTCATCGACGCTTGCACGAACGGTCAGTGAATCGTCATCGGTTCGGGACCCGATCCATGATCTTCGAGTCCAGCCCCTTCCAGCAGCGTGCGCACATCATCCAGCCCAATGCGACCCTCGATGTGTGCGAGGGCACGGTCGATCACCTGTTCGAGCTCCGCCGGGCTGAGAAAGCCGGCGCCCGTCAGCGACAGCAGGTGCCCCCAGGCGTCAGCCGAGAAGCGCCCGCGCTCATGCGGTCCCAACACGCGAAAACTCATCCAGCACCTCTTCTCGGGATCGATCACGGCCATTGCAGCACACCGTAACGCCTGCGTCTCGGAAGCTGCCAACCGCTGGCGCATACTATAACGTCATGCGGCGCCAGCGCTCCTGAGTTCCCCGAAGTATCGGGTCTGCAACGATAGTTACCCCGCCGAGTCCGTTTCGGGGACCAGCGGCAGGTCAGATGGGGGGCGCGAGCGCCGCGATCGCATCCACAACCCCTTGCCACGATAGGGTTTCGGTGTCGACGATGGCGTCGGCTTCGGCATAGCGCTGGCGCCGTTTCGCGAGCAGGTCCTCGAGAGTCCGCAGCGGATTTCCCGACCGCAGGAGCGGCCGCAGCCCGATCCGGGCACCCATCCGACTGACCGCCGCCGCCGGACTCACCAACAGCCAGACAATGGTCGAGCTCGGCTTGACGAGGGCGACGTTCTCCGGTGAGAGCATCCATCCGCCGCCGGGCGCCACGATGCTGGGCGGCTCCAGGGCCAGCGACGCAGTCGCCTCGCGCTCCAGCGCGCGGAAGGCCGCCTCGCCATCCTCCGCAAAGATGTTTGCGACACTGCGACCGTGCGTGGTGGCGATGCGCTTGTCGAGATCGATGAATGGGCGATCGAGCTGCTTTGCCGCCCGGCGTCCATGGGTCGATTTGCCCGCTCCGGGCAGTCCGATCAGGATCAGGTGCGCAGGGCCGGGGGAGGGTGTGCCCGTCACCCCAGCCGCTGCGCCACGTGGGCGACATAGCTGTCGTAGTTGCGACGCATCTCGCCGAGCGAGTCGCCGCCAAACTTCTCGATCATCGCATCGGCCAGCACCAGCGCCAGCATCGCCTCGGCGATCACGCCCATCGCCGGCACGGCCGTCACGTCGCTGCGCTCGACCACGGCGGCCGCCACCTCGGAGGTCGTGGTGTCGATGGTCTGCAGCGGCTTCATGAGAGTCGAGATCGGCTTCATCGCCACGCGCACGACCACCGGCTCGCCGTTGGTCATGCCGCCGTCGAGACCACCGGCGCGGTTGGTGGTGCGCCGCACGTTGCCCGCGATGGTGCGGCCCGGCGCCATCGCGATCTCGTCATGCACCTCGGCGCCGGTCTTGCGGGCCGACTCGAAGCCGATGCCGATCTCCACGCCCTTCACGGCGGGAATGGAAAGCATCGCCTGCCCCACGCGACCATCCAGCTTGCGATCCCAGCTCACGTGCGATCCCAGGCCCACCGGCAGTCCACGGGCGACCACTTCGCAGATACCGCCGAGGGTGTTGCCCTCGGCCTTGGCGGTGTCGATCAGCGCGATGATGCGCGCTTCGGCCTCTGGATCGAGGGTGCGCACGGGGCTCTGGTCGGCTGCGGCGTTGAGGTCATCGGGGAGCGGCATTGCGGCTGCGTCCACGCCGCCCAGATGCACCAGGTGGCTGCCGACCGAAATGTCGAAGGCGCTGAGGAGGGCGCGGGCGATGGCGGCGCCGGCGACGCGGGCGGTGGTCTCGCGGGCGGAGGCGCGCTCGAGGATGTCACGGGCGTCGTCGCGATCGTACTTGAGGATACCGGCGAGGTCGGCGTGGCCCGGACGGGGGCGGGTGACGGAGCGCTTGCGCAGGCCGTCGGCGTCCTCATCGCGCGGGGCGGGGTCCATGATCTCGACCCAGTTCTTCCAGTCCTTGTTGCGGATCAGCATCGCGATCGGCGAGCCGAGGGTCTCACCAGCGCGCACGCCGCTGAGGAATTCCACCTCGTCGCGTTCGATCTGCATGCGCCGGCCGCGCCCGTAGCCCTGCTGACGGCGGAAGAGATCAGCGTTGATGTCCTCGGCGCGCAACGGGATGCCGGCGGGCATGCCTTCGAGGGTGCAGACGAGAGCCGGTCCGTGAGATTCGCCGGCGGTGGTGAGACGGAGGAGTCGAAGCATGCTGAGCAATCTATTCGGGCCCGACGCACGACGGCCCGTCCGCGGTGAGGCGGACGGGCCGAGGGTGCTGCGGGTCAGGCGCGATCAGTTGCAGGTCGCGGCGTAGTCGGCCGGGTTGAGGTCGAGCACCACCACACCGCGGGCGGTGGCACCGACTGCGACGATGCGACTGCCGCGTACGGCGGTCTTGAGCGGCCCGATGATCGGGTTCTTGATGGCGATGACACCGACGCGCTGGAAGCAGCGGGTGTCGAACACTTCGAGCACCGATTCGCGCGAGGCCGCGAACGAGAGTCGCGTGGCGAGCGTGCCGCCGGAGAGATTCGGTCCAGGGGCATTCAGAGGGTGGAAATCGAAACCGGCATTGCCACCCTGCGTCTGCAACAGGCCGTAGAGGCGCAGCGTGTTGTTGAACAGGTAGGTCGAGTCGGCACGAATCGCGAACAGTTCACCGTCGGCGCTCACCGCCACACCGCGCACCGGCGAGAAGGCGTTGGCGATCAGGTCGGAGACGTCGCTGGGCGGCGAGACGCCGGCATCCACGAAGGCGAGTCGTGAGACGAAGTTCGTGACCGTCCCGCGCACCGTGTCGGTCACGAACTGTGCGGAGAGACGACGCAGGCCCGCGTCGGCATCGTAGGTCAGGGTGCGGCTTCCCTTCGCCACACCGCCCTCACCGAAGATGGCGCGCTTGAAGCTGGCGGAGTTGCGAACGAAGGTCGTGTCGCGGAAGCCAAGGTCGGCCAGGGTCACGAGGAAGCCGGCATCCCTCGCTGTGCCGCCGCCCTGAGGATCCATGACGATCGGGAACGGCACCAGAATCGAATCGGAGCCGTAGTTGCCTGATCGGAAACGTCTGACCTCGAGCGTGTCGCCCTTGTTGTCCCGCAGGAAGGTCGCATGCTCGAAGAACAGGTGCGACGACCGCCGCGTGATGTTTTCGTAGCGGATCGTTCCCTTGTTGGCGAAATCGCCGGACTGCCCGCCGGTTGGCGTCGTCGAATAGGCCACCGTCGTTTCCGTGCAGCCGACGTTGCAGACGGCGCCGATGAATTGCGGACGATCGGAGAAGTCCACGACGGCTTTGGTGATCACCGTTCCGGAGACCGAGACCTTGTAGGCCACGATGTTCGGCAGCAGGTAGCGCTCGTCCTCGAAACCCGAACCATTCGAGTTGAGCGTGACGAAGCTGAGATTCGTGCCGCCGGAGTTGGCGACGATCAGGCGGTTCTGCACCGGACCGATCGGACTGCCGCGGCCGGACGGAAACACCGTGATGCCCCAGGGACGCGAGCCGACGGCAATCGGCGTGCGCTGGAAGTTCAGCGAGTCGAAGTTGAAGACCTCGAGCTGATTGCGCTCGATGTTCGTGAGATACAATCGACCCGTCGGCTCATGGAAGTAGCCGTCCGCGACGACACCGCCGTTCGGAAGCGAGCGCGTGGTACCGGCCACCAGCGTGATCGTATCGCGACTGGTGGTCACGGTATCGTTGGCGCGGCCTTCGGTGTTGCGCGCGAAGACCCGCAGCACGAGCCGAGTCGCGGCGCCGGCGACGGGCGCCGGCAGATTCATGCGGAGCGTGACGGGTACCGAGGTCGGACCATTCGACACCGGGACCGAGTCACGCCGGACTGCACCACCAGCGAGGCTGCGCACATCGTAACCGACCCAGCTGATGCCCACGGGATCCTGCGCCTCGACGAAGACGGTGTCGGAGGCTTCCACGCGATCGGTGGTGCCGAAGCGTGCGATCCGCGGGAGCGTCTGGCCGGTGCCGGAGGCGAGGACTTCCACGGGTACGGGCACACCGGCGGTGCGCTGTCCGATGGAATCGACGACCACCGGAATCACCTGATACACACCGGCGGCGGCGGTGGCGGGAATCGCGAACGTCAGGTTGGTCGAGATGCTGTCCGCCAGCGGGCTGCTGAAGGTGATCGAATCGCCACCGATGGCGGTGGCACCAGCCGGAGGCGTGATGCTGAAGCCGATGATGCGGACCTTGCGCGTCGAGCGGGCGGCGAACGCAATCACCACCGAGCGACCGCGCACGGCCTGCGAATTGGCCTGTGGGCTGGTGACCGCAACGAAGCCCGGCTGACGACTGCCGACGGCCATGACGGTGGTATCCGCCTTCGACTTGTTACCGTTGCCGTCCTCGGCCCGCGTGATGAGGGTGACCTGCGAGCCCGGCGTGACATTGCCCGGTACCGCGACCGCAAACTCCTTCGAGTAGGCTGTGACAGCGGCACGCACCGTGTCGCCGACAGCGGCCGTGAATGCGCCGGAGAGCTGCGCCGTCACGAACTTGATGCCGAGGTTGTCGTTCGCGCGTACGGTGAAGGCGAAAATCGAATCCGGGCTCGTGGCGCGAACCACGTTCACGCTGGGAGCGGTGTTGTCGAGCGTGGAACTGTCCACGGTCGGGTCGCCATCGCCGCAGGCGGCGAAGGAGGTGGCGAGCACCAGCGGCAGCCAGCGCAGCGCGCGCGAAACCTGCATCGGTTCTGTGCGCATGGGGATCATCGACCAGGGTTGGGGACAGGTGTCCGGGCGTCGCCATCGTCGAGAATGTGCGGCGAGACCAGGATCACGAGGTCGCGCTTCTGCTCGTCCCTGCGGTTAGTCGAGAAGAGACGACCGATGTACGGAATGTCCATCAGATAGGGCACACCGCGCCGCGACTTGGTGACCTGCGTGATCGTGAGCCCGCCGATCACCGCCGTCTCGCCATCCGGCACCATCAGCGTGTTGTCGGCACGCTGCTTGTTGAAGATGAAGCCGACATCGGAGCTGGCGAGCTGCGCCGAGCTGTTCTCGGCGTGGATCGTCATCATGATCTGCCGGTTGTTCGTGATGCGTGGCGTCACCGAGAGTGAAATGCCGACTTCCTTCAGCTGCACCGTCGCGCGCGGGATGTTGATCTGGCCCGGCTGACCGGCACCGGCACCGGCACCGGCATCCAGCACGCGGATCGGAATCTCCTGTCCGACGAGAATCTCCGCCTTCCGGTTATCGAGCGTCACGACCGTGGGCTCGGCCTGCACGTCAGCGAGCGTCGCTTCCTGCAGCGCCTGGATGAATGGCGTCAGCGCGTACTTGCCGACCGCCGCGGTGAAAATCAGGTTGAGTGCTGAGCCCGAAATGCCCGCATTCGCATTCGCTATGGCCGAGACCGTCTTGCCGCCGAAGTCGACCCGATCGCCGAGGATCGGCTGCAGCACCTCACGGAAGGCATCGGGCACACCATCGCCGTTGCGGTCGATCGGGATCTGGTCGACCACTTCCTGACGCGGAATGACGGTACCGAAGAACTGTCGGGCCGTTCCGATGTCGTAGGTGACGCCCATCTCCTGCAGGTTGGTGCGGTTCACGAAGATGATCTTCGCCTTGATCGCGACCTGCGGTGTGCGGCGGTCGATCGTGCGCACATAGGAAATCACGTCTCCCATGCGACTCTGGACCTCGCGGATCAGCAGCGAGTTCGTGGCACTGTCGGCCTGCACGCTGCCGCGCCGTACGCAGCCCGCCTGCACGGCACCCGGCGTGGTGGAAGCGGCGGCCCCCGACCCCGGATTGCCGGCGCCGGGGACGCAGTCCTGCGTCAGGAGTCCGCGCACCGTGAGGGCGACCGAGCTGGCGTTGGCGTAGTTGATGCTCACGACCTGCGTGACCAGCGGCTCGAGCGACTGCTTGTCGAGCATGTTCTTGTAGGAGTCGACGATGATGATGCCGTTCGGCTCCTCGCTGGCGGCGAGTCCCTGTGCGGTGAGGATCGCGGCCAGCGCCTCGTCCCACGGCTTGTCCTTCACATCGGCGGTGATGCTGCCGCTGACGTCCTTGCCGACGATGATCGTACGATTGGCGAAGCTGGCGAAGGCGGCGATCACGTCGCGGATGTCGGCGTCCTGGTAGCTGACCGTGATGCGCGGCTTGGGCGCCCTGCCAGATGTTGCCCTTGCGGCACCCAGCGTATTTGCATCCGGCGTCTGGTAGGTCACGCGCGACTGCTGAGCGCCGGACGACGCACGGCCGCTCGACATCGAGGAGTCCATCACCGATGCTGCCGTGGCCTCGTCACTGGCGACGCGTTCGACGCGCTGCGACGGCATGATGTCGCCGGTGCTCCACGTCGCCACGTCGGAGCCGCCCGCCATCGCGATGCGCACCTCGTTGCCGCCGGAGAGCTGGTATTTCGCACCGCCATCGACGTCGATCACGACGCGCACGATATCGGCACGGTATTGCGCCATGCGGATGTTCTGCACTGGTCCACGCGCCTGACCATCGTACACACGCCCAGCGAGGGAGCCGAGCGTGGTGCCCGGCAGATCGAGGACGATGCGATTCGGGCCCGCCAGCGTGAAGGCCGAGCGCGCGACCGAATCGGTGAGCGTCACGGCGACCACGGTGCCGACGGTGCTGGACTCGACCCGCACCCCCTGCACGAGGGCCTGCGCGGCGGCGGAGGTGGTAGTGACCGACGACGCGGCAATCACCGCGGCCCCGGCTGCCGCGGCGCGATACCAGCTGCGCTGCAGCGAAAGAACGTGCATCCGGTTCATCATGGTGCCCTCGTCGGCGTGATGGTGCGGGTGGAATCACCCATGGTGATGCTTTCCTGTCGGCTGACGCCGAATTCATCGATCGCGAACACGACGCGGCGCGGCTCGATGCTGGCGACGCGCATGCGCCCGAGCGGCTGCCCGACCCGGACGCGGTACTGCTCCTTGGTGGTGCGATCGCGGAAGATTGCGACCGACTGTGGACCACCGGCACCACGAGTGGAGGCATACGCGACGCCGACCAGCGAGAGATCGGCGATGGTGGGCCGGAGCACACCGGTGGTCGCGAGCGAGACGAACGGGTCGCGGCGACCGGCGGCGTCGTACGCGAAGACCTCGCGGCGGTACGAGAGCTGCTCGTGACGGGCGATCGAGTCGCGCTGCGCAGCGGAGAGCCTGATACCAGAGGTGGCCGACTGGGCGACCAGCGGCGCAGCGGCCGTGACGAGCGCGGCCAGCGTCAGCACGATGTGGCGGTGGTTCATGGCGTGGTGCCTCCGCGACGTGACGTGGACGTGGGTTCACCACCGCGGGCGACGTACGTCTCGATGTCGAACTCGGTCATGATCGGCGCTTCCGACGCCGGCATGCGCCGGCGGTTGCCAAGGATCGGCGGCGCCGTCGTATTGCCATCGGCGATCTTCATCTTCAGGACCGTCGGCGTCACGATGCGCGGCAGGCTGCCGACGTTCGTGAGGAATTCGGTGATCTGGTTGTAACCGCCCTTGACCAGCAGGCGGTAGCGGTGTCCGTCGTAGTGCTCACCATTGGTGGACACGGGCTGCGGCTGGACGTTGGAGATGTCGAGGCCGACGCGTCGTGCGGCATTCGACACCTGCTCGAGCAGGCCGGAGACCTCGTTCACGGTTGGCACGAGCTGGCGCATCACGGCGAGATTTTCAGCGTACCGCGAGGCGTCATCCTTGAGTTGCCGGAGGTTTCCGGCTTTCAGTTCACTGGCAGCCTTGATGTTGGCCGCCGCCAGCGCGTCGACGTGCGCCGACTGCACGGTGATCAGTTCCGACTTCGGCGTGAAGACATACATGTAGAACAGCACCATGAGTGCAACCGCGCACAGGATCACGGCGAGCAGGCTCTGTTCCTTCTTGGTGTAGGCACTCAGCATGATCAGCGCACCGACAGGGTGATGGGCACCGTGGTCACGGCGGCCGGGTCCGGCTTCTGGTACTGCACGTCGAGCGTGAACTCCGTGACCTCACGGTTGTCCACCAGCACGACGCTGGTCTTGTTGATCGTGACGTTCTGCACGAACGGCGAGCTTTCGAGCACGCGCATGAAACGCGTCAGGGCCTGAATGTCGACGGTGTTGCCGACGATCTGGAACGTGACGGCCGGTTCGACCACGGGCCTTCCCTTCGGGACCGAATCGGCGCCGACCTTGGTCGTGTCGCGCTGCGGCAGGACCGGCTTGGCCGTCAGCTGCGTGATGGTCGTGATCCAGGTGTACTGCGGCAGCGCACGGCTGATCTCGTCGAGGATGTGCGGCCACACGTAGCGGCTGTCATCGATCTGCTGAATGATGCCGAGTTGCGTGACCAGCGAGTCCTTGCGCGCGATGATTGCCTTGCGCTCGCCGATGACGGTGGAAAAGCGCGCCGAGTCGGCGAGCTCCTGCTGCAGGTGATCCTGGACCGCGGTGAGCTGGCGGTCCTGATACCAGAACGCGCCACCGACACCGAATGCAGCGGCGGCCACGGCGACACCAGCGGCAATGGACAGACCGCGACGCGCCGCCGGAGTGGCGTTGTCGTCGGCTCCGGCCTTGGAGGTGCTTTTGCGCTGAAAGCGCTGGACGATGAATGCGAGGCCGCCGGACTTCTTCGTGCCGGTGTTCTCGCCTGGGGAGAGCAGGTTGATTTCAATCATGGCGTCGGGTCCTCAGGCCACCTGACGGAGGGCGAGTCCAACGGGCAGCACGAGCAGTGACGCCACTTCATCGGCATTCACGTCGGCGAGGGCACCATCAGCCACGGCGAGGTTGAGCAGCGGATTGACCGGCCGGACGGGAATGCGCAGCAGCCCGGCCAGCCGTTCGGCGAGGCCAGTGACGCGGGCACCGCCGCCGGAGATGTAGACCTCGCGAATCGGACGCACGGTGCGCGAGAGCGATTGCGCCACGGTACCGGTGCGTTCGATCTCCCTGGCCAGTTCCTCACCGCGGCGGTGCACGACGTTGTCGAGCGCCGGCGTGGTGGTGACGGCCACCAGCGCGGCATCGGCGTCGTCGGCGGTCATGCGGGCATCGCGCTGCAGATCCTCGCGCAGCCGCCGCACGCCGACGGTGTTGTCGCGGGTCAGGATCGGAACGCCGTCATCGAGCACGCTCACGTTGCAGACATCGTTGCCGATGTTCACCAGCGCCACGGTGCCACGCATGGCATCGGGGTGATTGAACTCGAAGGCGTTGTGCAGCGCGAAGGCCTCGACATCGACGACCCGCGGTTCGACGCCCGCGTCGCGGAGCAGTTGCACGCGCGCGTCGATCAGGTCACGCTTGGCGACCGCCAGCAGCACCGACATCTCGGGCGTTTCCCCATCGGGGTCCAGCACCTGATAGTCGAGCGAAATCGAGCTGGTGTCGAAAGGCACGATCTGCTCTGCCTCCCACTGCATCGCCTCGCGCAGCTCACCCATCTTGGCGCGGTCGATCATGATCTTGCGCACGATGACGTTGCCGCCGCCGACCGCCGCCACGATGTGAGCGCCCTTCGTTTCGGCCGAAGCCGCCGCGAGCGCGTTCTGGACTGCCTGGATCACGAGGGCGTGGTCCATCACCTCGCCCTCGACGATCGCATCGGCGGGAACCGGCTCGATGACGACTCGCTGCAATTCGGGCAAGCCCTTGCCGTGATCGATCACGGCAACCTTGACCAGGCCGGAGCCGATATCGAGCCCGATCGTTACCTTACGTCGCTTGAAGAACGCCATCGGTTCTGGGGCCAGATGTGACGAGGACCCGTAGAGGGTCACCGGGGTGGGCGGTGAGCATGATCACGGAACACGACACGTTGTCCCGCATTGCCTTCGACAGGTGGGTCGAGGCGCACACAGGGAACGAATGGCGCGCGATTTGGTAACGCCGGCGGAGCGTGCACCCGAAGCATCCTGCGCCTCGGCACGGGTCAGCTGCGACCCACGACTGACCACGTCACCGCCGGAGCGGGACGTGTCGCACGTTCCATGGCGCGCCGAACAGCACACGCGTCGTACGTAATTCGATCGCCATTGCCAAGCCCGGAGTGACCACCACCGGAATCGCTGGTAATCACCGCGCCGGTCACATCGAGTCGACCGCCAGCCGGTTGCACCGAGCCTTGCACGACGAGCACTCCCGCGATTTGAAGATCGGCCTGCACCGACAGACCTGTAACAGACTCGACCATTCCTTCCACGACCATCGGCCGGATGATTCGGTCACGCATTAGACGAAACACACCCACCAGCGGCGCCGACACGGTATCGGGGTCCAGCACTGTCACGAGCGCTGGATCGATCCAGGCCACGGCGCTGTCGATGGCTGCCATCCCCGGCAGCACGCCATCGCGACAGCGCAGCTCTGCCGCCAACGCTGGCGCAAAGCCGACGGTGGCTGCAGCATCCACCGTCCATGCACGCCCTCCGGTCAGCGCGGCCGCCGGTACGGCGAAGGGCGCCACCAGTGGCACCAGCAGTCGATCGTCGGCAAAGGCTCTGACGGACTGCAGGCCGCTGCGCTCGCTGGCGGCCCCGCGCAGCAGTAGTGTGGCCCAGCCGAGCCGGACCACGCTGGCCGAAACCACGCCGTCGGCGCTTGGTATGCGTGTGACCTGTGTGGCACCTGGCACGGTCAGCGAGCGCCAGCCCCCTCCCAATACTCCGGCAACGGCCACGGCCAGCGCCGAATCGGCGTCACGGCCTGCCTTGATGGCGGCGGTGCGAAGCCGATCGTTGCGCAGGGTGCCGGCCTGCGTCTGCCAGAGCGCGAGCACGCAGAGCCCGACCACCACCGTCGTGACGAGCGCCAGCAGCAGGGCGAAGCCACTCCGTGCACTCATGCGCTCCCAGGGATCAGCGGCCGGCGACATTGATCCTCACCGAATCAGTGATGGCACCCAGACGCGCCGAGGGCAGGGACCGCAGCGTCACGAGCAGCGCGTGCGCATTGGCCAGGGCCGTGTCGGCGAGCGCTCTGCCCTCTCCGTCGACGGCACGCACGTCGAAGCCCGCCCCTGTCCGTGCGGAGGGTGACGCGAGTGGGGAGAGCAGCGGCTGCGGCACCGCGAAGATGTTACGCGACGCATCCCACGTGGCGAGCGCGAGCGACCATTTGCCATCGCCGCCGAGCACCAGCGACCATCGCTCTCGTCTGAGCACGCGCACTAGTGTGCCGGGTCGCAGCCCGGCGGTATTGCGGTCGAGCAGCAGGCGCTGTGTACCGGTTCCGGGCCAGGGGCGCGCGCTGTCGCCACAGGTGCCGGACGCCGGTGCAACCGCCAGCACATTGCGCGGCAGCCAGCGCGCGTCGGCCTCGTGCCATATGCGTACGAGATCATCAGTGGTGATGGCGCGCGGCAAAGTGCTGCTCCACGGCACGGTGTCGGCCCCGCTGGTGACGACGAGGGTGTCACCTGCGGCGCGACAGACGGTGGTCATGCCGATGTCGTGCACGATCTCGAGCGTGGTGTCACGTGCCGCTCGCAGATCGCCCTGCATCGGCTGCACGGAGGCAGCATGACGCGTAAGGGTCGCGAGCGCATCGGCGAGCGCGGAGCGGCGGCTGTCGGCAGCCGACGTGCGCGCATGGACTGCGAGCACGCGCTGGGTCATGGCCCCTCCGATCGCCACGAGCATGGTGACCAGCACGATCGCGACCAGCATCTCCATCAGCGTCAGCCCGCGGCGCAGATCGATCGCGCTCATTGGCTGCACCAGCGATGCCGGCCCGTGATCACGGTATCACCGCGGCGTGCATGCAGCACCACCGCGTCGCTGCGCACGGCGGGCGAACCGGTGCGTCGGGCGATCAGCTGCCAGCGCGGCTCGCTGAGCGTGCGCGCGGCGAGCGCGGTATCGCAGGGGAGCGCGTGCAACTCTGCGAGTGCGAAGGTCGCGCGCTGCTGCGCAGCCAGGTGCCCCCGCGATACACCGAGGGCCCGTTCGGTGGCGGCGGTGGCCTGCAGCGACCATCCGGCTGCGACGCTGACGATGACCAGTGCCAGCAGCACTTCGCACAGCGACGTGCCTTTTCTGCAACGGACCATGTGGCGCTCCTGTGAGGGTGCACCCACGGTAGGCCATCGCGGTGGTTTCAGCTCACCGTTTCAGTGCACGATGCATCACACCAGCGCAACGATCATGAGGCGGCAATCGGCAGGAGCAGATGAATCGCGGTGCCACCTTCGCGCGCGGCATCGATCCAGATGGTGCCGCGCGCGGCCGCGACGGTGCGACGGACGGTGGCGAGCGTCACGCCGAGTGGATCGCCGGGGCGCGCCGCTGCGAACGGATCGAAGGCGCGCTGCTGCGCGTCGATGGATGGCGCCGAACCCGCGTCGGAGATGATGATCGAGAGGACCTCTGCGCCGGGCTGCGAGCGCATGACCCAGGCGCGCAGGGCATCGCCTGAATTGCGCGGCACGATGGTGAGGCGCGAGTCGCCGGTCCGGCGCACCGGTGTCTCCTCGATGTTGGAGCGGAAGATGCGCGAGACGTGCACGGCCACCGGCACTTCCGGCGGCGACGACGCATGAGCGAGTGTGAGGAGATCGCGCAGGTGGTCGGCCATCCGGTGCCGGTCGATGGTGACCATCGAACGCTCGGTGTCGAAGCTGGCGGTGACGGCACCCGGCGGCATGGACTGGACCGCATCGCGTACCAGGCCGACGAGCTCCACCGACACCGAGGCGGCCGGCACCGGCGTCGTCACCCGTCTGAGTGCCGTCGCCAGATCCTCGAGCTCCACCAGCGCGGCGCCTGGATCCGTGCGCATCCGAGCAGTCACGCGCGCGATCGCCTCGGCGACATCCCCACCCGACCGGGCCAGCATCTCGCTCGATTCACGCTCCGCCGTGTGCAGTGCCACGCGTGCTCCGGCATCGGCGAAGGCAGAGGCGAGCGGAATCAGCGCGCCGTCCCCGGTGGCGGTCGGCAGGCCGGCGATGCCGACCGTCTGGACCTGACGTTCGGCATCGAGTGCCATCGTGATGGCGTATCGTCGCAGCCAGCGTTCCAGCAGCATTGCCAGCACGACGACCAGCACGATCGTCACGCCGGCGAATACGCCGCCCACCGCCAGTGCCAGGACTTGGGACGGCACGGCGCGCGGCAGAAAAAACACGATCACGGCACCGGTGAGCAGTGCGAGCACGATCGGCCAGGCGAGCGTGTCCTGCAGGGCGCGGCGTTCGGGCGGGGTACGCGAGGCGCGGTCGTCGCGCGGAGGCATGGGAGGAGTCACGCGCGGAAACGTGATCGACTCAGCGCGCGGCGCAAGGCAGCGGACAGAACCGCGATCGGCAGGTGTTTCAGACGATCCTGCCGACGACGCGTGCAGACTGCGTGGTCAGCGGCCCAGCGCCCCGCGTGCCAGATCACCAGCAGACAGGCGTGGACACCGCAGTACCGGAGGGCATGCCGGAGGGCGGGGCGATGATGCCGACATATGCACCGCAGGTGGCGCCACCGGGAATGGCCAGGGTGGCCGTGAAGCCGGCCGCGCCCGCGCGGGCAGAAGGCGCCGCGGCTGACACCGTGATCGCGAGTCCGGTGTTGCCCGGGCTGCGCGGCAGCTTGAGGGCGACAGTGTCGGCAATGCCGCCGTAGCGACCGGTCTCCATGTAAAAGCGTTCCTGCGCCACGATGAGTGAATGCAGGTCGGAGATGCCGGCGCTTTGCAGTGCGCGATCCTTGCTGTTCATGAGATTGGGCGCGGCAATCGCCGTCAGGATGCCAATGATCGCAATGACCAACAGCAACTCGATCAGCGTGAAACCCGTTCGACATGCATGGCGCATCACATCCTCGTGACGGAGAGAGAGGTCGGCAGCCGTCCGCGACATTCAGGTCGCAGCATGGTGCACCAGGAGGACGGCCAGAGTGTCGGGCGCGTCACGGCCGGTAACGTGAGTGTGCCCAGACCGTCTGCATCAAAACTTGTCGACGTGGTCTACCAGCAGACCGCCACGCCTAACTGGTACGTTGCGGGCATACCGCTCGGCGGAGCTGCGTTACCGTGATAAATGCCGCAGCTCTCGCCACCAGGGATGCTGACGAGCGCATTCCAACCAGTGGCGGACGCGGCGATGGTGAGGCCCGTGTTTCCGTTGGACGGCGTGAAGTTCATTTTGCCGGCGGCGCTCCCCGTGTCGCTGAGATCGGCATATCGCGCGCTGTCGACAAAAAAGCCTTCCTGCGAAGTTGCGAGGTTCCGGATGTCGGCTATGCCTGCCGAGCGCGAGGCACGCTGCCTGGTGCTGGAGAATTTCGGGATCGCCACGGCGGCGAGAACGCCGATGATCACGACGACGATCAGAAGTTCGATGAGGGTGAAGCCTTGCCTTGAGATGTTTCGCATGGAATTGTGCATTCGGGTCAACGAGTGTCTGGTGCCGCACCTTGCTGCGATTCGTTGAAAGCAAGAGCGCAGCCACACGTCGACCATCCGCTAACTCCTTCACATACAACGCGTTGCGAATAGCACAGGCGGCTGGGTGCTGCTGGCGGTCTTGCACTTTACCAGAGTGACTGCACTTCGCTTCGTATCGAGGTGCAACCAGACCGCTCTGACACTCCCCCCGGCTGCGTGACGCAGCCTCATGATACGCAACGACGGCCCGAGGTGCCGAAGCACTGCGGGCCGTCGTGCTCAGCTGACGTGAGTCAGCTGAAGTGAAGCATTACCAGCAGACCGGCACGCCATCGTTGTTGGTCGCCGGCATGCCGCCTGGGCGTCCCGGAGCAAGGCCAACGAAGATGCCGCACGTCTGAGGACCAGGGACGACGATCGTAGCGTTCCAACCCCCTGGGGCAGCCAGGATCGTCAGGTTTCGGTTGCCGTTCGACGAACGGAAATTGAGGAAGGTCAAAGTGTCAACCGTAACTCCGTACCGGCTGCTGTCGGCGAAATAGCCCTCCTGTGCAGTCGCAAGATTGCGCAGGTCGGCAAGGCCGGAGGCGCGCGAGGCACGCTGCTTGGTATTCGCAAACTTCGGGATCGCCACGGCGGCCAGGATGCCGATGATGACCACGACGATCAGAAGCTCGATCAGGGTGAAGCCCTTCTTCATGCTGCGTCGCATGCACAACTCCATAGTGGGTGACATTCACCGGTCGGCACGCTGCTGACTGGCTCGGCCTCATCTATGGCAAGGGTTCTGCCGTCCCTGTTGCAGATCGCAAGCTTTTACATAACAACGACTTACACCAAGAGATCCGCAGCCGGCAGGGTCGACGGCACACGCTTTCTGCCCAGTTCATTGCGATTTGCCATATGGCGACCTGTTCCATTCGCTCGTCAGGTCGTCACGGCCAGCAGATCGGCACGCCGTCAGGGGTCGTGGCCGGCATGCCGCTGGGTGCCGGCGCCGCCCCCATCCGAATGCCACAGCTGCTGCCCCCAGGCACGGTGAGAATCGCATTCCACCCGCTCGAACCGGCCGGAGCCCCAGCCAACGCAATACCGAACCCCGTATTGCCTCGGCTCAGCGCGAAACGCATCGTGGCGGTGTCCGCCGTGGCCCCGTACCGGTCCGAGTCGGCGTAGAACCCCTCCTGCGCCGTCGCCAGGTTCCGCAGATCGGCGAGCCCGGCCGAGCGATTGGCGCGCTGCTTGGTGGTGTTGAACTTCGGAATGGCGATCGCCGCCAGAATGCCGATGATCACGACCACGATCAGCAGCTCGATCAGTGTGAACCCGCCACGTGCCGCCCTTCGTTGCGTATATCGCATGACACACCCTCCCCGGTCGAGGTGAACGACGCCCGCACGGTGTGTCCGGGCCCGCGCTCCACAGTCGGGGCAACGTCAGACATCTGCATAGCCGAACCGCCGCCGGCACCATCATTGGTACGCAGCGGCGGCAGTGACGGCGTGCTGACGGCACGCGGACGACGTAACCTCAGGGCGCGGCGTCGGTCTCGTAGCGGGCCAGCTTGCGATACAGCGTCGAGGCGTCGATGCCCAGCGTGGAGGCGGCGCGGCTCTTGTTGCCACCCTCGCTCTGCAGCACCCACATGATGTACGCCCGCTCGATCGCGTCGAGCGTCGGGTTCACGATCGCGCGCTCGGCGACCAGCGGCTCCACCCGCCGAGCGGTGACCCGCTCCGGCAGCGCATCGACACCGATCGTGTCACCGCTGCTCAGGATCACGGCGCGTTCCATCGCGTTCTCGAGTTCGCGCACGTTGCCGGGCCAATCGTACACCTGCATCGCATCCAGTGCCTCGTCACTGAGGCGCATCGGCTCGGCCTTGCGTAGCGCCGAATCGCGTGTCAGAAACTTCGTGGCCAGCACCGGAATGTCGTCACGACGTTCGCGCAGCGGCGGCAGGTGAATGGCGATCACATTGAGACGATAGAACAGGTCGCTGCGGAAGCTGCCGCGCTTGATCTCATCCTCGAGGTCGCGATTGGTCGCCGCGATCATGCGCACGTCGATCGGCTGCGACTCGGTGCCTCCCACCGGAATCACCTCACGCTGCTGCAACACGCGCAGCAGCTTCACCTGCGTGGCAGCGGTGGTCTCGCCGATTTCGTCGAGAAAGAAGGTGCCCTTGTTGGCGGCGGTGAACAGGCCCGCACGATCCTTCACCGCACCGGTGAACGAGCCCTTCACGTGGCCGAACAGTTCACTCTCGAGCAGCGATTCCGGCAGCGCGCCGCAGTTGATCGAGAGAAAGCTGTTGTCGGCGCGCGGTGAGAGATCGTGCAGGTAGCGCGCGATCACTTCCTTGCCGGTGCCTGATTCGCCTGTGACCAATACCGTCGAGTCAGTCGGGGCGACGGTCTCCACCATCTCCAGCAGCTTGAGCCACGAGCGGCTGTTGCCGGTGGGCCGGCTCCCCCCGCTGCTCCGGTCGCGCCGCTGGATCTCCTGCTTCAGCGTGACGTTCTCGAGTTTCAATTGGCGATGTTCAGCGGCGCGGCGCAGGATCGCCACCAGCTCGTCGTTCCGGAACGGCTTCTGGATGTAGTAGAACGCCCCCTCGTTCACGGCCTGGATGGCGCTCTGCATCGATGCCTGTGCCGTCATCAGCACCACGGGGAGCTGCGAATCCCTTGCACGCACGGCGGCCAGCACCTCGATGCCGGAGATCACCGGCATGCGGATGTCGGTGAGCACGATGTCGGGCGTCGCGATCTCGAGCGCATCGAGGCCCGCCTTGCCACCGAGAGCGGTGGTGACGGCGAAGCCTTCGTTCTTGAGCAGGATCCGGAGCGTCTCGAGGATCCCGGCCTCATCGTCGACGACGAGCACGGTGGGTAACGGACGGGTGGTCACGCTGGAGCTCCGTTCTCTGACTGGGTGCGGGGCAGGATGATCGTGAAACGGGTCCCGGTGCCGGGTGACGAATCAACCAGCACGACGCCACGATGCGCCTCGATCGCGCGGTGCACCACCGGCAGCCCCAGCCCACTGCCTCGCGGCTTGGTGGTGAAGAACGGCGTGAAGATCCGGTCGCGCAGCTCGGCATCCATCCCGGGACCGTCGTCCTCGACCACGATGCGCACCGCCCCCGACTCGGGCAGCACGCCACCTGGCACAGTGTCGGCCGTTGCGGTGCGCAGCGACACCTTCACGTTGCCGCGGTCGCCAACGGCCTGTGCCGCGTTGAGCACGAGGTTGAAGATGGCACGGTGCAACAGGTCCGCATCGCCGTCGATCGGCTGCTCGACGGGATCGCTGCTGAAGTCGAGCGTGGTGGCGGCGCTGCGGTCGGGATGTGCGGATACCAGGTTCATCGTGTCCCGGACGAGCTCCGCCAGATCCAGCGGCTGCACCCGCGTGACTCGCACCCGCGAGAAATCGAGAAACTCGGTGAGCAGTCGCGCGAGCCGATCACTTTCGCGAACCACCAGCCGAGTGAGCGCGCCGGTGTCCTCGTCGGCCGTGGGCATGCGGCCCAACTGCTCCACCGCGCTGCGGATCGAGGCCAGCGGATTCTTGATCTCGTGCGCCAGGCTCGCCGCCAGCTCCGACACCGCCTCCAGCTGACCCGCGCGCACATTCAGGTCTTCCAACCGCTTCTGATCGGAGATGTCCGAGAAGATCGCGGTGGCACTGCCGGCATCTTTCGCTCCCTCGCCGCGCAGGTACGTCACCGTGATGCCGAGCTGCAGCTGACGATCGCCGAGCAGCGCCAGCGTTTCGGCCCGTGAAGTGCGGGTGCGGGTGCGGATCGCCCGTTCCATTGCGACCAGCAGGCCGGGCGCCGCTCGATCGAGTGCATCGCGGACCGACCGGCCCACCAGCGGCCGCAGGTCCAGGCCGAGCAGCGTACTCGCCGCGTCGTTGACGTAGCGCAGCCCACCGGTGGCGTCGAGCGTCAGGACACCGCTGCGAATGTTGTCGAGCACATCGGAGGCCTGCAGCCGTTCGCGTCGGAGCGTCTCGGCGAGCACCTCCGAGCCCGAGCCGACTTCCCGGAGGCGCGCGCTCACGTAGCCGGTTCCGACCGCCACCATGGCGAAATTGCCCATCTGCAGCCAGGCGGTGGAGTCGAGCACGAAATCGCGGGTGACGACGATGTCGGTGAAGTAGAACGCACAGACCAGCAGCGCGGCGATGAGTCCGCCACTGCGGGGAATCAGCAGCGCCGAATAGGCAATGACCAGGATGTAGAGGGCCGCGAATTGCGAGTCGCTGCCATTGGTGACGTGCACCAGTGCCGTGATCAGCAAGACGTCGGCAACCGCCTGCACCAGCAGAAACCCGCGCGTCGCCTTCGTGCGGTACATTTCCGTCGCAATGAGCGAGATACCCGTCACGGAGAACGCCACGATCGCGGCCGCCTGTATCAGTCGGACTGCGGTCGGCGTCTGGCCGGCTGCGAGCTGCGGCAATGCCACGATCAGCGCCACCGCCACCACCGTGCGGATGGAGTACACCCACATCAGCGCCTGGCGCGGATCGAGAATGGCGCGCATGCGCGCGATCGGCGTCAGCGCCTGTGCCGTGGTTCGGTGTGGGGTCGGCATGAGTATCGACAATGTGTCACCAGCATCACCGGCACAGGGAGTGGCAGCGTGAACCTTCCCGAAGCGGGAGTGGGCATGCGCCTGCTGGGCGTGCTGATACTGGTGGCGATGAATGCATTCTTCGTGGCAGCGGAGTTTGCACTGGTGGGCGCGCGCCGGAGCCGGATCGATCAGCTGGCGGAGGCAGGGGAGAGTGGCGCGAAGGCTGCGCAGACGGCACTGCAGAATCTCGACCGCTACATCTCCGGCACGCAGCTCGGCATCACGCTCGCATCGCTGGCGCTGGGCTGGATCGGCGAACCGGCACTGGCGACGCTGGTGGACGGTGCGCTGGCATTCATCGGCATCGACGTGCCTTCCGGCGTGGCCCACAGCACCATCGGCATCGCGACCGCCTTCCTGGTGATCACCTTCCTGCACATCGTGCTGGGTGAGCTGATGCCGAAGTCGATCGCGCTGGTGGCACCGGAACGGGTCAGCATGGCGCTGGCGCGTCCACTGATGCTCTTTTCGCGCATCATGAGCCCATTCATCACGGTGCTCAACAATGTCGCCAATTTCCTGCTGCGGCTGCTGGGCGTGAACATCATGGGCGGGGGGCATAACAGCGTGCACACCGCCGACGAGCTGCGCCTGCTGGTGATGCAGGCGCGCGCGCAGGGCACGCTGAACGAGAACGACAGCATGATGCTCGCGGGCGTCTTCGACTTTCACGAGAAGAAGGCGCGCGACGTGATGCGACCGCGCACCGAGGTCGCGGCCATTCCGTTCGACGCCACCGAGGACGAGGTCTGGAAGATCCTGCGCACGGAGCGCTACTCGCGCTATCCGGTGGTCGGCGACTCGCTCGACGACATCGTCGGCGTCTTCCTCGCCAAGGATCTCTGGCTGCATCAGGGGCGCTTCACGCTGAAGCAGTTTCTGCGCGCGCCGCTCTTCATTCCCGATTCGCGCCCCGCCGAGCGCGTGCTCGACGACCTGCGGAAGACGCGGGCGCACATGGCGGTGGTGCTCGACGAATACGGTGGCACCGCCGGCATCATCACGATGGAAGATCTCGTGGAGGAAGTCGTCGGTGACATCGCGGACGAGTACGATGCCGCCGCCCGTGAGGCGCTCGAGACCGACGGCATTCTGGAGCTGGCCGGCTCGCTGTCACTGATCGACGTGCGCTCCGATTACCGCGTGCTGGTACCCGATGGCGACTGGACGACGCTGGGCGGCTACGTATTCAATGCCCTGGGCCGACTGCCGCGGGTTGGTGATCGCGTGACGATCCCCGGGTGCGAGCTCGAGGTGGTGGCGATGGACGGGCGCCGGGTGGCCGCGATCCGCGTCAACCGGATGCCGGTGACGTGACGACGTCGGGGTGCAGTTTCGAGCGGCTCGGGCGTTATTTCTGCATGCGCCTTCTGACCCTCATCACCTGTCTCGCCCTGACGGCCTGCGGTCAGAGCAACTCGCTGCCTGAGGCCAGCGCCTCGGCCATCGACACCGGGACACGCGGTTCGACCACGACCGGATGGCCTCGCGACACGGGTGGCGTGGGTCCGCTCGCCCCCCCGGGCATCGCTGCCCGCGAGTTCCCCGCCCCGCGCCGGCCGATTTCGAGCATCGTCTCGCCGCAGTGGAGCGACGAAGCGGCCCGCGATGCGGTGCACGAGGCCGACACGGTGATGGCGCTGCTCGGCATGCGCGCTGGGCAGTCAGTGGCCGACATCGGTGCGGGGAGCGGGTACTACGTGGCCCGCATGGCGCGACGCGTGGGCGACACCGGCATCGTGTACGGCGAGGACATCATGCCGCGTTACCTGCGCTACCTGCGCGAGCGCGTCGACCGCGACGAACTCCGCAACGTACGCCTGGTGCTCGGTGAAGCGCATGACCCGCGGCTCCCGGCGAAGTCGGTGGACCTGGTGACGATGATTCACATGTATCACGAGATCGAGCAGCCGTTCGGGCTGCTGGCGAACCTGGTGCCGGCGCTGCGGCCCGGTGCGCGCATCGCCATCCTCGACATGGACCGTCGCACCGATCAGCATGGCACGCCGCCGGCGCTGCTGCGGTGCGAGATGGAAGCGGTCGGCTACCGGCAACAGAGCTTCCACGATCTCGGCGTCGATGGCTACATCTCGATTTTCACTGCGCCCGACACGGTGGACGTCGGAAAGATCCGCAAAGCCGTACGGCAATGCGACCGGGTGGCCGAACGTGGTTCGTGAGGACGGCGGACCGCGCGATGTATTGATCGTCAATGCGAGCGTCCGTATTCCGCGCACGGAGCTCGACGTGCGTGCCACGCGCAGCGGAGGCCCGGGCGGTCAGCACGTCAACACCAGCAGCACCAGAATCGAGCTGCGCTGGCAGCCCGCCACGTCGGCGGCCCTGAGCGAGGTGCAGCGCGAACGATTGCTGCTGAATCTCGCCGGGAAGCTCGATGGCGAGGGCTGGATTCGCTTCACGGCCAGCGAACATCGCAGTCAGCTGCAGAATCGCGACGCCGCAGAAGCCCGCCTGGTGGCGATGGTGAAGGGGGCGCTGGTGGTGCCGAAAGTCCGGCGCGCCACCAAGCCGACGTACACGTCGAAGGTGAAGCGGCTGGCGTCGAAATCGCAGCGCAGCGAAGTGAAGGACAACCGCAAGCGCGTCAGCCGCGACGAATGAGTGTGTGAGCGTCGGCGGCCAGGCCACCGACGCTCGATCATTCAGCGCAGTTCGGGCAAGCGTCCCGGGGCACCCGCCGCCGCCGCCAGCGCCGCCTGCGCCGCGAGATATTTTGCCTGCAACTCGGCGTACTTGATCTCCTCATCGAGCACCGCCCGTTCGCGGCTGTTGACGAGGAAGAGCGTGCTCTCACCCGCATCGAACTTCGCCTGCTCACCGGCGCTCAGAATGCGAAACAGCCGCACGGCGTCGCGCTGCAGCACGAGCTGCGCTTCGGTCAGCGTGAGGTCGTTGATGGCGGTGCGCACCAGCAGCGTCACGTCGCGACGCGTTTCGCGCAGCTCCAGATCGGCGCGATCGAACTTCGCATCAGCGCTGCGGAACTTGCCGCGTTCCTTGAAGAACAGGAGCGGCGACGAAAAATTCAAGGCGCCCTTGAAGTTGGCGTCACGGTTGATCGCGTTGCCGACGTCAAAATTGCCGCCCGGCGTCCGCAGCGCTGAGATATCGGCGCTGGCCAGCGGAATTATCGCCTGCCGCGCGAGCAATCGGTCGGCCCCCGTCTCATCCACCTTCCCCTCGGCCTTCAGCACGTCCGGATGCGCGGCCAGTACACGCGCCAGCAGCCGGGGCACGGCGGCGGAGTCGAGCCTCACACGCCCCAGTCCCGAGTCACTCGGCACATTGGTCGGCCCCAGATCCTGCGGCTGCCCGCGCTGATCCCAGAGATACGACGTGAGGTCCATCTTGGCCGCGAAGTACGCCTGCTCGGCTCCCTGCAGCTGCGCGCGGCGCCGGTTGAGCTCAGCCCCTGCCTCGATGCTGTCGATGCCAGCCGCATCACCGGCGCGCACACGCCCCGTGATCGCGTTGTAGCGGACGTCGGCCAGGCCGACGCCGTCTCGAATCACCTGCAGCTGCAGCGCAGTGGCAAACCACTCGCTGTACGCCTTGGCAGCCTCAAAGAGCAGCTTGTTCGTCATCGCCTGCCGTTCGCCCTGCGCCACGTCGCGGAGAGCCCGCGCCACGCGGAGGGCGTTGCGGCGTTCGTCGGTGATGATGCGCTGGCCGAGCGGTAGCGAAAACCCTGCCGAGAACAGTCCGTTGGCGGGCGTCGCGAACTGCGGATTGATGAAGCTTCCCCTCGCACGCTCGTAGCCGATCTTGAAGTCGGCACCGAACGGCGTCGGAATCTTCAGCGCCACATCGGCATAGTTGTAGTACAGCACCTGCGGGCTTCCTGGAGTGCTGCCAAGGCGCTTCTGCTCCCAGATGGCATCGATCTTCGGTTCGAAGAGGCCGATCGCCGCCGTGACGTCGCCCTCGGCGCCGTCCTCGATCAGGCGCGCCTGTCGCACCACGGGGTGGTATCGGCGCACCAGATTGAAGTAGGTGTCGAAGGAGAGCGGCGTCCCCGGGAGCATGCGCACGCTGTCGCTCACTTCGGGCAGGCCACGACGCACCGGTGCCCCACGCTGCGCCTGCAGCGCTCCGCCAGCGACAACCCCCAGCACGGCCACAGCCAGTATCCGTTGCCCCACGCCTCGGATCACACCACTCACTTCGCCGCCGCCTTCTTCTCGCCGCCGAAGCCTTCGTCGCTCGCCTCGCGCAGCGACGGCGGAAAGCCGTTGATGCGGCGCCAGATCTCGAAGCCGACGCGCACCTCGTCGAGCATGGCCCAACCCAGCACACCCGAACCGAGGCGCAACTGACTCGGCCAGGGGCCGTCACCCTTGCCGGTGCTGTCGGGCACCACCAGCACACGGAAGTTACCGTTGGCGCCCGGCACGCGATCGATCACCGCCACCGTGCCGCCGAAGGTGCCGACGCTCACGCTGGGCCATCCGGCAAACTGCAGCGCCGGCCAGCCATCGAACTGCAGGCGCACCTTCCGGCCGACACTCAGCAGCGGGATGTCCATCGGCTTCACGAGCAGTGCGACGGCGCGTTGGGCATCGGCCGGCATGATGGTGACCACCGTTTCGCCTTCCTTCAGCTGCTCGCCGATACCGGCACGCGTGGCGCGCACCACCGTACCGTCCTGCGGCGCCCGGATCACGTAAAAGCCGTTGCGGATCTCCAGGTTCTGCACATTCTGTTGCAGCTTTGCCACGTCGGCCATCCCCTCGCCGACTTCGGCTTGCGTGGCCGCCTGATCGGAGCGCGCCTTGGCGATCTTCTCGCCGTATTCCACGGGCACCGACGTGAGTTCGATTCCCGCCGCCTGCAGCATCTGCCGCTTTTCCTGCACCTTGGCGATCGA
>JBBSCZ010000014.1:0-26479 GCA_038249795.1 Gemmatimonadales bacterium | reverse complement strand
TCGCACCGCGCTTCGTGCGCCGAGTACGCAAGGCAGTCGGCCTCATCACCGATGCGAGCTATCGCTACGAACGCGGGATCGACGATGCGTCGTCCATCGAGGCGGCGCTGCACTGCGCGGCGCTGATCGTGCGCGTCGCAGGCGGACGCGTGACGGCGCGTCTCGATGTCGGGCGAGAGCCTGAGGCACGTGCGGCAGTGTCGCTGCGTCCTTCGCGTGTGGGCAAGTTGCTTGGGGATCCGGTGCCGACGACCGAGATCGAGCGTGTGCTGCGGGCGCTGGGTTGTGTGGTGGAGACGGTGTCGGATGACAGGCTGCACGTCATTCCACCGACGTGGCGACAGGACCTGCTGCTCGAGGTGGACCTGATCGAGGAGGTCCTGCGCATTCGAGGCTTCGACACCGTGTCCGATGAATTGCGCGCCTTCCGTCCCGGCACCGTTCCGGATCATCCGCTGCATCTGGCCGAGCTTCGGGTTCGTGAGCATCTGGTGGGGCGCGGACTGTACGAGACGCGTCCCATGCCGTTCACGAAGCATGAGACCTCCGGCAGTCGCCTGCAGAATCCGATCGCGGACGACGAACCGTTTCTCCGCGCATCGATTCTCGACACGCTGGCACGTCGGGCCGAGTACAATCTGAATCGCATGGAAGGCGATATCCGGCTGTTCGAGGTCGGGCATGTTTTCCTCCCTTCGTCGGGCGGGCGCCTTCCGCTCGAGGAGGTGCGCGTGGGTGCGCTGCTCCTCGGAAGGCGGAGGCCGGCGCACTTCACCGATCCCGATCCGGCATCGTTCGACGCCTGGGATGCCAAGGCTCTCGGGGAGTCTCTGGCGCGGGTCGCCTTTCCGGGCGAAACGATCTCTTTGCACCCGACCGTGGCGGGGCCTCTCTGGCGCGTGCAGGCTGACGGTCGGGATGTGGGCTCGGTTGGCACAGTGTCGCTCGATCGGCCCGTGTGGGCCTCGGAGGCGTTCGGCGTGGAGCTGACCCTCGGGGCGATGCCGTCGACGGATGTGGCAGCGGCCGGTCACCATGCGCCCCTCTTGCAGGTCGCGCCGTCGACATCGGTGGCGCATGTCGTGTATCGTACCATTCCGGTGATGCCGGCGGCGGGCTTCGATCTTGCGCTCCTGCTTCCGACTGGCGTGTGTGCAGCGGACGTGGAATCGCTGCTCCGACGCGAAAGTGGCGAACTGCTCGAATCGGTGCAGGTGTTCGACGAGTATCGTGGTGACCGCCTGCCTGCCGGGATGCGCAGCGTGGGCTGGCGCCTGCAGTTCAGGCACCCGGAGCGCACGCTTCGGGACAAGGAACTCGACGGTCGTCGGGGGAAGCTCGTCTCCGCACTACAGCGAGAGCTGGGGGTACAGGTTCGTGGCTGATCAACGTGGGCTCGTCATCGATGCTGCAGAGGAGGTCACCGCACTCGTCCGTGCACTGGGCGAGGAGCTGTCGACCTTCAGGCAGCGTGCGCTCAAGGCAGAGGCGCGCGTGAAGGAACTCGAGGCTGCCGGGGGAGCAGACCTCGTCGAGATGACGCAGCGGATCGCGAAGCTCGAGAGCGAGAATCAGGCATTGCAGGCGCGGATCGAGTCCGCTGCCGAGCGTACTGAAGACTTGCTGGATCGAGTTCGGTTCACGCGGCAGCAGACCGAAGGCGCAGGAGATTCCCGATGAGTGGCGATGGCTACACTCCGGTGAAAGTCTCGGTGGCCGGCGAGGACGTCACCATCCGCTCCGAACAGCCGCCGGAGCACTCCATGGCCGTGGCTCGGCACGTCGACCTGTCGATCCGGCGGATCCAGGAGGCGTCGCCATTGGTGGATACCGGCAAAGCTGCGATTCTGGCCGCGCTCCAGATTGCTGACGAGCTCTTCCGCGCTCGGGCTGATGCCGAGCGCGGGTCTGAACGCCTCGAGATGACGATGGAAGAGATCCGTCGCATGCTTCCGCCCGCCAAGCGGTCAGTCGGGCGTTAGCCGACCGTCGGGCATTCGCCCGACGGCGACGCCCGCAATCCGTTGCGACAGGCTGATCGGCCCGGTACCTTACGATTGTCGCCCGATGCGCACGTAGGTGTGTGTCCTCGCTTGGGTTAGCCGTGTTCACCGTACGCCTACCGGCCTGCGGCACGACACCGCCGGCCTACCGGGGCTTGCCTGCTGTGCTGCATTGCCGAGGCTCCCAAAGACCGCGGCTCGTCCGCGCTGGAGATAGAGAGCGTGCAGCAGACCATACTCACGGCCGCACTGGGCGCGTTTGCGCTCGTCGCGGCCGGTTTGTCGTTCGTGGCAGGCCGCAAGGCTGGAGCCGCAGGTGAGCTCTCCCGCCAGCAGGCCGCACGGGCCACGGCCGAAGATGAACGGCGCCGGTTGATCGGTGAGGGTGAGCGCGAAGCGGAATCGCTGCGCAAGGCTGCCGTGCTTTCGGGCAAGGAAGAAGTCATGAAGCAGCGCGAATCCTGGGAAACCGAGGTGCGCAAGCGACGTGACGAGGTCGTATCCGACGAACGCAAGCTCGTCGAACGGGAGACCGGGCTCGAGCGGCGCGCCGAGGCTGTCGAAAGCCGCGACCGGGAGATGGGCAAGCGCGCCAGTGAGATGGGTCGCCGCGAGAAGCAAGTGGCCGATCGCCAGTCTGAACTGGAGCAGCTGCTCGCCAGCGAGCGATCGCGCCTTGAAAGTTTGGCGGGCCTGACCGCCGCCGAAGCCAAGCTGGAGCTGACCCGCCGGCTCGAGGAGGAGGCGCACGCCGATGCCGCCAATCGCCTCCGCGAAATTCGCGAGTCGGCGCGCCGGAATGCCGACCGCGAGGCCAAGAAGATCGTCGCGCTCGCGATTCAGCGGATCGCTGCCGAGCACACGGCCGAGACCACCGTGTCCGCGGTATCGCTCCCGAATGACGAGATGAAGGGGCGCATCATCGGACGTGAGGGTCGGAACATTCGCGCTTTCGAGCTGGCCACCGGTGTGGACGTGATCATCGACGACACCCCGGATACGGTGGTGGTGAGCTGCTTCGATCCCGTCCGCCGTGAGGTGGGCCGTCTGGCGCTCGAAAAGCTGGTGGCTGACGGACGCATCCATCCCGGACGCATCGAAGAGGTCGTCGCCAAGTCGAAGCAGGAAGTCGAGGTCGCGATCGTCGAGACCGGCGAAACGGCCGCGTACGAGGCGGGAGTGGCCGGACTGCACCCTGAGATCATCAAGCTGATCGGCCGCATGAAGTGGCGGACGAGCTACGGGCAGAACATCCTGTCGCATTCGGTCGAGGTGGCATGGCTCGCCGGGATCATGGCCGCGGAACTCGGTCTCGATGTCGTGATGACCAAGCGCGCCGCCCTGCTGCACGACATCGGCAAGGTGCTCACGCATGAGCATGAAGGCACGCACGTGCAGCTCGGCGTGGAAGTGGCCACGCGTTATGGCGAGAATCCGATGGTGGTGAACGCCATTGCCGCTCATCACGACGACGTGCCTCATGAGTCGGAAATGAGCGTGCTGGTGCAAGCGGCCGACGCGATCAGCGGCTCGCGGCCGGGCGCCCGTCGAGAGGCATTCGAGACGTACGTGAAGCGACTCGAGGGCATCGAGAAGATCGCCAGCAGCTATCGTGGTGTGGAGCGTGTGTTCGCGATCCAGGCGGGTCGCGAGGTGCGTGTGATCGTCACCCCCGATCAGGTGGACGACGTCCGCATGCAGACGCTCACTGAGGAGATCGCACGTCGTATCGAGGCCGAGCTGCAGTATCCCGGACAGATCCGCGTGGTCGCCATCCGCGAGACGAGAACCGTGGACTATGCCCGCTGAACTGATGGACGGGCTGGCCGTTGCCCGCACCATCCGCGACGAGGTGGCCGCTGCGGTCACGGTGCAGAAGGCTCGCGGCGTGGTGCCGGGTCTGGCCGTGGTGCTGGTGGGAGAAGATCCCGCCAGCACGGTCTACGTGCGCAACAAGGGGCGTGCCTGCGAAGAAGCGGGGATGCACTCGGTCACGATTCGCTTGAGCGCCGACACGACACAGGAAGAATTGCTTGCAGTGGTGGATCAGCTGAACGCCGATCCTGCGATCCACGGCATGCTCGTGCAGATGCCGCTGCCGAAGCAGTGCAACGCCGACGAGGTCATTCGCCACATCGATCCGGCGAAGGATGTGGACGGCTTTCATCCGATCAACGTCGGCAAGCTGGTGATCGGCGAGACGGATGGCTTCGCGCCCTGCACCCCCGCTGGCGTGATGGCGTTGCTGCAGCGCTATCACGTGCCGACGGCCGGTGCGGAGGCGGTGATCATCGGCCGCTCGAACATCGTCGGTAAGCCGATGGCGAGTCTGTTGCTGCAGCCGGGCGTGGATGCCACGGTCACGATCTGCCACAGTCGCACGAAGAATCTTGCGGCGCACACGCGTCGCGCCGACATCCTGATCGCGGCCATCGGTCGTGCGAAGTTCGTCACCGCCGACATGGTGAAGCCGGGCGCGACGGTGATCGACGTGGGCATCAATCGCGTCGATGAGCCACGCGCGAAAAATGGGTACATCCTCGCCGGCGATGTGGACTTCGCGGCCGTGCGCGATGTCGCTGGCAGGATCACGCCGGTGCCTGGCGGCGTGGGACCGCTCACGATCGCCATGCTGCTCAAGAGCACACTCGTTGCGGCCTCGCGGGTGAGCGTCGCGTGAGTGGTCTCCAGGACAACTGGTTCGATGAGCCGGCGCCGGCGGCGTATCCGGGTGAGTCGCCAGAGACCGCTCTCGCGATCACGACCCTCACTCGTGCGGCGAAAGATGTGATCGAAGGGGCGTTCACGCCGCTCTGGGTGCGCGGCGAGATCAGCGACTTCAAGTCGCATCGGAACGGACACTGGTACTTCTCGCTGCGTGACGCCGAGGCGCGCGTACGCTGCGTGATGTGGCGCGGCGACGTACAGCGCGCACCGACGAAGCCGAGCGACGGCATGCTCGTCACCGCGTTCGGTCAGATGACCGTTTACACGAACGGCGGAGATTTGCAGCTGCGCGTCTTGCGCCTTGGTGCCGAAGGCGACGGATTGTGGCGGAAGGCACTCGAAGAGACGCTCACGCGCCTGCGAAACGACGGCCTGCTCGACGAATCGCGGAAGCGTCCGTTGCCGCGATTCCCGAAGGTCGTGGCGGTGGTGACCAGTCCCGACGGCGCCGCGCTGCAGGACATCCGCGCCGTGGCATCGCGACGTTGTGCCGGCGTGCAGCTGGTGCTGGTCCCATCGAAGGTGCAGGGTGACGGCACGGCCGAAGATCTGGTGCGTGCGATGGAGCGGATCGCGCGCTGGGGCGGTGCCGATGTGGTGATCATCGGACGGGGCGGTGGTGCGCGCGAGGATCTGTGGGCCTTCAACGACGAGCGCGTGGCGCGTGCGATCGCCGCCTGCTCGGTACCGGTGATCTCGGCCGTCGGCCACGAAATCGATACGACGGTGGTGGATCTCGTCGCCGACCTGCGCGCTGCGACACCGTCAGCCGCGGCGGAGGCGGCCGTGCCTGATCGTGATGCGCTGCTGCGTGAGGTGGCATCATGGCGCGGGCGACTCGTGTCGGCCACGACCCGGGTCGTGCAGCGACGGCGGCAAGTTGTCTCTGGTGTCGGTGGTCGGTTTGCGGCCGGTGCGCGCGGACTGGCGGCGCTGGAGCAGGCGCGGCTCCGTGCGTTCGGCGCCGCCATGGCGACGCATGCCCGCCGTGCGGTGCTCCGGAAGCAGGCACAGCTCGACCGGCTCACCCCCGCGCTGCAGGCGTTTCCGAGCACCAGCCTCGCACCGCGTCATGCCGCGCTCGCTGCGCTGGCGGGCCGACTCGATGCGCTGAGTCCGCTCGCGACGTTGGGGCGCGGGTATGCGGTGGCGCGCTCCCTGGAAGGGCAGGCCATGGGCAGCGTGGCCGACTTCGAACCGGGCCGCGAGTTCGATGTGTTGCTCGCGGATGGTGCCGTACGGGCAGTGACCATGGCGCGACGCTCTGGCGCGCCACTCGACGCCGTGACAGGATTGCAGGAGGGAACTTCGGATGACGTATGAAGAATCGGTCCAGCGACTGCAGGCCATCGTGACGGAACTCGAGGGCGACCGCCTGCCGTTGGCGCAGGCGCTGACGCTGTTCGAGGAGGGGATCGCGCGCCTTCGTGAAGCCTCCGCGGCGCTGTCGGAGGCGGACACCCGGGTACAGCAGCTGGTCGAATCCATTGATGGGAGCCTTGCCGTTGCCGATCAACACAGCTGAAGCCCCCGACCTGACCTTCCGTGTCGAACGCGCGGCAGTTGCCGCAGCGCTCACCGGTTTCTGCGATCGGTACCTCGGCGATGCCCCCGGTGCCGTGGGCGCGGCGATCCGCTACAGCCTGCTCGGCGAGGGAAAGCGGCTGCGGGCCGTGCTGGTCAGCGCGGCGTACTCCGCCACCGGCGGCGCCCGCGACGTGAGCGCGCTGGCGGCAGCGGTCGAGGTGGTGCACGCCTACTCCCTGGTGCACGATGATCTTCCGTGCATGGACGACGACGGCATGCGGCGCGGTCGGCCCACGACGCACATCGTCTACGGTGTGAACGTGGCCACGGCTGCCGGACTGGCGATGGTGCCGCTTGCGGCCAGAACGGCAGCGGCAGCGGCGCGCAATCTCGACCTGCCAGATGCCACGGTCGGGCGCATCGTGCGCGAACTGATGGGTGCTGCGGGTGGCGCCGGGATGATTGGCGGGCAACTTCTCGATCTGGAAGGTGAAGGTCGACCGCTCGCGCTCGCTGATCTGGAGCGGATTCACCGACTGAAGACCGGGGCCCTGATCACCGCCTCGGTGCGGCTCGGCGGGCTGGCTGCCGGGGCATCAGACGAGCAGTTGGTGGCGTTCACCAGCTACGGCGACGCCATCGGGCTCGCCTTCCAGATTGCCGACGACGTGCTGGACGTGACCGCGACGACCGATCAGCTGGGCAAGACGGCGGGGAGGGACATTGCACTCGCGAAGTCGACCTACCCGGCGCTGCTGGGTGTCGACGGAGCAGTTTTGCGGGCTGAGGCGTTGGTGGAGGAGGGATGTGAGGCGCTGCAGACTGCCGGGTTGCTGACCCCGCAACTTGAGCATCTGGCACGTTTCTTCGTCGCTCGGCAGTCGTAGGGCTCGTAGGTTTACCGCTCGACCGCTGCGCCTGTCCAGCATGGATGAGTGCGGCGATGAACTCAATCTTGTGGAGTTGTGCAATGTCCATCCTCGACCGAGTGAAGTCACCTGCCGACCTGAAGGGGTTGTCGCGTGATGAACTGAGGGCGTTGTCCGCCGACATGCGGGCATTCCTGATCGACAACTGCTCACGGACCGGTGGCCACATCGGAGCGGGGCTGGGCGTCGTCGAACTCACGGTTGCCCTGCACGCCGTGCTGGACACGCCGGAAGATCAGCTGGTCTGGGATGTGGGACATCAGGGCTATCCGCACAAGCTGCTGACCGGGCGCCGGGAGGACTTCAACACGCTGCGGCAGGAAGACGGCATGTCGGGCTTCCTCAAGCGCAGCGAGAGCGAGTACGACACCTTTGGCGCCGGACACGCGGCCACCGCGGTGTCGGCGGCGTACGGAATGGCCGTCGGTCGCGATCTGAATGGCGAGTCCTTCAAGGTCGCCGCAGTGCTTGGCGACGGCGCATTGTCGTGTGGTCTGGCCTACGAAGGCCTGAACAACGCCGGCAGCTCCGACCGCGACATCATCATCATCCTGAACGACAACGAGATGTCGATCGCGCCCAACGTCGGCGCGATGCACAAGTATCTCGTGAGCGTGCAACGCAACCCGCTCTACAATCGCGTGCGCAGCGCGGTCGGTGATCTCGTCGACAGTGCGCCCAGCCCGATCGGGACCCTGGTGCGCAAGTGGGAGGAAAGCGTGAAGAGCTTCCTCACGCCCGGCGTGCTGTTCGAGGAGCTCGGCTTCCGCTACTTCGGTCCGATCGACGGTCACGACATCGATGCGCTGATGGACACGCTGAGTGCCGTGCGTGATCTGAAGACGCCGCGCCTCGTGCACGTCATCACGCAGAAGGGGAAGGGATTCCCCGCGGGCGAGCATACCGAGAAGTGGCACGCACTGCCGCCGGGCCACGATCCCGCGACAGGCAAGCAACTGAAGACCTCGACTGCGAACCTCGCCTACACGGCGGTGTTTGGTCAGGGCTTGAGTGATCTGATGAAGGAGCGCAAGGAAGTCGTCGCGATCACCGCTGCCATGCCGAGCGGCACTGGTATTGGCACGGTTGCCAAGGCGCACCCGACGCGCACCTTCGACGTGGGCATCGCCGAAGGGCATGCAGTGACCTTCGCCGCCGGCCTTGCGACGCGCGGCATCAAGCCGGTGGTCGCGATCTACTCGACGTTCCTGCAGCGCGCGTATGACAACGTCATCCACGACTGCGCCATTCAGCACCTGCCAGTCGTGTTTGCGATGGATCGTGCCGGTTTCGTGGGTGAGGACGGCGAGACGCACATGGGTCTCTACGACATTGCCTACATGCTCTCGGTGCCGCACATGGTCGTGACGGCGCCCAAGGACAGCACCGAGATGCTCGGCCTGCTGCGCGCCGGCGTGGAGCAGAACGATGGTCCGTTCTCGCTCCGCTATCCGCGCGATGCGTCGCCCGACATGGCACCGCCGATGGCAGAGATCCCCGCAGTGCCGCACGGTACCTGGGACGTGCTGCGCCAGGGTTCGGAGTTCGCGATCCTCGCCGTCGGCACGATGGTGAATCAGGCACTGGCCGCCGCCGAGGCGCTGGCTGCCGAGGGGTTGAGCGTGACGGTGGTGAACTGCCGGTATCTCAAGCCGTACGACTCGCTGACGCTCTCCGCCCTGCTCACGAATCACAAGCAGCTGCTGGTGGTGGAGGAGGGCACGGTGGTCAACGGCTTCGGGGCGTACATGGCGCAAGTCGTGTCGAAGCTCGATCCGTCGGTGCGCGTCACGGCGCACGGCATTCCCGATCGCTTCATCTACGCGGCCTCGCGTCTGCGTCAGATGGCGATGTGCGGACTGGACGCTGCCGGTATTGCCGACAAGGTTCGGTCGTTGCACGAGACCGAAGCCCTCGCCGGGTGAGCACTCGCGTCGGCGTCCTCGGACACCGCGGTTACGAGGGATTGCAGGACGTGCTCGCCGAGTTGCAGCGCCTGGCGCCGCAGCTCGGCGTTGCGTTGTTCGTGGAACGCGGACTGGTCGACGATGCCCGTGATGCCGCACCGCTGACGGAAGAGACGGAGCTCGATACCCTGCTCACGCTCGGCGGAGATGGCACCTTCCTGCGCGGTGCGCGCTTTTTGCGCGGACGACAGGTGCCGATCGCCGGACTCAATCTCGGACGTCTCGGATTTCTCACGTCGGGATCGCGCGAGCATCTCGCCAAGAGCCTGCAAGGTATCGCACGCGCCGATTTCGTGGTCGAGCGGCGCATGACGCTCGAGGCCTACGTCACCGATGCACAGGGACGAGAGCACTATCGCTGGCGTGCCGTAAATGATGTGGTGCTGCACAAGGGCGGCTTTGCTCGCGTGCTGCAGCTGCGCTGCACCGTGGATGGCCAGGAAGTGGCGCGCTATTCGGCGGATGGCGTGATCGCCGCGACCCCCACCGGCTCCACCGCCTATTCGCTCTCGGCCGGCGGCCCCGTCGTCGTGCCGACCGTCGAATCGATCATCCTGACGCCGGTCTCGCCGCACACGCTGGCGATGCGCCCGGTGGTGTTGCCGCCAACGGCGAGGCTCACGCTCGAGGTCATGCGCGAAGCGACCGAGCTGCTGATCACGGTGGACGGCCAGGTCGGCGCGATGTTCAGCGCCGGTGAGACATTGCACGTGCAACGCTCGCCCGATCCCATCCTCGTGGCCCGTGTCGATGAGGAAGGCTTCTTCTTCACGCGATTGCGCGAGAAGCTGGGCTGGGGCGGACTGGCGGATCGCGATTAGCCGATGCTGCTCGAACTGCGGATTCGCGATCTCGCGATCATTCGCCAGGTGATGCTGCCGCTGGCCCCTGCCTTCAATGTTCTCACGGGCGAGACGGGTGCGGGCAAGTCGATCATCGTCGGCGCACTGACGGTGCTGCTCGGTGAACGTGCGAATGCCGACATGGTGCGCACCGGTGCCGACCGTGCGACGGTCGAGGGTGTCTTCGACGTCTCGGCACACCGCGACGTGCTCGATGCGCTCGATGAACGTGGCCTCGACGTCGAGAATGGCACGCTGGTGCTGAAGCGCGAAATCGCCCCCGGCCGCGCGCGCGCATGGATCAACGGCACACCGGTGACTGCCAGCGTGCTGGGTGCCATCGGGCGACTGCTGGTGACCGTCCATGGCCAGCACGAGGCACACACGTTGCTCGACTCGGCATCACAGCGCCGCTGGGTGGATGCGGCGGCCGATGCGCTGGAGCTGGTCAAGGACGTCGCGGCGCGACATGCGCATGTGACTGCCGCGCGTGCCGCGATCGTCGAGCGGAAGGCCCGTCAGCGTGACGCAAGTCAGCGTGCCGACTTTCTGCGACACATCGTCGATGAGATCGAGAAGGCGCAGCTGGTGCCGGGAGAAGACGAGTGTTTGCAGGAGGAGCTGCAGCGACTCGAACATGCCGGTGAACTGCGCGCGCTGGCCGAGCAGATGGCTCGGCGGCTCGAGGGCAGCGACGAAGCCGACAGCGCCGGCCTCGTCGCACAGCTGGGCGTGGTACAGCGACTGTCGGCGCAGCTGAGTCGCATCGACAATGGCGCCGTGCGGCTGTCGCAATTGGCCGACGAGGCCGCGTACGCATTGGTCGAACTGGCTCGCGATGCCTCGAGCTATGCAGGAGGGGTCGAGCTCGATCCGGATCGACTGGCCGAGGCGCAGCGTCGCCGCGACATCGTCTTCCGTCTGATGAAGAAGTATGGCCCGTCGATGTCCGATGTGTTGGCGCAGGCTGCGGCGGCGCGCGAGGAGCTGCGCCTGGTGGATGATGCCGATGTCGATGTGCGCCGGCTGGAAGCAGTGCTGGCTGACGCGCTGCAGGCGTTTGCCGATTCTGCCGCGCGGCTGACTGCGTCGCGTACCCGGTGCGCAGCGCAGTTGGCGAAAATGGTCTCGCTCCAGCTGCCGGCGCTGGGGCTGCCCGAGGGTCAGTTTTTCGTTGCACTCGTGCCGCGCGATGAACCGGGACCGACGGGCGCCGAAGACGTCGAGTTCCGCGTCGCGCTCAATGCGGGGCATGACACGCGGCCGTTGGCGCGGGTCGCAAGTGGTGGCGAACTGTCGCGCGTGATGCTGGCGCTGGCGAGTACGCAGGCCGCGCAGGGTCGCGTCCCGACGCTGGTCTTCGACGAGATCGACGCCGGCATCGGCGGTCGCGTGGGGCAGCAGGTTGGCGCCGCGTTGCGCGCGCTGGCCTCACAGCACCAGGTATTCGCGATCACGCACCTGCCGCAACTCGCATCACGCGCCCATCACCACATCGTGGTGGAAAAGGGCACCGCCGCTGGTGTCACCTCCACTGACGTGCGCATCGTCACCGGCGACGCACGTGCACACGAGGTGGCGCGCATGCTCGGCGGCGATCCGGCGAGTACCGTGAGCATGGCACACGCGCAGGAACTGCTGCAGGGTTGCGCCCCCGCTGACCGACCGCCGCGCACCACCGCGACACGCGCCACGAAGCAGCGCTGAGCTGCAAACGCGCTCAGCGACGCGGGTACAGACGCACCTGTACCTGGTGGATCGATAGCTTCGCCACGTTACCTCCCGACCCTGCCACCGTCCGCGAATTGAAGTACTGCAACTCGATCGGCAGCTTCGCCTTGCCGCGCGCATGCGCGGTGAAAGTGGAGAACGTCAGACCCCAGCCGACGCGTTGTTCGGTCCCCGATGTCTCGAGAGCGAGCGTTTCGGCGTCGAGCGTCACGGGGGCGGACAGCCCTGACTCAGCCGGCAGTACCTGAAAGGTGCCCTGGTAGGTGTCTTCGGCTTTGCGGCGGAACAGATACTGCGCTCCCACCGAAAAGAAATCGCTGAGCATCCAGCGCGGGGTGAGCGAGATTTCGATCACGTCACCGAGATTGCGGTCGACCAATCGTTCGCTCCAGCGTGGCGCGAATGCCTGCTCAGGGGTGTCGGTGATCCGGCGCAACTCCTGATCGGCGAGCTGCATGGTGTATCGTGCGACGATCGACGAGAAGAAGCGTCGGTTGTGCACGATGTCGGTGAACGAACGGAATTCGATGTCGTTCTGTCCGTCACCCGTGCCCACGTCGAGATAGTGATCGGGCGCATCGATGGTACCGGTGCCGAGCCGCACTGCAGCCGCGACACTCTGGCGGATGCTCAGGCCTTTCGGCAGGAAGCGCAGCGTGTCGTTGGCCGTGCCAAAGGTGTCGAACAGGCGGAACTTCGCCGACAGCTCGATGTCGCCCAGGCCCTGCCGTGTGATCGTGCCGAGTTCTGACGCTCCGACACCGAGGTTGGCGGTGTCGCTGATCGCGCGCTGCAATCCTGCGGGACTGACTGCTGCACCAGCGGCGACGGGACCGGTGGTGCCGGCAGCGAGTGAAGTGATGCCGAACTGCTCGAACTGGGTGCGAAATGCACTCACGCGATTGCGAATCGCGGAGTCAGCGGCACTGCCGATCAACGGCACGAACTGCGAGGCGGTGGTGCGGGTGGTGGTGGTGCCATACACCTGCTCGATGGCGCTGGCAAACGCCGTGGCGTTCGACGTGATCACTGGCGCGTTGGCAATCACGCCCGCACACGACGCGTTCGACGACGGGTTGGCCGTGCACGTCGCCAGCAGTGACGCGAGCTGGTTGCGGGCGGCTGTGAGCTGCGTGACGAGCGTGGTGTTCACGGCCGTCGGCGCATCGATGCCGGTACCGGTGCGTGTTGGATTGAAGCTCACGTTCCCACCGACGCCACCCGGGTTCACGTTCACCGAGACCTGGTGACGCGAGCTCACCAGGGGCAGCAGCACGCCGATGGCCAGGCGCCTGGTGATGCCAGCCTCGACGAACAACGGTGTCACCTGCGTGCGGACGCTGGACGTCACCGCGCTTCGGCCGAGGCTGAGCGTGAACGCATCGTTGCCGGTGAGCGTACGCAGCGCGGCCTGAACGGGTGCAAGGCCGGGAAAGAGTGACACGCCGAGCGTATCGACCGAGAAATCTGCCGTCAATGGTTCGAGCGAGCCGTCGCGCCGGCCCGCCGTGTTTTTCCCGTACCGCTGGCTGAAGTCGCTGATCGACGTGCTCACCTGCACCCGGATCGAGCCCCTCGGCGGGGTGAGCGCATCCTCGCCGATGCCTCGGACGGGCTGGGCGAGCAGCAGCGGCGCTGCCAGCAACAAGGCGATCAACATCGCGCCCGCGAACGCACCCGGTCGCGTATGTTCACATCTCTCGAGCATAGGTCGGTCACCGGATCGATCCGCCCGCACGAGGTGCCACCGGTGTGGCGAGCCCACCCGTCGAGCGCACGCGTCCAATTTACCCTCCCTCACCACATGGATCGTATTCCGCTCCCGAACGTCCCGTGGCAGCTGACCGGTAACCACTGGTTGGCGCTGCCGTGCATTCACCCGGCGACCGGCGCAATTCATCGCATGAGCGTGCTGCACCGCGGTGCCCGCGCCGCGCTGGAGTTTGTCGCAGCGGAAGGCGGTGCTGCCGGCAGCGAGGCCCCGCTGCTGCGACCGGTGATGTCGGTGGATGGCGAGCCGGTGGTGCTCGGTGCCACCGGGATGGCGTGGGAGCGGGCACTGGGGTGGTTGCCGACCTTCACTTGCACGGTTGGTTCATTGGTGGTGCGCGGCATGGTGTTCTGTCCGTTCGGCCGCGATGCCGACATGGCCGGGGCGGTTTACACCTTCGCCATCGAGAACCGCGGCACGAAGGCACGCACCGTCACGCTGGCCATCGAAGGCGACGGCGGCGAGCTGGTGCCGCGGGTGCGACGGGCCAGGCCGGCTGCGGGCCGGTTACATGGCGCCGTGGCCGAAGGCGTCGTGGTGCTCGATCCGAACGTCACGCCGGGTCTGGCGGCATTTGCGCTGGCGGCCGATGGCGAAGGCGAGGTCTCGGCCACGGAAGATGGCGCGGCACGTCTCGCGCGCACCGTGACCGTGGCTCCGGGCGCACGCGATGAGCTGGCGTTCTACATCGCCGCCGGGCCGGAGCGCGATGGCGCCATCGCGACCTCCGCAGCGATGCGTCGCCGCGGCTGGCAATGGTTGCTGTCCGCCACGCGTGATGGACTGGCAGCGCTGCAACAGTCCACCGGCAGTGACTCGCTCGATCGGCTCGTGAATCACAACCTGCTGTTTTCGTACTTTTATGCGGTTGGACGTGCGCTGGATGATGCGCATTTCTATCTCATGCGCACGCGCGTGCCCTGGCATCCGGCCGGTGTGACGATGCGCGAGTGGGATGCGTTGATGATGACGCTGCCGGCGGTGCAGCTGGCCGATCCGGGACTGGCGCGCGAACTGCTGCTGCGCATGTGCGAATTGCACGGCTACGCCCCGGGTCGTGGGACGCACTATTTCGACGGCACGATGTTCGAGCCGGCATTCTCGCTGGAGGGAGCCGCGGCCTACGTGCTGGCGGTGGATCGATACACGATGGAGTCGAAGGACGACCAGATCGTCGATGATCCCGTTCTCGCCGACACGCTCTATCTCGTGAATGACGAGCTTGCGGAACGCCGGCATCCGGAACTGCCGCTCTACTCCACCGAAGTCACGCCGTCAGGCAAGGTCGCCCCGCTGCCATTCACGGTGCATGGCAATGGTGTGGCGGCACTGGCGCTCGACATCCTGCGTCGCACGCTCGATGAGGAGACGGCGCGCGACGTACCCGACGGTGAAGCGGTGCGCATCGCACTGCAGCGCACCTTCGCACGCGGTGCCAGTGGCAAGCAGGCGCTGTGCACTGCGCTCGATCTGCAGGGTGCCGAATCGGGCGAAGACGACGCCGTGGGCTCGGCGCTCTGGCTGCCGCTGTACGGCGCAATCGAACCCGACGACGTGCTGTTCAAGCGCACCGCGCGCGGACTCGCCGGCGTCACCGACTCACTGTCGACGATCATCGCACGGCTCTGTGGTCCTGACAGCACCAAGGTGCTGGAGTGGCTGCGCCGTGCACCACTCGACGGAGGCGTGGCCGCCGAATTTGTGGACGCCGATGGGCGCGCCATCGCAAACGGCGGAGATGCCTCGCTGGCCGGGCTTCTGGCGGCCACCGTGGTGGCAATGACCCGTCCGATGGCGCCGGAAACAGTCTGACCGGCGCCTCG
Organism: Gemmatimonadales bacterium; assembly: GCA_038249795.1. Taxonomy (GTDB): domain Bacteria; phylum Gemmatimonadota; class Gemmatimonadetes; order Gemmatimonadales; family Gemmatimonadaceae; genus JACMLX01. The sequence continues at coordinate 11,159 of JBBSCZ010000014.1, read as the reverse complement.
CGCTTGTCGCCCTTCCGTGGGCCGTCTATCTTTCGTGGTATGCGGGAATAGCTCAGTTGGTAGAGCACAACCTTGCCAAGGTTGGGGTCGCGGGTTCGAGTCCCGTTTCCCGCTCTGAATACGATGATGTGAGACACCGGGAGTGGCGCGTCGCCGCTCCCGGTTCGTCGTTTTCCGGGATCAGTGTGGCGTCGGAGCCGGCCCGTGGTCGGCGGGACGCGCATACCGGCGCGGACGCTGGGCGGTGTACACACCCGTGGGGCCGGAGACGACGAACGCCACCACGCAGGCTGCCGCCAGATACGGCAGGGCACCGACTCCGAAGAGCTCCAGTCCCAGCACGGTGCAGGCGAGCGGCGTGTTCGTCGCTCCCGCGAAAACAGCTACGAGCCCAAGCGCCGCAAACAGTTCGATCGGCGCGTGCAACAGCACAGCCATGGCGTTGCCGAGCGTCGCACCGATGAAGAAGAGCGGTGTGACCTCGCCACCCTTGAAGCCGGAGCTGAGCGTCACGGCGGTGAAAATGCCCTTCACCAACCAGCTCCATCGTTCCGCACCGCCGTCGCGAAAGGCGGACAGGATCGTGACCGCGTCTGGATCGGGTGACGTGACCCCAAGCCCGAGATAGTCGCGTGTTCCTCCGATGTAGGTGAACGCGATCACGCACGCGCCGCCCAGCACCGGTCGCAGCCATGGCGCCGCAATGAATTTCGCAAGCAGCGCTGCGATGCGATGCGTGCCCGTGGCGAAGAGTCGGCTCGCCAGTCCGAAGGCAACCGCCGCCAGGATGGTCTTGCCAAGCAACGGCAGCGCGAGCCACGCGCCTGCTGTCTCGATCGTTGGATACGTCGTATGGTGGATGCCCCACGCCAATGTCACCTGATTCGCCAGCAGGGCGGCGGCCAGGCACGGCACCAGCGCACCGCGCGCGAGGCGGCCGACGCGCAGCACTTCGAGGGCGAAGATCGCCCCGGCAATCGGCGTCCCGAACACCGCGCTGAATCCCGCCGCGATGCCTGCCTGCAGGAACACGGCTCGGTCTTCGTCAGCGAGCCGGCCAAAGAAACGTCCGCGCGAGAACAGACGCCGTTCGATCGCGCTGGCGATCGAGCCACCCATCTGCACTGCCGTTCCTTCCCGCCCGGCGGAACCACCGAACAGGTGCGTGACCAGCGTGCCGAGCAGCACCAGTGGCGCGAGGCGCGCCGGGACGCCGCCGCCAGGCGCGTGGATCTCGTCGATGATGAGATTGTTGCCGCGATCGACGCCATCGCTTCGGCGCGCATAGAGCAGCGCGATCGCTGCACCGCCAAGGGGCAGACCCCAGAGGAGCGCCGGTTGAAAAAAGCGCGCCGCAGTCACCCGATCGAGCGCCCAGAGAAAGAGCGCGACCGCCGAGCCGGTGATCAGCGCCAGCGTACCGATCAGAATTGCCCAGCGCAGCACGCGACGCACGATGCCTGTGCGATCGGAACCGGCTTCCGGCACATCGGTCGTCAGCGCGTCAGTGGTGGATTCGGGCATTCGCGGGCAAGAATGGCCCATCTCGCACGTACGTCAAGTCCGGCCGACGCTTCCGACGTACTCGCGTCCCGATTGCCCCGCTCGTTTATACTCACTTCGGTGCAAGGCCCGGGTGGCGGAAATGGTGAGACGCGGGGGACTTAAAATCCCCTGACCGCAAGGTCGTGTGGGTTCGATTCCCACCTCGGGTATTCAGCGCCTCGTTCAGACTAGATTTGTTGCATGACTGACGTACTGGCGCTCGCCGCTGAACTTCTCGCCATCCACTCGCCGTCGGGCGGGGAAGGACCGGCCATCGATTTCGTCAGCCGCTGGCTTCTGGCCAAGGGCTGGAATGTCCATATCCAGGAAGTCACGCCCGGTCGTGGCAATGTCTGGGCGACCCGCAAGGGCGGTGGTGTCACGCTGTCCACGCACCTCGACGTGGTGCCACCCTACCTGCCGCCCCGCCTCGAGGGTGACAGGCTGTACGGTCGCGGCTCCTGCGATGCCAAGGGTATCGCGGCGGCCATGATGGTCGCCGCCGAACGGTTGGTCGCGGAGGGCGAGGAGCGGGTCGACCTGCTCTTCGTCGTGGGTGAGGAAAAGGGGTCGGATGGCGCCCGCGCCGCCAATCACCTGCCGGCCACCAGCCGCTACCTGATCAACGGCGAGCCGACGGAGAGCATCCTTGCTTCCGGCTGCAAGGGATCCATGCGCGTGACCGTGCGCACCCGCGGCAGTGAGGCGCATTCAGCCTATCCGCAGCTCGGAGTCTCCGCGATCGAGCCCATGCTTCGCCTGCTCCCAACCGTACACGACCTGCCGCTGCCGACCGATCCGATCCTCGGGGATACCACCGTCAACATCGGCGTGATGCGTGGTGGCACCGAAGCGAACATCATCCCCGGTCATTGCGAAGCGGAACTCATGTTTCGACTCGTGACCGAGCCTGAGCCGCTTCGCGCCGCGCTGGCACAGTGGGCGGATGGCGTCGCCACGCTCGAGTGGGGCTCCTACATCCCGGCGCAGCACTTCCACACGGTGCCTGGCTTCGAGGCACGTCCGGTGTCGTACACCTCCGATATCCCGCTCCTGCCGCGCTGGGGCACGCCGTTGCTCTTTGGTCCGGGCTCGATCCATGTCGCACACACCGATCACGAATTCGTTTCCGCGCCGGAACTTCGTGCCAGCGTCGATACCTACATGGTGCTCACGCGCACGCTCCTGGGTTCGTAAGTGACCGTTCCACATCCGTTCAACGGCCAGCGACTCCCCGTCGCCATCCTCGGCGCCACCGGCATGGTCGGGCAGACGTTCGTCCGCCTGCTCGCAGATCATCCCTGGTTCACCGTGACCACGGTGGCGGCGTCGGAACGCTCCGCCGGAAAATCGTATGCAGATGCGACGAAATGGCTCGAAGGCGAGATGCCGGCCTCGGTGCGTGAGCTGACGGTGCGAACGTGCGATACGGCTCACATCAGCGAGCGGGTCGTCTTCTCGGCACTCGACAGCGGGCCGGCACAGGAGCTCGAACCGGCGTTCGCCGCGCGTGGCGCGATCGTCCTGTCGAATGCGAAGAGCTACCGCATGGCCCCGGACGTGCCGCTGCTCATTCCGGAGATCAACAGCGACCACCTCGCCCTGCTCGACGTGCAGCGCGCGCAGCGCGGCTGGACCGGTGCCATCGTCACGAATGCGAACTGCGCCACGATCGTGCTCGCGATGGCGCTCGCGCCACTGCACGCCGCCTTCGGTGCGCGTCGACTGTTCGTCGCCACGATGCAGGCGGTGTCAGGGGCAGGGTACCCAGGCGTGTCGTCACTCGACATCCTCGGCAATGTCGTCCCGTACATCGGCGACGAAGAACCGAAGCTCGAGACGGAAGGCCAGAAGATTCTCGGCACCTTCGCGAACGGTGCAATCATCGCTGCACCGTTCGCGATCAGCGCGCACACGAACCGCGTATCGGTAGAGCATGGCCATACCGTGTGCCTCTCGGTCGAATTCGAACAGCCGGTCTCACCGGAGCAGGCGCTGGAGGTGCTGCGCAACTGGCGTGGTGACGAGGCGGCCCATGGCCTGCCGTCATCGCCACCGATACCACTGGTCGTGCACACCGCGCTCGATCGGCCGCAGCCACGCCGCGACGTGCATCGCGATGGCGGCATGAGCGTGCATGTCGGCCGAGTGCGTGCGGATCCGCAGTTTCATCTGCGCCTCGTCGCAATGGGACACAACGTGATTCGCGGTGCCGCCGGCGCCTCGATCCAGAACGCCGAACTGCTCGCCGCACGCGGCGTGATCCGATCAGCATGATCATCAGCAAGTTCGGCGGCACGTCCGTCGCAGATGCCGCCGCCATCATCCGCACGACCGAGATCGTGCGCGGTCGTCTCGACCGACGGCCCATCGTCGTCGTGTCTGCCCTCGCTGGCGTCACCAACGCGTTGCTCGGCATTGCACGGCAGGCGAGCGAAGGGAACTTCATCTCGGCCGTCTCGAGTGTGCAGGCATTGCGCGACCGGCACCTCCTGGAGGTTGACGGGCTGCTGGAGGGTTCCCCCGAACATGGAGAGATCAGCGCGGAGATCAGCGTGATCTTCGATGAACTGGCATCGCTGTGCGAAGCGCTCTCGGTGCTTGGCTTCATCACCCCGCGCAGCCTCGACGCCATCGCCGGCATGGGCGAGCGGGCGTCATCGATGCTCGTCGCGGCGGCGTTCCGTCATCGTGGAATCCACGCCGTGCATGTCGATGCGCGGAAGGTGATGATCACCGATGCGAACTACGGAAAGGCTGAACCGCACTCGGAGGCGATCGCGCTCGCGGCCCGCTCGATCGTCGCGCCGCTGGTGCAGGATGGCAAGGTGCCGGTAATGGGCGGTTTCATCGGTTCCAGCGCCGACGGAATCACGACCACGCTCGGCCGCGGTGGTTCCGACTACAGCGCATCACTGATCGGCGCCGCGCTGCAGGCCTCCTCGATCGAGATCTGGACCGACGTCGACGGGATGCTGACGGCGGATCCTCGCGTGGTGCCGCACGCACGACCGATCGAGCAGATCCGGTTCGATGAGGCGAGCGAACTCGCGAGCTTTGGCGCGAAGGTGCTGCACCCGGCCACGATTGCGCCAGCGGTGACACTGGGCATTCCCGTCTGGATCTGCAATTCGCACAATTCGTCGGCCCATGGCACACGCATCACGTTCAGCGCGCCCCGACGGTCGGTCACTGCAATTGCGGCCAAGCGCGACATCACGATCATCCGCGTGGCGACCGGGCGGATGCTGTTTCAGCACGGTTTCCTGCGTCGCGTCTTCGAACTGTTCGACCAGCACTCGGTGTCGGTCGATGTCGTGGCCACCAGCGAAGTATCGGTGTCGGTCACCGTCGACGATCAGGCACCGCTCGATCTGCTGCTCGGTGCGCTCCGCCAGATCGGCGACGTCTTCATCGAGCGGCGGCGCGCGATCATCAGCGTCGTCGGCTCCGGCATCGCCGATGACGCCGACGCCATGGGGACGGTGCTGCGTGCACTCGGGCATCGCCGCATCTACATGCTCTCGCTGAGCGCGAGTGCAATCAACCTGACGATTCTGCTCGACGACGAAGACGCTCCCGACGCGATGCGGGTGTTGCATGCCGCGCTGTTCGAGGGACCGGTCACATGACACTGCGTATCGCGTTGTTCGGCGTCGGCCGGCTGGGCCGCGAAATCATCGCCTTGGCGCCCGATCGTGATGCCACCGTGGTCGCCACGTTCGGCCGCGACGTTCCGGCGTCAGCACAGGCACTGCACGACGCCGCTGCGCACGTCGCCATCGATGTGAGTGTCGCCGAGGCCGTGGCTGACAACACTCGCCTCTGCCTCGACGCTGGCCTTCCGCTGGTGATCGGCGTGACTGGTTGGGATGCGACGATGAACGAGGTCACCGCAGCGGTGAGTGCAGCCCGTGGCACTGTGCTCATTGCACCGAACTTCAGCGTTGGCGCGACGCTCTTTGCGGTTGCCGTCGCCGACGCCGCGCGACGTTTCTCGGCGTCGCTAGGCTTCGACGCCGCGATCATCGAGACGCATCACGCCATGAAGAAGGACGCTCCTTCCGGCACTGCGCGGAGTCTCGCCGAAGCCGCGCTGCGCTGTCGCGGCACGGCGGTGCCGGTGACCAGCGTGCGCGTCGGTCACGTGCCGGGCGTGCACACGCTCGTGCTCGATGCTGCATTTGAACAGGTCACGCTCACGCACGAAGCGCGCGACCGAAGGGTCTTCGCCGATGGCGCACTGCTCGCCGCGCGCTGGTTGCGCGGTCGCACCGGAAGCTTCACCATGGTCGATGTCGTGCGCGACCTGACAGGAGAGTCGTAATGGGAAATGTTCACTATGGCTCGCTGAGCGGCTGCGGCACGGCATTGATCACGCCGTTCACGCCGGACGGCGCCGTTGATGAGTCGGCGCTCCGTGCGCTCGTCGAGTGGCAGATCACCGAGGGCATCGACTTCCTCGTTCCCTGTGGTTCGACCGGTGAAGCTGCCACCCTCGACGCCCAGGAACATCTCAGGGTCGTCGCCATCACCGCCGAAGTGGTCGCCGGTCGCGTGCCAGTCGTCGGTGGCGCGGCGTCCAACGATACGAAGAAGGCGATTGCGCTGTCGAAGGCGGTGATCGACGCCGGTGCCACGCACCTGCTCCATGCCTCGCCGATGTACAGCCGTCCGCCGCAGCGCGGCATCGTCGCGCACTTCCACGCGATTGCCGATGCCGTCAGCGTGCCGGTGGTGCTGTACAACGTGCCGAGCCGCACGGCCAGCAACATGGAAGCGGTGACCACGCTGACACTGGCGGCGCATCCGAACATCGTCGCCATGAAGGAAGCCAGCGGCAACATCCCGCAGATCGACGAGATCCTGCGCAACCGACCCGATGGCTTTGCCGTCTTGTCCGGCGATGATGCCGTCACGTTGCAGCTCATGTCGCACGGAGCCAACGGCGTGATATCGGTGGTCTCGAATGTCGTTCCGAAGGCGATGAGCGACCTCGCCCGCGCCATGCTTCGCCGCGACATCAACACCGCCAGCCGGATCGACGCCACGCTGCTGCCGCTCTACCGCGCGTCGGGCGTCGAGTCCAATCCCATTCCCATGAAAGCCGCGATGCATTTCATCGGGCGCGCGGACAATGTGCTGCGCCTCCCGCTGGTACCGCTCGCGGATGAACATCTGGCCACGGTGCGCGCGTCGCTCGTGACCGCAGGAGCACTCCCGTCATGACCGTGCAATCCCTCGGCGAATCCGTTCGCGAACTCGTTGCCACACCCGCTGGTACTCCGCTGCCCGAGGCCACGCGTGATGTCGTCACCGCGCTGCTCGATGCGCTGGAGCGCGGAGAATTGCGCGCTGCCGAGAAGGGCGATGACGGTGAGTGGCGCGCGGTGCCGTGGGTGAAACAGGGCATTCTGCTTGCGTTCCGCCTCGGTCAGATCGTCGACCTGTCGCCGGGTGGTGAACCGCGCAGCTTCAGCTTCCTCGACAAGGATACGATGCCGCCGCGAAAGTTCGCGCTCTCCGATGGTGTGCGCGTCGTTCCCGGTGGCAGCACGGTGCGACGCGGTGCCTACCTGGCGCCAGGCGTGGTCTGCATGCCGCCGATGTACGTGAACGTCGGCAGCTGGGTCGGTGCCGGCACGATGATCGACTCGCACGCGCTGGTGGGCAGCTGCGCACAGATCGGCGCCCGCGTGCACCTCAGCGCCGCCGCGCAGATCGGTGGCGTGCTCGAGCCGATCAATGCTTCACCAGTGGTCATCGAGGACGATGTCATCGTCGGCGGCAACTGCGGCGTCTACGAGGGCACCGTCGTGCGGCAGGGAGCCGTGCTCGGTGCCGGCGTCGTGCTGACGCGCGGCACGCCGGTGTTCGACCTGGTGCACGAGCGTGTGTATCGCGGATCGGCGTCGCAGCCACTCGTGATCCCGGCCGATGCCGTCGTGGTGCCCGGTGCGCGTCGCATGCGTGGCGCGTACGCCGAAGCGGAGGGACTGTCGCTGCAGACGCCCGTGATCGTGAAGTATCGCGACGACAAGACCGATCTCGCGACGACGCTCGAAGCGTGGCTCCGTTGAGCACCGTTCGCGTCGTTTCGGTGCCGGGTGACAAGTCGCTCTCGCACCGTGCGCTCATGTTCGCCGCACTTGGCACCGGCGAGAGCGTGCTGCGTGGCGTGCTGCCATCGGCTGACGTCCGGAGCACCGCCGGTGTACTCGCGGCACTCGGTGTCGAGCTGCCGACCAGCTGGTCAGCGAGTGACACACTGCGTGTGACTGGTCGTGGTCGGCGTGGGTTGATGACGCCGACGCGTGATCTCGACTGCGGCAACAGCGGTACCACCACGCGCCTGATGGCCGGCGTCGTGGCCGGCCATGCGATGCGAGCGACGTTCACGGGTGATGCGAGTCTCAGCCGACGCCCCATGCGTCGCATCGCGCGACCACTGACGCAGATGGGCGCGTCATTCAGCTTTGCCTCCGACGACGGCCTGCCGATGACGGTGCAGGGCGGAGTCCTCGGCGACATCGCGTGGGTGAGTCCGACGGCCAGCGCGCAGGTGAAGAGTGCCATCCTGCTCGCCGCACTCGTTTCGGGTCGTTCGGCACGCGTGCAGGAACCCATCCGCTCGCGCGATCACACTGAACGCATGCTCGCGGCGCTCGGTGCTCCCATCATCGTGACCGATGATACCGTGCTGCTGGACCCGGTGGACCAGCTCGCGCCGCTCGATTTCGAAGTGCCGGGCGATCCATCGTCGGCGCTGTTCCTGATCGCGAGCGCGGTGCTGCAGGGGCAGCCGCTGGTGATCGTGAACGTCGGCATCAACGACACGCGCAGCGGTGCCTTCGACGTTCTGCAGCGCATGGGAGTCACGCTGTCGTTCGCGAACGAGCGCATGGTGGGCGGCGAGCCGGTTGCCGACATTCACGTCGCACCGTGCCGCGGACTGCTGGGCGTGACGATCGGCGGTGCCGAGATTCCCGCGCTCATCGACGAGATCCCGATCCTCGCCTGTCTGGCGGCCTGCGCCGAGGGCGAGACGCGCATCACCGATGCGACGGAGCTGCGCGTGAAGGAAAGCGATCGCATCACTGCCGTCGTCTCGAATCTTCGTGCGATCGGCGCGGATGCGGATGAGTTGCCCGATGGCATGGTGATTCGCGGTGGCTCGCGGCGGCTTGCCGGTGCGATCGTCACGCATGCCGACCATCGGATTGCGATGGCGTTCGGTGTACTCGGTGCACTTCCGGGCAACGACGTGCAGGTCGACGATGACGCCTGCGTCGATGTCTCCTTTCCTGGTTTCTGGGAGCTCCTCGCCACGCTGCAGACGGCACCATGAGCGCGCGTCCGCTCGTGATCGCGATCGATGGTCCGGCGGCGTCGGGCAAATCGAGCACGGCGCAGTGGGTGGCTCGACAGCTGGGCATTCATCACGTCGACAGTGGCGCGCTCTATCGGGCACTCACCGCGCTCGCACTGGAACGGAACGCTGACCCAGTCAGCTGGACCGCCGTCGACGCGCTCGCAGGCAGCGGTCGGATCACGATGACGCCGGGCGAGCGCACCTTCATCCCGCTGGTGGACGGCGTGCGGGATGACGATCGGCTGCGGGCCGCCGATGTCACGGCCGGGGTTTCGGCCGTGGCCCGGATCCCCGAAGCGCGCACCTGGGTGAACGAGCAGGTGCGTGCCGCAGCTCGTACCACGACCGTGGTGGTGGATGGCCGCGACATCGGCACGGCGGTGTTCCCCGACGCGACGCTCAAGATCTTTCTGGTGGCCGACCCATGGGAGCGGGCGCGACGTCGTCTTCGGCAGCGGCTTGGCCGGGCCCCGGCCGATAACGAGATCGCCAAGGAAACGGAGCTGTTGGTGCGGCGCGACGCGGCCGACCAGATGCAGACGGTGCAGGCCCGGGATTCGATCCTCCTCGACACCACCTATTTGACGCAGGCCGATCAGGTGTCCCGGATCGTGGCGCTGGCGCGGGCGGCGTTCGGGCACGCCGAGGACGCCGACGGCTCCTGACGGCTCCTGACGGATCCTGACGGCGGCGAGGCGGCGAGGCGGCGAGGCGGACAAACGGACGATTGGCCCCGTCATTGACCCACCCCTCGAAGCAAACTATGCTTCAGGGTTCGCGTTTCGCCGGCATCTGTCAGCCCGATGAAACCCCCTAGCCTCGGCGCGGCGAGCCAACCATTCCGCGCAATCTGGAGCCAACCACTTCATGTCCGAGTCTGAAGTCGAGATTCCCCTCGACGACACCGCAACCGGCACGGCCCTGACCGCCCGCGAGAAGCGCGATATGCAGCGCTCGCAGCTACGGCCGCTTGCCAACCGCCGCCCCGAGCTCTACGAGGAAGACGAATACACCTCGGAAGATTACGAGCGGATGATCGCGATGTACCAGGGCACGATGGCCTCGATCGAAGAAGGTGAGATCGTCAAGGCCACGGTCATGGAAATCCGCGAGAACCTCGTCATCCTCGACATCGGCTTCAAGTCGGAAGGATCGATTCCGCTCGAAGAGTTCAAGGACCTGCCTGATCTCAAGGCCGGCGATGTGGTGGAAGTGCTGCTCGAGCACCTCGAGGACCAGGAAGGCTCCGTCGTCCTGTCCAAGAAGAAGGCCGATTTCATGCGCGTGTGGGAGCGCATCCGCGTTGCCTACGAGAGCGATCAGCCGGTCACCGGTACCCTCGTCAAGAAGATCAAGGGCGGTGTGGTGGTCGACCTCATGGGTGTGGACGCCTTCCTTCCGGGTTCGCAGATCGCGCTTCGTCGCGTGCCGAACATCGACGAGCTGCTTGGCCAGACATACGACTTCAAGATCATCAAGCTCAACAAGCGTCGCCGCAACATCGTCGTCTCGCGCCGCGTGATCCTGGAGAACGAGCGCGCTGGCAAGCGCGAGAAGCTCATGAAGGAGCTGGAGAAGGATCAGGTGCGGAAGGGCGTCGTCAAGAACATCACCGACTTCGGTGCGTTCATCGACCTCGGCGGCGTCGACGGCCTGCTCCACATCACCGACATGTCGTGGGGCCGCATCTCGCACCCCACCGAGATGGTGCACATCGGTCAGGAACTGGACGTCAAGGTTCTCGACATCGATTGGCAGCGTGAGCGCATCTCCCTCGGCCTCAAGCAGCTGCAGGCGTATCCGTGGAAGGATGTTGCCGCCAAGTACCCGGTCGGTACTCGCGTCAACGGCAAGGTGGTCTCGATCACCAACTACGGCGCCTTCATCGAACTCGAGCCGGGCATCGAAGGCCTGGTGCACATCTCCGAGATGAGCTGGACCCGCAATGTCCGTCACCCGTCAAAGCTGGTCAGCATCGGCGAGGCGATCGAAGCAGTGGTGCTCAAGGTGGATCCCGACGAGGAGAAGATCTCGCTCGGCATGAAGCAGACCGAACAGGATCCGTGGGCAGTGCTGCCGCTCAAGTACCCGGTCGGCACCCGCATCTCCGGCAAGGTCCGCAACCTCACCAGCTTTGGCGCCTTCGTGGAAATCGAGCCGGGTATCGACGGCCTGATCCACATCTCCGACATGTCCTGGACCAAGCGCGTCCAGCATCCGTCGGAAGTCGTCAAGAAGGGTG
>JBBSCZ010000013.1:0-27342 GCA_038249795.1 Gemmatimonadales bacterium | reverse complement strand
GCGTATCAGTGCGGACGACATCAACGTGGATTCCGACGGGACGACGAAGACCGTGACGTTGAAGGGTTCGGTGCGGACGGAGGCGCAGAAGACGATCGCCGAGGAGATCGCGAAGGCGAAGGCTCCGGAGTGGAAGGTGGTCAATAATTTGACGATCAAGCCGGACTGATTGTTTTTGCGGGGTGCGAAGCGCTGAGCTCGTCGACCGCAACAGCAACTGGAAGTGCGACTGATTGACGCAAAGGCGCAAAGACGCGCATCGTAGCAAAGAAGGGCGTGATGGGCGGTGGCTTGCACCCGAATTTCTGGGGCGGGCCACCGTTCGTTGAGAGTGGGTTATCGTCTCGAGTTTTGCTTGGCGCTGACTGAAGACGAAACGCACACTCTCACTGCTCCCGGGATGACATCCGTGCTCGCTCACGCGGAGAGGGCTCGGCGGAGGCGGAGCGGACACGGTCTGGGATTACAGTTTCTCGGGCGCACGGGGGGCGACCGGCGGAATTTTCCGGTTCAGGTGGGAAGCTTTGGCTGGACGCGGGCGCAGATGCTCGCGCCACAATTCTGTAAACCGTTGTCGGTCATGGGGATAGCTGTTGGTCTGATTTCTGCTTTCTGTGGGTCGGTCGGGCGTCCATGTGCACGGCCGCCATCACCTCTTCAGTAGGCAGCGGGCCTGTCGGGCGACGTTGCGCGAGCGATCGCGTCGTCTCCACCAGTTCCCTTGCGGTAGCCTTGGCCTTCAGATCGCATCCCCGCGTCGACTCATGAAACGTGCTCCGGTGTTCCGTCGTGCGCCCAGTATTCCACGGGGTGCTGCCGCCGATCGGGTGTCCTCGACCGCCACGGCGCAGCGCACGCGGTATCTCGCGCTTCACGAGCGGGGCGTCGCGCTGATCAAAGCGGAGAAATCGGCTGACGCGATACCAGTGCTCATGAAAGCCTTGGCGCTGGCGCCGGACGAGCACAGCGTTCGGCACAATCTGGCGCTCGCGTATTCGAACGTCGGCAACATGCGTGAGGCGCTCCGCGAGTACAACGAAGTTGCCACGCGTTTCCCCCACCGCTGCGACGCCTTCACCTATCTGGCTGGTGTGCTGTCGGCGCTCGGGCATCAGACGCTCGCGTTCAAGGCGATCGATCGTGCACTGGCCATCGATCCCGGCTCCACGCCGGCGATCAACAACCTCGCCGAGATTCTGAAGAATCTGGGCGACTGGGCCGGTGCACGCGATGTGTATGCGGCGGCTCTGGCCGTCACACCAGATGCGCCCAAACTGCGCATGGAGTACGGCATGGCCATGGTCGCGCTTGGACAATGGCGGGAGGGGTGGGCGGAGATGGAGCAGCGCGAGTTCGTCGATGGAGTGAAAGTGCTGATCGAACCGGTTGTCGCCCCGCGCTGGGATGGACGTGCGTCGATTGACGGCAAGACCGTGCTGATCATGCACGAGCAGGGGCTTGGCGACTCGATCATGTGTGTTCGATTCGCGCGCGATCTCGCGGCCCGTGGCGCGCGCGTTCACGTGCGAACGCCACCGCCATTGGTGGGTCTGCTCAGCGAGGCTCCGGGAGTGAGTGCCTGCACGTCGGTCGGCACTGCGATGCCGCCGCACCACTTCTATGTGCCGCTGATGTCGCTCCCCGCCTGCCTGCAGCTCGAACCGTCGGAGCTGGATGGCGCGCCGTATCTGGTGCCGCCTGGCGAGTGCCCGCCGCACATCGCCGCGATGCTTCCGCAGGACGGCGTGCCGACGGTGGCGCTGAGTTGGCAGGGGAATCCGCGGCACTCGAATGATCGGCGGCGCTCGATCAGCAGCGCGCTGCTGGCGCCGTTGCTTGATCTGCCGGGGGTTCGCTTCGTTGCGATGCAGAAGATCCCGACGATGCAGGAGCTGCTGCCGAGTGCGATGCAGGAGCAGCTGGTCGATGTTGGCGGTGCGTGCGCTGACTTTGCCGAGTCCGCGCATGCGATGCGGCGGGTGGATCTCGTGGTCACGGTGGATACGGCGGTGGCGCATCTGGCGGGGGCGACGGGTGTGCCGACGCTGGTGTGCCTGCCGTTTACGGCGGACTATCGGTGGGGGGTGAGCGGGGTGCGGACGCCGTGGTATGGGAACGTGGAGGTGCTGCGGCAGACGGAGGCAGACGGTTGGGAGGCGGTGGTCGAGGAGGTGCGCATGCGAGTCGCGGCGCTGGGGTAGCGCGCCATGGCGCCGCGCGTTGGTCGGCTGGCTCACATGCGTGTGTCATCGATGACGCGCGCCCTCATCGCAGTTTCTGCTGTGGGCTGACTGCGCCGGGTGCGGTGAGGATGCCAGGCACACGAAGCGGGGCTTCCATGCCAGAAAGAGCTTCTTCTCGGCATCGAGGCCCCGGTCGTGTTGCAGCCGTCACCCCACCATCATCAGCTTGCCGCTTTCATCAGCGAGGGCGCGATCGGACGGAGCCGCTGCGTGGGTGTGTGCCCTGTGCCGAGCGTACGACTGTTCCGCGGGTTCGCCCACGGCGCCGTTCCGGACTCCCAGATCTCGTTGAGTTGCTGGTATTCTCGGAAGGTGTCCATGGCGAAGAAGAAGCCATCGTGCTGATAGGCCATCAACTCACCCTCGGCCGCCAATCGCTCCAGAGGCTCACGCTCGAGAATGCACGATTCGGAGGTATCGAGCAGGTCGAACACTTCGGGCTCGAAAATGAAGTACCCCGCGCTGACCCAGCCATTGAGTATGGGCTTCTCCGCGAAGGTTTCGACGGTGCCATTGTCGTTCACGTCGAGTACCCCAAATCGCGACGTGGGACGCACGGTGGCAACGGTGGCGAGTCGTCCGTGTGCCTCGTGGAACCGCAGGGCGGCGTCGAGGTCGAGATCGGTCAGCCCGTCTCCATACGTGACGAGGACGCGCTCGTTGCCTACGTGCCGGCGAACGCGCGCCAATCGGCCGCCCGTCATCGTGTTGGCGCCGGTGTCCGCAAGCGTCACACGAAAGTCCTGTTCCGCGTGCTCGGCATGGTACGAAATCGCACTCAGTCGACCCAGTGAGATCGTGAAGTCACTGTTCATTGCCTCGTAGTTCAGGAAGTACTCCTTGATCATCTGTCCCTTGTAGCCGAGGCAGAGGACGAAGTCGCGGACATCGAAGCGCGCGTAGTACTTCAGGATATGCCAGAGGATCGGACGTCCGCCGATTTCCACCATCGGCTTGGGGCGGTATTCGGTTTCTTCGCGCAGGCGGGTACCGAGTCCGCCGCAGAGGATGATCGCCTTCATGTTTCACCGCGTGGGTGTTGGGGGCATGGATCGGTGTACCCGGAGTCAGGCCGCGCTGCGAGGTCGTCGAGCGTGAAGGGAACGTCGTCGGCCGGGAACGTCGTCCGCGCGGAGGGAGATGCGAGTGCTGCCGCCAGCCGCTTTCGTGCGGAATCGGCCGCCGGATATCGCAGGGCAGTGGACCCGCGATCCGCCAACCAGTCGCGCAGCGGCGAGTCGCTGCCAGCGTCGGCGATCGTCAGTACCACGCGAGAATCTCGCGCGGCGGTGGTGACAGCGGCCTTGATGCCCAGACGCAGTAAATCGAGATCATTCCGCGTCAGGAGAACCAAGTTGTTGTAAGAAGCGCGATCCATGTACAGATGGCGAAGGACAGACCAGACACGCGAACGCCCTACGCTTTTGCATGACGTATGCCATAGCGTATCCTCTTGCGAGACAATGACTTACCGGTTTTTTCGTACGGTGGGAATCGAGCCTGCACGGCAGGTGGTGCCGTGTACCGGCAGGATTGACCGGAGCGGTTCGTAGCAGCGGCAGCCAAGAGAGACCCCGGCGTTGGGCACTGCGCGATCTCCTCACACTGCCTGCCAGCAGCTTCGACACGGCATCGGTCACCCAGATGCTGCGCGCCAAGCGCCGAACGTGGCTTCATGAGACAACCCTCGCTGCGGCGCCGCGACTGAACGACTATCACGTCCATCCGGAGATTCGCCACGTCATCGTGAGCACCGCTGCTTCGTTCGCCCCACCCGCAAAGTTCGTGTTCGATACCGGCTCGCAGAATCCTGGGCGAGGATTCCCGTAGTCCAACAGTGAAGAGTGGTGTAGGTCATTTATCCGGGCTTCGAGAGGATGATGGTCTGTCAGCACCTCACCGCACCCGCTTTAAGTACCCCTCTGGCGCCACGCTAATCAGCAACTTGTTGTCGATCTCGCAGTCGATCTGGAACTCTGGGTGTTCGGTCAAGTAGGCTGCCACCGCCGTCTTCGGGTTGTCACCTTGCCCCCAAGGCCGATCGCGATACGTCTCTGTAGGCATGTCTTGGATAAACGTGTCGAACACAATGCAATAGCTGTTTACACTGGTGAGCGGCGCATACGCCCGCAACTCTTCCAGCACGTGCTCATGAGTATGGTTGCTGTCCAAACAAACCAGCACCCGCTGCTTCCGGGCCGCCCGCGCGTGTACCTGCCCTACGATGTCCGGCGCTACGCTGGAACCTTCGATCATTGTGACCCGTCTGCTCATTGGGTGAGCCAAGATGGCGTCGCGATTGTGCGGACGAATGTCGATGTCGATACCCAACACCTCGGCATCCTTCGGTCCGCCACAAGCAGCGTTGACCTCGAGCATCGAGGCCGAGAAGATCAGCGATCCACCGTGTGCGATTCCCGTCTCAATGATGAGGTCTGGCTGCACCCGCCAGATCAGCTCCTGCATCGCCACGATATCCTGTGGGTACTGGATGATGGGCCGACCCATCCAAGTGAAGTTGTACGAGTATTTTGCGTCAACTGACTTAGTCGTGAAAGCCTTGGCCGATGCGCGAAGGGGCTCGTCCGCAGCGTTGGCTTTCAGCCGCTCCCTGATCTCGTCTTCAAATGGATTCATGATCGCGGCTCATGTAGTTGGGTCGGTGGTGCGTCTGCGCCTGAAGTTCTTCGAGGAAATTGCGTTTCATTACAGACAGATTGGGGCCAAGGGTTGGAGGGCCAGCGCCGCTTGGCGCGCAGGTACCCACCGGTCTGTTGCGGCGGGAAAGCAGACATTTTCGGCCGCGTCGATCTTGATCGCGAAGTCGACCGAAGCGCCCACAGACTCGATCAATGGCGCGAAGATCACGCCCTCGGAAGCACCACCCAAGATGCTCACGGGCGCGCGAAGGAAAACGTCCGGTGCCGCCTTGGTTACCCTTCCTCGGGTCGTGTGCCACACCTGTCGGAAGAGTGAACCTCTGGCCTTCGCCGCCGATGGAGTCGCGCAACTTCGCCAAACAGGCCACAGGATCTGATACGTGTTCCAGCACATGGCGCAGCACGAGAGCCTCAGCGCGCAGGCCCGTTTCTGGCGTAAAGTAGTCACGGATCACGGCCGCGTTCGTACCTTCATATGTCGGGTCCAGCCCAGTGATCTTGAAGCCGAGAGCCTGCAGCTGCTCCAGAAAGAGCCCTTTACCGCACCCAACCTCGATCAATGTGTGCCTGGCAAAGTGCGTCTGTACCACCTGTGCCACTGAGTTCAAATGCTGGAGGAACGCCGTACTATGGCCTTGCTCGTTCTGGTAGTCGGCGTCGTAGACCATCACCGCCAGATCGAACGCGCGATTCAAGACGAGGCCTGTATCGGCGTCCTGCACCAACTCGACATCCCCGCGTGCACACGAGCGGGCCGCCCCTTCGGTGTCGAACATGCGGTTCTGAAAGACGGGCAATTGCTCGGCTTTGTACAGCGTGCGATAGCCAGTCACGGGGTCTCCTGTGACTGGTTCAGGAAACGGCGCAGCTTCCCCGCGTCACCCCAGAACGCCATCGGCTCATAATCCGGATATGGGAAACGTCCGAGCCGAGGCCGAATGGACCAGCCGTTGTCGGCAATCCAGCCTTCGGTCAGCGTCCGGATCGAGATAGGCTGACCCGAGCAGACATTGACGATCCCGAGGCCCCTCTCCAAAATCGCGCGATTGACGGCGAGATCAACGAGGCAGCGTGCAGCGTCGGCAACCGGTAGGTAATCGCGCAGCTGCTCGCCGCCTGACATCGGAAATTCCGTGTCGGACCGTGCTGCGGCGATTTGCAACAGCGGCCAGAGCGATTTGGCTGCTTGGCCTTCGCCATAGAGATAGAACAGCCGAGCCCACGTCAGGCCGAATGCGTATTCGGATTGTAGGTACTCCAGCTCGCGGCGCAGCGTGTCCTTGGCGAATCCGTAGGCATGGATCGGTTGGGGCGCCATGCCTTCAGCCAGCGCACCACTCTGCATGCCATATTCGGAGCAGGTGCCGGCGGCGACCAAATGCTGGAGCCCTGCGCGCATCATGCCCTTGAGCCACCGATAGTGCAGAGGGGTTTCCTGCTCGAAGTGGTGTAGCGAGCGGAAATTTGGTAGTCCACCCCAAGCCAGATGGATCAACACCTGTGGTCGCCCAGCAGCCACGTACGCTTCGTCGCCCGGCGCGGCGAGCTCAAATCGCACCACGTTGCAGTGCTCCGCCTGCGGAGGCAATGCCGAGCTTGGCCGAAGCAGCAGCGTCGGGCTGATGCCGCGACCAATCAGATCGGCCACCACATGGCGGCCGATGAATCCGCTGGCGCCGCTGAGCGCGATCTTCGGCAGATGACTGGACACTGTGCTCAACACATGACCTCGAGTCGTGGAATGGCAGTGACGAAGCTGGCACCCCACTCGCGCACGTAGCTCAGCTGAGCCACCACTTCCGCCTTCAGGTTCCACGGCAGGATGACGATGTGGTGCGGTTTGTCCTGACGCAAGCGCTCTTCCGCGACGATGGGAATGCGGCTGCCGGGCATGAACGTGCCGATCTTGGCAGGGTTACGGTCGACCACGAAGGACAGCAGGTCTGCGCGTACGCCCGCGAAGTTCATCAGTGTGTTGCCCTTGGCGGCCGCACCATAGGCGGCTACGCGCTTACCCTGACGCTTGGCATCGATAAGGAACGCAACGAAGTCGTTCTTGACCCGTTCGGACTGGGTCTGGAAGCCGGCATATGCCGCAGAAGCGGTCAGGCCTGCGGATACTTCACGCTCGAGCATCTGAGCCACCGCAGGCGAGCATCGGTGCGCGCCTGTGTCACGCCGTTGTGCAAAGACGCGCAAGCTGCCGCCATGGGTGGGATGTTCTTCAACGTCAAAGATGCACAGCCCGTTGGCAGAGAAGACGCGCTCGACGGCGTTGAGCGACAGATAGGAGTAGTGTTCGTGATAGGCCGTGTCGAATTGGTTATGCTGAATCATCCGCAACAGATGCGGGAACTCGAAGGTCGCCACGCCCAACGGTTTGAGCAGCCTGGTGAAACCGCCGACGAAGTCATTGATGTCGGGCACGTGGGCGAGCACATTGTTGGCCGCAACGAGGTCCACGGATCTCCCGTGCTGAACCAATTCTTGAGCGAGTGTGACACCAAAGAAGCGTTCGATGATGTCGATGCCTTTGGCACGCGCCGCTGCCGCCGTGCTGGCTGTGGGTTCGACGCCATAGCAAGGCAAACCCGCAGCCTTTACGTACTGCAGCAGATAACCGTCATTGGCGGCGATCTCTGCCACCACGCTATCAGGACCGAGTACGAAGCGATCGCTCATCGTGTTTACATACGCCTGCGCGTGCAACAGCCAAGAGCTGGAGAAGGAACTGAAGTAGGCGTAGTCGTCTGCGAACAGCGCTTTCAGACCGGCAGGATCCTCGGTCTGTACCAGCCAGCACTGCTGACACACGAGCAGCCGCAGCGGGAACCATGTTTCCGGCGCGCGCAGCGCGGCTTCGCTGAGGTACGCGTTGGAGGGCGGTGCACTGCCCAGGTCGAGAAAGGGTAGAGTCAGAGCTTCATAGCAATGACGACACTTCACCTCGCGACTCCGTTAAACTCGGAGGTGATGGCCGGGTGCTCGGCGTCACGCGCGGAGAGTTCAGCGACTGGCAAGGGCCAGTCGATGGCGAGGCGTGCGTCCTGTGGGTTCAGCCCGGCTTCGGAGGCCGCGGCGTACGGGGCCGAGTGGCAGTACAGCAATTCGGCCTCATCGCTGAGCGCCTGAAATCCGTGGGCGAAGCCCTCGGGGATCAGCAGGGCCAAGCCATTGTCGGCGGACAGAGTCTGGGCATGCCAGTGCAAGAACGTTGGCGATCCCTGCCGAAGGTCGACGGCCACGTCCCAGACCTCACCGTGCAGGCAGCTCACCAGTTTTGCCTCGGCCTGCGGCGGTAACTGGTAGTGCAGTCCGCGCACGGTACCCCGCCGTTTCGTGTAGCTGTGGTTGACCTGAACGATGGGGTCTTTCCAGCCTGCCGAGGCCAGCTCTGCTGCACAGAAGACGCGAGAGAAGAAACCACGGGTATCGCTGAGCAGGGAGCGCTTCACGAGTTTAAGGCCCGATATCGGAAGATCGACCACCACGAGCCGTGTCATGACGCTGCCTGGAAGGCGTCGATGTCTGCATTGCAGAGCGTGATGGCACTCGTTCCCTGTTCCTGTTCGCGGTACCAACTCAGGGTGCGCTGAACAGCCTGCGTCAGCGCCCATCTCGGCGTCACGCCAAGGATCGCGCGCGCCTTCGATACTTCGAGTGAAAGCGACCCGGCCTCATGCGGCCCAATCTCGCCTTCGCCGTAGCTGACTTTTCCACGGCCGAAGGCATCTCTGGCGATCTCCACCAGTTCGCGAACAGAGGTTGCGCTGCTGGTTTCGGGGCCGAAGTTCCAGGCGCCCGACGCCGCAGGCTGGGTCCACAGGCGCTGCGCCAAGGAGAGATAGCCATTCAGCGGATCGAGCACGTGCTGCCACGGTCGAATCGCCTGCGGTCTTCTGACCTCGAGTACACGGCCGGCTTGCCACGCGCGAACCGCATCAGGCACCAGTCGGTCGTCAGCCCAATCGCCCCCGCCAATGACATTGCCAGCACGAGCGGTGGCGATCGCGACACCCTGCGCGGCCAGAAACGAGTCGCGGTAGGACGCGACCACAAGCTCACTCGCTGCCTTGCTCGCGCTGTACGGATCGTGCCCCCCCAAGGTGTCGTCTTCGCGATACGGCCACGGCCACTCGCGGTTCAAGTACACCTTATCCGTGGTGACCATCACCGCAACTCTGACCGACTCGATTCCACGAAGAGCGTTCAACAGATGCGCCGTGCCCATGATGTTGGTCGAATACGTTGCAATCGGATCGTGGTAGCTCGCGCGCACTAGTGCCTGTGCGGCGAGGTGAAATACGATCTCAGGCTGGATCAACCCGACGAGACGGTCCAATCCTTCGTGTTCCCGAAGATCGTGGATGTGATTGTGGCAATCCTGATCGATCTGGGCAAGCGAAAACAGGTTGGGAGTCGTATTTGGCGCCAAGCTGACGCCGTGAACCTCAGCGCCCAGCCGCCGCAACCAGAGTGCCAGCCACGCACCCTTGAAGCCCGTGTGTCCTGTCAGCAAGACTCGCCTGTCTTGCCAGAAGGCGGTGTCGAATGGCGTCAGCAACGTCACGGCCTAGCCTTCCGCCGCGGCCATGCCGGACACGTGCAGGTTTTCCCACACGTGCTCGTCGCGCAGCGTGTCGGTCTGCTTCCGCATACTATGGTGGTCGGAGATTATCGGACTCCGCGCCACACCGTCACCCGGAACCTCCCTCGTGACTACCTGCACTTCCTCGGCCTGTCCCGCGACCACGGAGGCGATGGGGCGACGGAAGAACGTTGCGCCGCTGGGCTGCAGGAGTGCCTCCGGCGTCTGGAGGACCTGAGGCGGGTAAGGTTCCACTATGTGCAAGAAGACGTCTAACGCCATATCGGGCGTATCGGGTGTGCGAGGAGAGACGAGGGAAGGCTGGCTGGCGGCCTGCGTGGGCTCCTCCACATGCACTGTGTGGGCCAAAGTGCCTGCGGCCGACGGCCAACACCGTCGACACGTGCCGGATGCGAGAAATCCCCTCTGCTACAATGGGAAAACTGGCGTCGTGTTTGTGCCCTCGTCGACGCTGCGTCTGACTTGTCGGGGCGGCTAAGGATGCCGTGCCCGGCAGATGATGCCCGGTGTCGGGCGGAAGAATCGGCTGATTGCCACAGAGCAGACACGTTGGTTACAACGATGTGACGCAGAGATTCCTTGCCTAGCTGGAGTTCGAGCTGATTCTGAAGAACGCAACTTTCGTTCGCGGGACGCGGCGCGGCGGTCGATCTTTCGTTACATCGAGACGTGGTAAAACCGGAAGCGACGACACTCCAGTTTGGGCTACGTCAGCCCAATGCACTACAAACGGCCGCGCTACATCGTGAGCCACTCGCGTCCGACCATGCAGTCCAGTCAAAGTCTCCCGGAGCGCGTCTCGCGGAGTGTAGTGGGCGGTCTGCTCACAGAAACCCGCCTCGAGATCGTTCAGATCGGCACGCCGAGCGAATTTGCTTTTGGCGGTGATTCGCGCCTGATTGATTTGTAGGATCGCTGTTTCATCCATGCACTGCCAAAGGTCATTGTTGGATCGGTGTTTGATCTCGGCGTGGAATCCGCGCCGTCTCAAGTTGCTGCGATCACGTCGGCCAACATGGTCATCTTGTGGACCACAGCGAGAGCGGAGCACCGGCGTCCCTCGCGGGACCCTGGTGGTCGGGCACTCAACCACGACGTCACTTGCCACAGGCGCCGGAGAACAATAACCGTGCGAAGCACCATAGTCGTCTTTGCGCGGGGAGACGAAGGCCGCATCAAGCGCTGTGATACACAAGTTGCAATGGACTCGATCCTCTCAAATCTGTCAATTACCATCGAAGCGAAATAGAAAACATGATTCTCGTATGGATGCCCGTGTATAACGAAGCGAAATATCTGCAAAAAGCTATCGATTCGGTCCTTGCCCAGACCCATCGGGACTTCGTCTTCATCATCTCCGACAACCACTCGACCGATGGCAGCACAATCATCATCGACTGGGCGTGTCAAGCAGATGCCCGTGTCAGGAAGGTGGGCCCTTCAGCACATGTGCCATCGTTGGACCACATAGAGTTCTTGTATTCGCAGATACTAAACAAAGGCCAGGACTACGAATACTCCATCTTCATCGGCGGGCACGATGTCTGGCAGGCCAACCTTTTAGAGTGCCTTTGGACGCGCGCCGAAGCAAATCCCAACTCGGCGATTGTGTTTACAGATTGCTACAAGGTCGACCAGGCCGATGGCGTGCGGCAAAAATATAATTCCATCGTGCATGCTGTCGAAGTCCCTCTCAGCATGCGCCCACACTATGTGCTGATCGGCTTGGTCTTTAATGTGGTTTGGGGTGGTCTGTGGCGTGAGGAGAAACGCAAGCTCGTTGCCCAAAGACACCGCTGCACCGCTGTCGACCACCTGATGGTGGCGGAAATTGCACTACACGGCGATCTCATTTACGCCCCGGGATCAGTGGTTTACTTGCGAGACACTTCGACTCCATCCTCAGACAGCTACGTTACGAAACACCTGCCCAAACATTATCAGCACAACCCAGTACTGGACTTTGCATTACAGCTGGAGTGGGTTGCCTATCTGAGCGACAAGGCTGCCAGCATGGACCCGTTCTGCAAGCAGGAGCCAATCAGGAACCTGCTGAAGAATTCGTTGCTCACGGCATATATCTGCAGATACTGGTATCACCTTTCTGGGTTTGAAGGTGGGCTCGAAGTATTCTTCAAAGACGAACGAGTTCATCAGTTAATCGCCTCTGCGACGCATGGTAATGCCATGATTTCCAGCTTTCTCGAGGAAGCAATGGCATTGTCACAACGGCACGCCCGGTCTGATTCGTCATCCGGCGCAGTCGCGGGCGGAGTGTCGGTGCTCTCGGCGCCGTGGCCTGAATTGGTGCAGGGCGACGAGCTGTTCGCTGCCGCGGCAGCGACAGCCGAGGCGCAGGGATGTGACTGGTTTGTGTTAGCCGATGGTACCGATGCGCTCGAAGCTGACGTCGAGGCATACCTTGCCACGTTGACGACCGAGGCTCACGACGCAGTGATCCTGTTTCGCACACCGGAGCCGGCCGTACCAAGTGACGCGAATGTCGTGGCGTGGCTCGCGAGCGGTGTTGCGGTATTCGCCATCCGCGTGGCGTGGTGGCGGCAGCATGCAACGCCGTCCGTTCCTGGCGCGCAGGCGTGCGCGGTCTGGGCTGCCGCCTCCGTCGACCAGTTGACAAGATCAGCGCGGTGTTACCTGGGCAGCGTCGCACGCTAGACGGAGAATGCGCGACGCTGTCAACAGCGGGTGCGGATTCGGCTGAAGTCGATCACCCGTTTCGTTCGAAGCCCGATCAACTGTGTCGCGGAATCCGGCGATTCGCGTCTCTAGCACATGCTGGCAGGAGATGTGAGTTTAGGCGTGCGGCCTCTGCTCCGTGCTCCAGACTATCCGATCGCCAGCGCCGCCCGGACCGCCATCATCGTCGCTTGCCACCCATCTGTCGGATCCTGCCGAAACGTCCGCACACTCCCATACCACCGCGCCTCCAACGTTTCCGCCGCCCAGCGCCAATCCAGCCCCACCCTCGGCAGCAACAACCAGCACGGCGTCCCAAGCGCGCCCGCGAGATGCGCCACCGCGCTGTCCACGGTGATCACGAGGTCGAGCGCACGCACCGCCACCGCAGTATCGGCAAAGTCCGTCAGGTGCGCCGCCTGATCATGCAGTACCACACCCTTCGGCGGTCGAACGCCGCCAGATCCGACCGACACACCCGCCTGCAGGGACACCCACGTCACCCCACGCACCGTCCACAGCGGATCGAGCGCCGCGAACCCGCAGGAACGGTGCATGTCGTTGACATGCGTCGGACTGCCGGCCCAGACCAGCCCCACACGCCGCGGCGTGCCAACGGTCCATGGCCGCTCGTGCATCGCACGGTCTGCTGGAGGGGTGAGATACGGGGCCGCGTCACCCAGCACTGCGGCGTGATCGTGCAGCGGCAGTCGATGCGGGATGCCGGTCAGCGGTACATGCACATCATGCGCAGGCACAGGCTCACCGAAGGCGATCACCTGGTCTGCGAGATTCGACGCGCGCAGCAACGCGACCAACGGCGCCGGGCATTGCAAGATGACTCGCGCACCGCGCGCACGGAGCAGTGGCAGGTACCGCACGAACTGCAACGTATCGCCAAATCCCTGCTCCGCGTTCACCAGCAACACGCGCCCCGCCAGCGACTCACCTTGCCAACGCGGCGTGATGCTCGTGCGCCGCTGACGTGCGAGCATCACCGTGCGCTCACGCCATTCATACTCCGCCCATCCCTCCGCCCACCGACCGCGTGCCAACAGCGACATGGCGAGATTCACATGGGCACCCACATCCTCAGGGGCCGCCGCGAGGACCAGGCGCGCCTGCTGCTCCGCCTCGTCGTACCGATCGAGGAAATTGAGTGCAGCCACGAGGTTCGAACGCGAGAGCACATTCTGTGGATTCAGCTGCAGACAGTGCTGATACGCCGTCACCGATTCGGCAACCCGCCCTGCAGTTTGCAGCGCCCGGCCAAGTCCATACCATGCCAGATGATCGGATGCATCAAGCGTCGCAGCGCGCTTCAGTGGCGCCACGGCGTCGGCAGCACGTCCGGCGGCGACCATCGCATTACCAAGATTGAGCTGAATCGGCGCCGCGCCGGGCAGCTCCCTGGCGAGGGGCTTCAACAGGGCAATCGCGCCAGCGGCATCGCCCGCTTCGAGTCGTAGAACACCTAGCGCATTGCGGATCCCGATGTGAGTCCGGTTCACCGTGTACGCGCGCTCGAGCAGTTGACGCGCGCCGGCCGTGTCACCCTCGCGGGCAGCGCCGAGTGCAACGTGATACTGGTCGTCGGCCTGACTGATGGCTGATCGCGTCAATCCCATGCGCCGCTCACGATCGAGGTGCGACGGCATTGCGTGCCGCACCGGCCGTCACGTGCGGCGGAGCCACCATGGCGATCATCGTGAGCGTTCCGGATGTGGCGCGCGTCAGCGAACCGACTGCAAGGCCGTGAGCAGGGCATCCGCGCTGTCGGACCAGCCGTGCCTGCGGCTCGTGTCGAGCCCGGCGACATTGTGCCTGTCGGTACCCGCGCATCGTGCGGCATGCACGTCGCGCAGGTGGTGCACCAGCTGCTCATGCTGTGCACTGGTCCACGACGGCCAACTGCCCGGCAGCCGGCCGCCGAGTGCCGGCTCCGGTGGGCCCATGTCGATGAGACGGGCGTTGGCTGTCGTCAGAAAGGCGGTGTGCGCGGTGGCATTCGAGGCGATCAGCGACTTACCCATGGCGAGCATTTCGAGCGCCTCTAGATTCCATCCCTCGGCACGTGCGGGAAAGACACCGCAGTCCGCAGCGGCCATCATCGCCGCGACGTCGCGCGACGTCGCCAGCTCCGTGGTGTGCAGCGTGATCTGTCGCGCCATGGCCGAGTTGCGAAACGGTGCCAACGCTGCATCGAAGTGTTCGCGAGCCTGAAAGGGATTGTGGCAGACCAGCACTAACCGAACGCGATCCCGGGGCGAAAATGCCGCCTCGAATGCGCGCAGCAAGTCGAGCTGTCCCTTGCGGGCCTCGAGCTTGCCCACCTGCATGAAGACCGTCTCGTCGGCCTGCCAGCGTTGCCGCGGGACGACGCTCTGGTTGTAGATCGTCGGATCGACGCCGAGCGGCACGACGTGCACGGCGGACGGCACGAGCCCATTGTCGATGCATACCTCGCGCGCCCACGGGGAGCATACCAGCACCGCGTCCTGCATGCGCAGATGATGCATCTCGCGCGGCGTGAAGACGTTGGTCTCGAAGATCGTGAAGGCTACGCGCGGCCCGCGACCTGCATGGAGCGCAAGATCGAACTGTTGCGACAGCCGGACACTCGGCGCGTCCACACGAAAGCTCTCCTGCGCCTGCAACGCGGCGGCCAGCCGAGGATTGTCTGTCAGCGACTGATCGACTCCACCGATCGGGAAGAAGGCCACGGGTACGCCCTTTTCCTGCAGCGCACGCAGCAGATTGGCCCCGGTCACGCCATAGCCCGTCCTCGAGTGTGGGGCGATGAACGAAAAGCCCGAAGCCGCCGCATTCCACGCAATGGGACGGCTCGTCGACACGATCTGCTCGTGCTCGAGTGGCGTATCCTGTTGTCCACCATCTTCAAAGAGCGACGCCGGCAAAGCGAAGAACGCCCCTCCTGGCGCGTCCGCGAGCGGTACCAGAATCGGCTCCTCGTCGTTCGCCACGAGTCCGCACACGCGCAGGTCGGCAGCGGCCAGCGACTTGGCGATCGCCGGCCATGCCGCTGGTTCACCCGCGTGCGATACGCACAGCGCGAGCAACTGCGATGACTGAGGGAGCAACGCCAGACCACGGCACGCGTCAGCGATCTGATTGGCGGCGACGTGCACGATGAGTCGCCCGTCCGATGCGAGCCGGCGCTCCAGCACGCACTGCAGGTCCTTCCAGTCTGCCGATGGCAACCCTTCGAGCAACGAACCGGCATCGGCTGCAGCATCCTGCAACTGCGCCAGCCTGGAGTGGTCGGACTCCGCGATCAGGACGGTCGGCGCGCCGTTGGGAGCCGTGGCAGCGCTGAGCGCGATGAAGCCGAAGCCAGGCGACAGGTCGAGCAGCACATCGCCGGTGACCAGCTGCGCATCGAGAAAGATGCGCACGTCCGACTGGACGCCGCCGTCGGATTCCAGCTGCACAGCCGACGGCCAGGCGTGATCATCCGGCGAGGCTGGGACACGAAAGCGCGCCGAGCCGTCCTCGTGGCGCTGTGCACTTTCGACTGCGGCTTCGGAGAGATCGGTCGAGGTCAGCATGCTGCTCATGACAAGTGGGGGCGTAGGCACTGGGACTCCGTCGCCCTGCCGAAAGCATGGAGCGTGCCAACGGCAAGTCGTTTGACTGCAACGGCTTCCGGTATTCGGTCTGCGAACGACAGTGGCAGGTCTGTCCGCATGTCCTGACTACCTCGGCACGTTTTTCCGCTCGATCACCTTGGCGGGTGATCAGGATTCGATGCTTCACTTGCCGATGGTCATGCGGAATCATTTGTGTCGCAGTGCTGCCCGGTCGTGCTGCTCACGGCAGCCCAGATCCTGTTAACCTCACCCATGCCCGCCGTCCGCCCGCTCTCCCTTTGCACCCGTCTCGGGACGCTGCTGCTCTTCGCCGTCGCCTGCCAACAGCGCCCGGGCGCGCAAGCCCCCACCACCTCCAACGACGCTCGCGCACGACAGCTCGCGGCCGACAGCGTGCTTCACAACGACTGGGCCAACATGACCCGCTACCGCGCAGCCAACGCCCAACTGCCCGTCCCGGCGCCGACTGATCAGCGCGTCGTTTTCATGGGCAACTCCATCACCGAAGGGTGGGTGCAGCACTGGCCGGTGCTGTTCGCGGGCAAGCCATACGTGGGTCGCGGTATCGGCGGGCAGACCACGCCGCAGATGCTGGTTCGCTTCCATGCCGACGTGGTGGCACTTCAGCCGGCCGTGGTGGTGATTCTCGCCGGTACGAACGACATCGCCGGCAACACTGGCCCGGCCACCAACGAGATGATCCAGCAGAACCTGCAGGCGATGACCGAGATCGCGCAGGCAAATGGCATCCGCGTGGTGCTCTCGTCGATCCTCCCGGTCTTCGACTACCCGTGGCGTCCGGGGCTGCAACCGGCAGCGCGCATCGTCGCGATCAACGCCTGGCTGAAGGCGTACGCCGCACGTGTGGGCGCGACGTATCTCGACTATCACACCGCCATGGCCGACGAGCGGCAAGGTCTGCGCGCGAACCTCGGTGGCGACGGCGTGCACCCGAACGAGGCAGGGTACCGCATCATGGCCGCGCTGGTGGAGCCGGCGATCGCCGCCGCACTGCGCACACGCTGAAATCCGACCTGCCAATCACTGCGCATCGCGGTCAACACTCCCGACAGCGGCACGCGCGACTCGGCGCTGAACGACGGAGGGCCAGGGATTCGAACCCTGATGTCCTTGCGGACGCCGGTTTTCAAGACCGGTGCAATAGCCATTCTGCCAACCCTCCAGACCTGCCTTACCACATGAGAAATCTCGCCAGCGCCCGGTGATTGCACCATCCCCGGAAATCACTATGATGCGAGGGAAGGCAAAAGTGCGGGCACCACCCTTGGCCGCAGGAGCAGCACGTGGACGTGACGCCGAAGCATGCGCGACGCGGGAGCGTCACCGACGACAGCACCGGCTCCCCCTACGCTCCACGCGATGCCTGTGGCGTCGGCTTCATCGCCCGCCAGAGCGGTGAACGAACGCACGAAGTGGTCACGCTGGCGCTCGAAGCGCTCTCGCGTATGGCGCACCGGGGCGCGATCGGCACCGACAAGTCGGCCGACGGCGCTGGTGTGCTCACCCAGATCCCGCGCCGACTCGTCATCCTCGCCGGCTCCCGGCTGGGCATGAACCTGCCGGCCGATGCGTCGTTCGCGGTGGGCATGTGCTTCCTGCCGACCGATGCCGACGGGATGCGCCTCGCGCAGCGCGTGATCGAGGAAGTGCTCACTGCCGACAACCTTCCACTGATCGGCTGGCGTGACGTGCCGGTGCGCCCGGACGTATTGGGCAAGTCGGCGCGCGATGCGATGCCAAAGATCCGGCAGGTGATCGTCGGTCGGCCGGATGGCGTCACTGATGACGATGCCTGGGAACGGCTGCTCTACCTCGCGCGCCGCGAGATGGAGCATCGCGCCGAGGCGCTGGGGCTGACGCCGTTCTACTTCTGTTCGTTTTCGTGCCGCACGGTGATCTACAAGGGCCTCCTCACAGGAGGACAACTCGCGGAGTTTTATCCCGACCTGCTCGACCCGGCGTTCGAGTCGGCGATCGCTGTGTTCCACGAGCGCTACGCCACCAACACGTTGCCGCGCTGGGAACTGGCACAGCCGTTCCGCATGCTGGGCCACAACGGCGAGATCAACACGCTGTGGGGCAACCGCAACGCAATGGCGATGCGCGCCGGCCTGCTTGATTCGGCGCAGTTCGGCACCAACGGCATACGCCTCCGCGATCCGATCCGCCCGCGCGGCAGTGACTCGGCCAGTCTCGACAACGCGCTGGAACTGCTCGTGCGCGCCGGCCGCAGTCCGGTGCACGCCGCCATGATGCTGGTGCCGCAGGCGTGGGAGAAGTATCCCGACGTGGAGCCGGCGGTGAAGGCGTTCTACGAGTACCACCAGTGTGTGATCGAACCGTGGGATGGCCCGGCCGCACTCGCGTACAGCGATGGCGTGCAGGTGGCCGTATCGCTCGATCGCAACGGTCTCCGCCCGTGCCGGTACAAGATCCGCGCCGATGGCATGGTGGTCGCCGGCTCCGAAGTGGGTATCGTGGACTTCGATCCGCGCGACGTGGTGGAAAGCGGCAAGCTCGGCCCCGGTGGCGTGCTGCTGGTGGACACTGCGGGTCGCCGCATCGTGCGCAACCTCGCTGCGAAGCGTGAGGTGGCCACGCGTCGTCCCTATGCCCGCTGGATTCAGCAGTACATGGCCACGCTTTCCACACAGGATGGTGTGGAGCCGCTGGTGAAGCCGAGCGAGCAGCTGCGTCCATTGCAACTGGCGTTCGGGTATGGACACGAGGATCTGCGGATGATCCTCGAGCCGATGGCCACCACTGCGGCTGAGGTGGTGTGGAGCATGGGCGACGACACGCCGCTCGCCGTGCTGTCGCACACGATGCCGCCGCTCTACGACTTCCTGCGGCAGCGATTCGCGCAGGTCACCAATCCGCCGATCGACTCATTGCGGGAATCGATGGTGATGTCGCTGCGCATGCACCTGGGACAGCGTGGCTCTCCCTTGGAAGAGAAGAGCACCTACGCCCGCATGCTGCGCATCGAGCATCCGGTGCTGCTGCCCGCTGAGATGGAGCAGCTGCGCAACTTCCCCGGCTTCAAGGCAATCACGCTTGATGCAACCTGGCCGGCGCGCTCCCGTCCCGAGGCGCTGGACGCCTCACTCGACGGGTTGTGCCGGCGTGCGGAAGCTGCGGCGCAGAAGGGCGCGCGCCTGCTGATCATCAGCGATCGCAAGGCCGGCACCGAGCGCGTGCCGATCCCCGCGCTGTTGGCACTCGGCGCGATCCGTCAGCATCTCGTGCGCACGGGACTGCGCGCGAAGGTGGGCATCGTGGTGGAAGCGGGCGACGTGGTGGAGCAGCATCACGTCGCGACGCTGGTGGGCTACGGTGCCGAGGCAGTGTATCCCTGGCTCGCTCTCGAGACCATCGCCACGCTGTTCACGGAAGCGGCGCACGGCAAGGCGGACAGCGACGTCGAGCGACCGTTGCCGGCAGAGGCGCAGTCGCGCTACCGCCTGGCGATGGAGAAGGGACTGCTCAAGATTCTCGCGAAGATGGGAATCTCCACACTCTCGTCATACTGCGGATCGCAGGTCTTCGAAGCGCTCGGCCTGGGCGCCGAGGTCATCGATCGATGCTTCGCCGGGACGGCATCGCCGATCGGCGGCATCGGCTTTCGTGAGCTGGCCGAAGATGTGCTGGCGCGTCACCGCGTGGCGTACGGCGCCGACGTCAGCGCCCTGAGCAGTCTTCGCGACGAGGGCCGGATTCGATTTCGCAAGGAAGGGGAGACGCATGCGTGGGCGCCGCAATCGGTGCTGGCACTGCAGCAGGCGGTGGGCAGTGCACGCTCGTCGCGCGTGACGGCCACGGGTGACGAGGCGTGGCGCGCGTTCGTGGCGCGCACCGAGGCCGCCGCGCCGACGACGGTGCGTGACCTGCTCGCGTTCCGTGAAGGGGTCGCCGTGCCGCTGAACGAAGTGGAGTCGGTGGAGCGGATCCGCGCGCGATTCGTTTCCAGCGCGATGTCACTCGGTTCGCTCTCACCCGAGGCACACGAAACGATCTCCATCGCGATGAATCGGATGGGGCTGCGCAGCAACTCGGGCGAAGGTGGCGAGGACCCGGCGCACTATCGCAGCACCAGCGTCGATCGCGCCGACAGCCGCATCAAGCAGGTCGCCTCGGGACGATTCGGTGTGACGACCGAGTATCTGGTGCGCGCTGACGAGATCGAGATCAAGATCGTGCAGGGTGCCAAGCCCGGCGAAGGCGGGCAGCTGCCGGCGCACAAGGTGACGGCGCTGATTGCGCGCCTCCGTCATGCAACGCCCGGTGTGCAGCTCATCTCGCCGCCGCCGCATCACGACATCTACAGCATCGAGGATCTCGCGCAGCTGGTGCTGGACCTGAAGGCCGTGAACCCGAAGGCACGCATCGGCGTGAAGCTCGTCGCGTCGACAGGCATCGGCAACGTGGCCGCAGGCGTGGCAAAGGCGTTCGCGGACTACGTGCTGGTTGCCGGTCACGCCGGCGGCACCGGCGCCTCACCGCTGTCGAGCATCAAGCATGCGGGTGCGCCGTGGGAGCTGGGGCTGGCCGAGGCACAGCAGGTGCTGGTGAGCAACGGGTTGCGCCACCGCATCGAGGTGCGGGTGGATGGCGGGTTCCGCACCGGGCGCGACGTGGTGATCGCGGCAATGCTGGGTGCGGAGAGCTACGGCTTCGGTACCGGGCCGCTGGTGGCGATCGGCTGCGACATGGCACGTCAGTGTCACCTCAATTCATGCCCCACCGGCATCGCGACACAGAGGCCTGAACTGCGCGCGAAGTTCCGCGGCAATCCCGATCAGGTGGTGGCCTACTTCACACACGTTGCGCAGCAGGTGCGAGAGATTCTGGCGTCGATCGGGGCACGAAGCATCGACGAGATCATCGGCTCTGCCGAACGCCTGCGACGCGCCGACCGGCCCGAGGTACCGCGCTCGGCGATGCTCGACCTGTCGTTGTTGCTCACACCAGCGGTGCGCGAAGACGAGTCACGCAAGCGTACCGTGGAGCGCAATGTGCGACCGGATGTGATCTCGCTCGACGACCACATCCTGCGCGATGCGGCCGGATCGATCAGCGCCGGCGCTGCGTTCCACGGCTCATACCTGATCCGCAATCATCACCTTGCGGTGGGAGCGCGGGTGAGTGGCACGATTGCCGAGCAACATGGCGATGCCGGATTGCCTTCTGGTACGATCACGGCACGGTTCAAGGGCACGGCGGGTCAGAGCTTTGGTGCGTTCGCGATCCGTGGCGTGCGTCTGGAGCTCGAGGGTGAGGCCAACGACTACGTGGGGAAGGGACTGAACGGTGCGGAGATCAGCATCCGTCCGTTTCGTAACGCGCGGTACGCTGGCGCGAGCCATTTGAACATGATCGTTGGCAACACCTGCCTCTACGGCGCCACCGACGGCCTGCTGCTGGCGGCGGGGCAGGCGGGTGATCGCTTCGGTGTGCGCAACTCCGGTGCCTGCGCGGTGGTGGAGGGCGTGGGTAACCACGCCTGCGAATACATGACCGGCGGCGTGATGGCGGTGCTCGGGCGCGCCGGTCGCAACTTCGGCGCCGGCATGTCGAATGGTGTGGCCTATGTGCTGGACGAAGCCGGTACGTTCGCCAGCCGTGTGAATCACGAGATGGTACTGCTCTCGGAGCTGGATGCCGAGGACGACGTGCTGCTGGACACGCTGCTGCGCGTGCATTTCGATCGCACGGGAAGTGCACGGGCGCGTGCGATCCTGGATGGTCCGGAGCGGGCGTTCGGCGAGTGGCGGAAAGTGAAGCCGCGAGGGGCAGCGGAGCCAGTGGGCATCATTCGGCAGATGTGGACGCAGCGGTTGCAGGCGCTGATCAGCACCAGACAGCCGACTGGCTGAAGAGCTGAAACACCCGCGGCGTTACGGATGCGCGCTGTCAGCGATCGTTACTGGACATCGGCGATTTCACGTGCGTCAACGATACCCGCGGCTGCTGCTGAACGACTCGCTTCCATCGCCATCAGGGAGACGGTATGCCAGTTGGCGGCCGCACCGGCCAACACCACCGCGCCGCACACCCCGCCAGTGCGCCACAAATTCATACGCTTCATCGCGCGACCTCTCCGCTGTGTGACCCCAGCATCTGCGTTTGCAGCGTAAAGGAGCCACCTTCACTCATAGACGCACCAAGGCACGGGTCCGCGAGGCGACTTGCCAGCGGTGTGCCGTGTTGTACGATGCAGGGCAGCGCCTCCTCCCCGCCGCCCTTCCGGACCACCCATGCATGATGCCGACGTCACTGCGGAGTCGAGCGCCTACCGCCGCGTCACGCTGCGGCTGATTCCGTTCCTGTTGCTCTGCTACGTGGTGGCGTACCTCGACCGCGTGAACGTGGGGTTCGCCAAGCTGCAGATGTTGAGCGACCTGCGCATGAGTGACACGGCCTACGGCATCGGCGCCGGCATCTTCT
Organism: Gemmatimonadales bacterium; assembly: GCA_038249795.1. GTDB lineage: Bacteria > Gemmatimonadota > Gemmatimonadetes > Gemmatimonadales > Gemmatimonadaceae > JACMLX01. The sequence continues at coordinate 5,054 of JBBSCZ010000013.1, read as the reverse complement.
TCATCGGCTACTTCCTGTTCGAGGTGCCCAGCAACCTGATTCTGCACCGCGTCGGCGCGCGGAAGTGGATTGCCCGGATCATGGTGACGTGGGGGGTGCTGTCGATGCTGACGATGTTCGTCACCGGACCATACACTTTCTACCTGCTGCGTTTTCTGCTCGGGTTGGCCGAGGCGGGGTTCTTTCCGGGGATCGTGTTCTACCTGACGCACTGGTACCCCGGGTCACGGCGGGCACGGATCATCGCACTGTTCATGACCGGTGTCGCGATCTCGGGTGTGATCGGCGGACCGTTGTCCGGATTGATCATGTCACGAATGGCCGGTGTGGCCGGCTGGGCGGGATGGCAATGGCTTTTCCTGCTGGAAGGGATACCGAGCGTGGTGATGGGCGTGGCAGTGTTCTTCTATCTGCCAGATCGCATCCAGACGGCGGTGTGGCTCAGTGAACCGGAACGCCGGTGCCTGGTGCGCAATCTCGAGGCCGAACCAGCAGGGGTGGAGCACGCCAGCGTCTTCGACACGCTGCGTGATCCGCGCGTGCTGCTGTACGCGGGCATCAGCTTCTGCTTCGTGATGGGGCTGTACGGCATCTCGTTCTGGCTGCCGCAACTGATCCGCACGATGGGCGTGGAGGACGCCGCACGCATTGGGGTGCTCAGCAGCATTCCATCGGCATGTGCGGCGGTGTTCATGGTACTGGTCGGCTGGAGTTCCGACCGGCGCGGGGAGCGCCGCTGGCACCTCGTGTTCGGTGCGGTGATGGGTGCCACGGGGCTCGTCGTGGCCGGCATGTTCAGCACCAGCCTCGTGATCGGACTCGCGGCAATGAGCGCGGCGATGGCAGGCTCGCTGTCGAACATCGCATTGTTCTGGACACTGCCCACGGCCGCGCTCCGCGGCGCGTCGGCTGCCGCCGGCATCGCGGCGATCAACTCGATCGGGAACCTTGCTGGTTTCCTCAGCCCGTATCTGATAGGCGTGGCGAAAGATGCCACCGGCTCTGCCACCGCGGGGCTTTATGTGATTGCCGTGTTCCTGCTGCTCGGTGGCGTGCTGGTGATCCTCGCCACGCGTCCGACGTTTGGGTTTCCATCGAGGCTGAATCCCGCGACTCCCTGATACCTGTCACGCCCTCTTTGATCGTACCAGTCCGTTGCTCTCTCTCCGTTTCCTGCAACAACTCCCTGAAAGCGCTTCCTCCCGCTGCGATCAGGTGTTTCGCCGCTCAGGTGCCGTCAATAGCCAGCGCGGCGTGCGGAGTGGTGAGAAAGCTCAACACGTCGCCAGCGGAGTAGTGCTTACGGCCCTGCAGGAATCGGCCGAGGTGCAGCACGTCGTCACCGCTGGTGATGATGGCAGGTTCCTCCGTCCCGTCGTCACGGACCTGAGCTTCACCGATGCCCGCACAGAGTGCGTTGCACAGACACTGCCGGTTCACCGTGTCCTCGATCGCGCCTCCCTTCGCCAGGTACTGCTGCACCGGCTCGGCGGGGCAGCGATAGATGATCGCGCCATCCTCGCGGCGGACCGCCTCGCGCAGGTAACCGAGGTCGCAGAGGCGGTCACGGGGCGCGAATGCCGGCGAGTCATCGTCGGCGACGATCACCTTGAACGGATAGCCGGTCGGTGATGCCCGGACATCGGTGCGCACACGGATCGCGTCCGACAGCGCCCCGTCGATCACGTCGCGCTTGATCGGATCAGTGAATCCTGATTCGTCGCTGAAGGCAAACAATGTTCCCACCTGAATCCCGGCGGCACCCTCAGCCAGTGCATGCTGCAGCGCCTCAGGCGAGCCGACACCACCGGCCAGCCAGAAGGGAAGGCCGATCTCGCGCATCGTCCCGAGATCCACCACGTCGCGGTCACCATAGATCGGCTCACCCCGTTCGTCGACCTTGAGCGCGCCGCGTGGCGGAGCGTTGTGGCCTCCGGCCGTCGGGCCTTCGACGACGAAGCCATCGACGCGGCCGTTCGACTTGCGCGCGAGCGTCTGCGCCAGTGACGCCGCCGAGACGATCGGAAAAAAGAGCGGGCGGTGCAGGGGGGCGCTGACTTCCGGGTTGACCTCGCGCGGATCGAACGTCAGGAACTGCGTCTCACCCGCCGGCAGTCCGGTCACGTCGAAACGGACCGAGGCCGCCTCGTGCCGCGAGAGAGCATCGAGCGCACCGGGGATCTCGCGTGGAATGCCTGCGCCCATCAGAATCACGTCGACATCGGCAAGCATCGCGCCATACAGCAGCGGCAATGTCGGCATCTGGATCTTCGTCAGCAGGTTCACGCCGACCACGCCGTGGTGGCCTTCCTTCGCCAGCCAGACTTCCACGAAGGCCGCGACCATCGTGATCTGCTGCCGCATCGGTGTCATGAACTGCCGGAGCAGCGGCAGCAGTCGATACGGCTCGTCGGGCTGTCGGCCATCGGGAAGGAAGTAGCGTTCGAGCAGATCTTCGGCTACTCGCGGGATGGGGAAGTGTCGAAGCGCGCGGCGTACATGTCCGCCCTCGTCCCCATCCTGCAATCGCCGCACGATGACGGTGTCGATGGCCGTCCCGGAGACGACGCCGAGCTGTCCATGCTGTGACACGGCGCGCGCCAGCGTCCAGTTGGAGACGGCGATACCCATGCCGCCCTGGATGATCTGTGGCAGGCGTGTGGACGGTGTCATGGGGGTTCTCGTGAAATCGTGATCGCCGGTGGCGTTCGGAATCACGGAGGGTACGTCGTCCGGGGCTTCGGTGTAATTCGCTGAACCCGCACATGGCGTCAGGCAAACGCCACCGGTGGGTTGGGGATGCGCGGCGGATGAGAGGCGGCGAAACCACGACGCGTCAGACATACTTCTTCCTCCGACGCCGTTTCACCCCGATCCGACCGACGCTCCATGCTCCGTCTCTCGTTGCTGCTTTGCGCCCTGCCGATCGCGCTGCTGCAGGCCCAGCCCGCCCGCCCCACGCTGGTCGAACCGTCGCTTTCGCCGGATGGTCGCGAGATCGTCTTTGCTTCGGGCGGTGACCTGTGGACCGTGCCCGCCGAGGGAGGCGATGCTCGGCTGATCGTTTCGCACCCGGCCACCGAGTCGCGACCGCTCTGGTCGCCCGACGGCACTCGGCTGGCGTTCGTGAGCACCCGCTCCGGCAACGGCGACATCTATGTGCTCACCCTGGCGACGGGAGCGCTGCAGCGGATCACCTTCGATGACGCCGCTGACGTGCTGAGTGCCTGGTCGCGCGATGGCCAGGATCTCTGGTTTCACTCGAGCAGCCGCGACATCGCGGGGATGAACGACGTGTTCCGCGTGTCGAGTTCTGGCGGCACGCCGATGATCGTGGCCGGCGATCGCTATGCGAGTGAATACTGGCCGGCACCGTCGCGCGATGGGCGTCGGGTGGCAATCACCGCCCGTGGCACGACGGCGGCGCAGTGGTGGCGGAGAGGTCACTCCCATCTCGACGAGAGCGAGCTCTGGGTGCTCGATGTGAGTGGTGCGGTGCCGGTGTACGCCGCCGTGAGCGGGGGCAGTGATGGCAAGGATCAGTGGCCGATGTGGAGCGCCGACGAGCAGTCGCTCTACTATGTGCGCGACACGGCCGGGATCGAGAATCTGTGGATCCGGCCCGTCAACGGTGGCGCGCCGCGAGCGCTCACCACATTCCGCGATGGTCGCCTGCTCTGGCCCTCGATTGCAGGCGATGGTCGTTCGATCGTCTTCGAGCGAAATTTCGGCATCTGGCGCTACGATGTGTCACGCAACGAGGCGCGCGCCGTCGCGATCACGCTGCGAGGTGCGCCGGCGGTGTCCGATGTGGACCGCGTGACGCTCACCGCCGGCGCCGGCGCGCTGATATTGTCGCCCGATGGCAAGAAGGTGGCGTTCACGGCCCGGGGCGACGTGTGGGTGACGGGTGCGAAGGACGGTGGCGAGGCGGTGCGCATCTCGAGCAGTCCCGGTCCTGATGCCGAGCCGGTCTGGCTCGCCGACAGCCGGCGCATCGTGTACAGCAGCAAGCGCGGTGAAGAGTGGCACCTGATGCGGACCGATGTGGTGTCGCTTGAGGAGTTGGCGCTGACGACGGGCGGGGTGGACGTCTCGCCGGTGCTGTCGCGCGATGGGCGACGGATCGCATACTTCCGCGATGGTCGCAGTCTGCACGTGGTCGACGTCGATGGGCGCAATGCTCGCGCGCTGGCACCGGGGCATTTCGGCCGCCCGCCGCTGGCACGCTCCGGTGGCATCGCGTGGTCACCCGATGATGCATGGGTCGCATTCCTCAGTACCGAGGAGCGTGGCCTCACCAATGCGTACGTGGTGCCCAGCGCCGGCGGTGCAAAGCGCGCCGTGAGCTTTCTGGGCAACAGCTTTGCCGGCGCGCTGCTCTGGAGTTCCGACGGCATGTTTCTGCTGTACGACACGAGTCAGCGCACTGAGGCCTCGGCCATCGTGCGCATCGACCTCGTACCCCGCACGCCGCGGTTTCGTGAAGACCAGTTTCGCGATCTGTTCACCACCGCTCCGTCTCGCGACACGGCGCGTGTACCGACCGTGCGCGATACCACCGCCTCTGCGGACACCGCACGCACCCGCGCTGCCGTAAGCGCACGTCGCACCACGATCGCGTGGGACGGCATCCGGCAGCGCGCCAGCGTGCTGATCACCGGCTTCAACCTCGCCGATCTGTCGCCTGACGGCCGCACGCTGCTGCTCACCGGCCAGTTTGCGGGGAGCAGTGCGATCTACAGCTACTCCATCGATCCGCTCGCGCCAGAACCGGCCGCACCGCGTCAGCTGACCTCCACGCCGGGCGGGAAGGGCAGTGTGCAGTACTCGCGCGATGGCAAGGAGATCTGGTTCACGGAGGGGGGACGGATCGTGCAGGTGATGGCCGAAAGTCGCGTCGCGCGCACGCTCGCATTCCGCGCCGAACGGCAGGTGGATGCGCGGGCCGAGCGTGCGGCGGCATTCGATGAGGCGTGGACCTATCAGCGCGACGGATTCTACGATCCGAAGATGCACGGCGTGGACTGGAATGCCGTGCGCGGACAGTTTGC
>JBBSCZ010000012.1:0-27747 GCA_038249795.1 Gemmatimonadales bacterium | reverse complement strand
GGTGAGGGGTCAAGTTGGCGCCTTCGCTCGCGACCGGAAGGGGTGCAGCGCACCGTGAAGCAGGGGCATCAGGCGTGGAGGGCAGCGCGCTGTTCACTCAGTCTTGTCATCGGCGGGCGGAGTGGTTTGTGATGAGCCTCGGCTCGCCAGCGGCCTCGACGACGAGCGGTACTAGTTCATAAGTTGTTGTGCGACAGAGGCTTACGCTTCAGCAGACGGTCGCCACATATCTGTTTCACGTGAAACACGCAGGTTCGTGACGTGGCGTCTGTTTCACGTGAAACGGAAGCATGGTTCTACGGTGAAGGATGCGGGGTATATTCGCGAAAGATCATTCCTCTCCCCCGTCGCACAGACCCGTGGCTCGAGTCATAGCAATCGCGAATCAGAAGGGCGGCGTCGGCAAGACGACGACGGCCGTCAACCTCGCCGCCAGTCTGGCGGTGGCCGAACAGCGCACCCTGCTCATCGACGGTGACCCACAAGGGAATGCGAGCTCCGGCATCGGGCTCTCCCGGGACGAGGTCACGCAGACGACCTACGACGTACTCATCGGGGAAAGCACCATCGCAGAGGCGCGCCACCGGAAAGTGCAGTTCCCATCGCTCGACGTGCTGCCGGCAACGGCTGACCTCGCCGGCGCGGAAGTCGAACTCGTGGACCGAGACGAACGAGAACAGATGATGCGGAAAGCCGTCGCCCTCGTCCGCGACGACTATGACTATATCCTCATCGACTGCCCCCCATCGCTGGGCCTGATCACGGTCAACATGCTCGCCGCCGCCGATGCACTGCTCATCCCGGTGCAGTGCGAATACTACGCCCTCGAAGGACTGTCGCAGCTCCTGAACACCGTACACCTCATCCAGCGCAGCGTAAATACAACGCTCGGAATCGATGGCGTGCTCCTCACCATGTACGACGCGCGCCTCAATCTCTCGAGACAGGTCGCGACCGACGCACGCGAATACTTCGGCCCCAAGGTCTTCGAGAGCGTCATCCCAAGAAATGTCCGCCTCGCCGAAGCACCCAGCTTCGGAAAACCGATCATTCTCTACGATCTCGCCTCCGTGGGCGCACAGGCGTACATGGCCGTCGCAAAAGAGCTGATCTCCCGACACCGCGAGACCACCGCAGCAGAATCCAGATCCAAGACACGCGCCGAAAACTGAGCCGCGCTCAGCGATCCACCTCCCGACCGCGCCAGACCGACGCCATAGGATCCGACCATGCCGCCAGAACAACCCCGCCGACTCGGGAAAGGACTCGAAGCCCTCCTGGCAATGAAAAGCCCGGCGCCAAGACACCCTGCGCCGACCTCGACCAGCACCTCGCCAGCAGGCGACGCCGCAGCCGCCGGACTGCAGAGCGTGCGACTGAGTGAAATTCGCCCGAACCCCTACCAACCGCGCAAGGAGTTCAAGCGCGAGGAACTCGCCGAACTGCAGGCCTCCCTCAAAGCCTCAGGACTCCTCCAGCCGATCACACTCCGGCCGGCCGCCACGGGCACGGGTTTCGAGCTGATCGCCGGCGAGCGCCGCTTCCGAGCGGCCTCGGCTTTAGGCTGGACGGAAATCGCCGCCGTCGTTCGCACCATCGATGACCAGACGCTGCTCACGCTTGCCCTCATCGAAAACCTCCAACGCAGTGACCTGAACCCGCTCGAAGAAGCGGAAGGGTACAAGCGCCTCGTCGATGACTTCGCCCTGTCACACGCGCAAGTCGGAGAAGTGGTCGGCAAGGATCGTTCGACCGTCGCCAATCTGCTGCGACTCCTGCAGCTCCCTGCCGGCGTCCGCACCCTGCTCGCCGATGGCGCCATCTCCCTGGGCCATGCCCGTGCCCTGCTCGGACTGGGCGATAATCACGCCATGATCGCCCTCGCTCGCGAAACGGCCGCCGAAGGCCTCAGCGTGCGCGATGTCGAACGACGCGTACAAGAGACGCCAGGCAGCAAGCGCGCAACCAAGGCCGCAGGGCAGAGCATTCGCAACACCTCCACCGAGGCCCGCGCGATCGAAGATCGGCTGCGCAGACACCTTCAGACCGACGTGCGCGTTCAGCTCGGCAAGGGGAAAAGCACCAAAGGCGAACTGCGCATCCAGTTCTACTCGAATGACGATCTGGCTCGCGTACTCGATCTGATACTCGTCGATACCGACGACGAATGATGTGTCGGTCCTATTCATGGCCCGAAGCAATCAGACAGACCGTGTCGAGAACTTCAACGTTTTACACAACTCTGTAACTCGTTCCATTGCAATGACCTCCACACGCACCACCGGATCGGTTACCGGGTTTTCCACATTCCTGACCGCTGCCGTTCTCCTGCTGCTCAGCGCGTGCGGTACGGACAAGTCCAAATCAGCAGAAACGGCCAAGAGCGCCGAAAACGGCCTTCGCGTGGCACTCCTCACCCCTGGACCGATCTCGGATCAGGGATGGAACGCCGGTGCCTACGGCGGACTCATGCGCATCAAGGACTCACTCGGAGCACGCGTGAGTCACATCCAGACCAAGACTCCCGCAGAGTTCGACGAAAACTTCCGACTCTACGGCGAGCAGGGCTACGCAATCGTCATCGGCCACGGCTTCGAGTATCAGGATGCCGCCGAACGTGTCGCACCGGAGTTTCCAAAGACCTACTACGTGACCACCTCGGGAACACGTACCGGAGCCAACCTCGCCGGCCTGGAGTTCGCCTTCGAGGACGGCGCATATCTCGCGGGCATCGTCGCCGGAGCCACCACGAAAACAGGCACCATCGGCGCCATCGGCGGACAAGAGATTCCCCCGGTAAACCGCAGCTTCTATGCGTTCGAAGCCGGTGCCAGGTCAGTCAACCCGAACCTCAAGGTCATCACCTCATACGTCGGCAACTGGGACGATGCCTCGGCCGGGAAGGAACAGGCCCTTGCGCAGATCAGCCGAGGAGTCGACGTGATCTTCCAGAATGCCGACGCTGCCGGGCTCGGCATCTTTCAGGCAGTCCGCGAAGCGAAAAACGTGCGCATATTCGGATCAAACAGCGACCAAAACGGAGTCGCCCCGGAGGTCACGCTCGGGAGTGTCGTCATCGATCTGCCGCACGCGCTGCTCCTCGTCGCCAAGGAAGTGCAGGCCGGCAACTTCAAGCCGCGGGTGATCTCGCTGGGAACGAAGACCGATGTGGTCCGCCTCGCGATCAATCCGGTTCTCCGCAGCACCATCCCCGCCGCTGCCCTGGCTGCCGTGGATTCGGTGACGGAGCGCCTTTCGGCTGGCACCTTCACCGCACCAGTTCGCCCCTCGAGCAAGTGACGTTTCCTCACGGCGATGCCACCCTCAGCCACATCGTGCCCTGGCTCGATGACCTGCTGCAGACCGATGTCACCCCCGACTACAGCGGTGCGCAGAACGGGCTGCAGGTGGAACACGTGGGCCCCGTGACCGGCGTCGCCGCCGCAGTGGATGCGTCGCTGCGCAGCGTGGAACAGGCGGTGGCGGCACGCGCGAACCTGCTCATCGTACATCACGGCCTCTTCTGGGCCGGAGCGCGACCGGTGACTGGGCCGCTGCACCGCAAGATGAAGCTGCTGCTCGACAACGACATCGCCGTCTACAGTTCACACCTGCCACTCGACCGCCATCCGACGATCGGGAACAATGTGTTGCTCGCCCAGGAAATGGGACTGATGCCATCCACCCTGTGGCATCCCTACAAGGGTGTCCCGATCGGTGTGGTCGCCGAGGCCGATCTTCCGACTGCGCAGCTCGCGGAACGCGCCAAAGTGTTCGCCGAGCGCTACGAGCATCATCTGGTCGTGACGCGGCACACGCCCGATCGCCGGTCACGCCGCGTAGCGATCTGCACCGGCGGCGGTGCGTCGAGCGAATCGATCCGTGAAGCACTCGCCCTCGGTGCCGACACACTCATCGTCGGCGAGGGACCGCACTACACCGCCGTCGACGCCGACGAGGCCGGATTGGTGATCATGTATGCTGGCCACTACGCCACCGAAACACTTGGCGTGGCAGCGCTTGCGCGTGTCGTTTCGGAGCGGTGGCAGCTGCCATGGTCCTTCCTCCCGGCACCAACCGGGCTGTGACATCCGTGGCGCCGCGTATGGCGCTCGATTCGATCACGCGGCACTACGGGACCGTCATGGCCCTCGACGGTGCATCGTTCTCCGTGTCGCCCGGCGAAGTGCACGCGCTGCTCGGTGAGAACGGCGCAGGCAAGTCGACGCTCATGAAAGTAGCGTTCGGACTCGAACAGCCTGACGCCGGTGTGATCAGGTTCGACGGCGAGCGGACCACACTCCGCTCACCGCGCGATGCAATGCACCTGGGTATCGGGATGGTGCAACAGCACTTCGCGCTGGTCGAGGCCATGACCGTCGCGGAGAACGTGGCCCTTGGCGGCGACGGACGCCTCGACCTGTCGCAGGTCGCCGAGCAGGTGCGGCGTATCAGCGGCGCCGCTGGATTGCCGATCGATGCCAACGCCTTCGTCCGCGACCTGCCCGTTGGCGCACAACAGCGCGTCGAGATCATCAAGGCGCTGGCACGCGACACGCGGACGTTGATCCTGGACGAGCCAACGGCGGTGCTCGCGCCGCAGGAGGCGACCGAGCTTCTGGCGTGGATTCGTCGCTTCGCTGATGGTGGTGGCACGGTCGTCCTGATCGCACACAAGTTACACGAAGTGCTCAGCGTGGCTGATCGCGTGACCGTGTTGCGACGTGGCCACACTGTGCTGACGGCCAGAGCATCCGAGGTGAGTGAACAGGTATTGGCCGAGGCAATGCTTGGAACCGCTTCGCCGATCAGTGCAGATGCGTCAGCGGGTGAGATCACGGCGCACCATCGCGCGCGTGCGATCGATTCCGGGGCAGTCGTCACGCTGACGAATGTCTCGGCATGCGACGAATACGGTGCCGAACGCCTGCGATCCGCGAGCCTTGTGGTGCATCCCGGGGAGATCGTCGGGATCGCGGCGATCGAGGGGGCAGGGCAGTACGAACTGCTACGCATCATTGCGGGCCGGATGGCGCCGTCGAGCGGTGTGGTCGCCGTGCCGGAGGTGGTGGGCTTCGTACCGGAGGACCGGCATCGCGATGCCGTGGTCCTGAGTGCGACGCTCACCGAGAACATCGCGCTGCGCGGCGCCGGCACGCGGCGTGGGTTGATGCCGTGGAACACGATCCGGAGGGAGACGGAGGCGTTGCTCTCACTGCGCGACGTGCGAGCCTCGTCGGCGGAGGTCCCGATGCGGACCCTCTCGGGTGGCAATCAGCAGAAGCTGGTGATCGCTCGCGAGCTCGCCTCGTCACCGACCGCGCTGGTCGTCGAGAATCCGACACGGGGACTCGACATCCGGGCCACGACCGAAGTGCACACCGCCTTGCGCGCGGCGCGCGAAGCCGGCACGGCAGTGATCGTGTACTCGAGTGATCTCGACGAGGTGCTGAGCCTTGCCGATCGGATAGTGGTGGTGACCGGCGGCTGCGTACGCGAGGTGAGAGGGAGTCGGGACGTCATCGGCCGGGCCATGCTCACGGTGGAATCGTGACGACGCGCGTGCTGCGCTGGATCGCCGAGCCGATCCTCGCTGGATTGCTGTCGTTGGCGATGCTGGCGCTCCTGCTCGCCGTGAGCGGCTATCCGGTAGCCGATTCTCTCGGTGCGCTGTGGGGTGGCGCGTTCGGATCCTGGTCGGTGCTGGCATCGGGCACGCTGGTTCGTGCCACACCGCTGCTCTTCGCAGGGCTGGCCGTGGCGCTCGCATTCCGCGCCGGAATTCTCAACATCGGCGCCGAGGGCCAGCTGATGATGGGTGCGACGGCAGCGACTGCGATGGCGATGGCACTGCCGGCAACGAGTGGACTGGCAGGAGTGGCGCTGGCGTTGACTGCCGGTGTGGTGGCCGGCGGGCTCTGGGCCGCCATCGCGGGGTTCCTGAAGCAGCGCTTCGGCGTGCTCGAAGTGATCAGCACGATCATGCTGAACGTCGTTGCCGTGAACGTCACCGGCCTGCTGGTGCGGGGTCCTCTGCAGGAGCCCACGCACATTTTTCCGCAGTCGGAGATGCTGGACGTGGCACTGCGGCTGCCAAAGCTGGTGCCTGGCACGCGGCTGCATGCCGGTGTGGCGCTGGCCGTGATCTGTGCACTGGCGCTGGCCTGGTTTCTCCGCGCCACGGCTGCGGGCTTCCGGCTGCGCATGACGGGTGCGAATGCTCGCGCGGCATCGAGTGCTGGCGGCATCGACGTGGCGAGGGTGTCGCTGTTGGCCTTCATTGCGAGCGGTGCGTTGGCAGGGCTGGGTGGAGCGGTGGAGGTCACGGGGGTGACGTATGCGTTGTACGAGAACCTGTCGCCGGGGTACGGGTTCACGGCGATCGCGGTGGCGCTGCTGGCTCGATTGAATCCGGTGTCGGCGATCGGATCGGCGCTGGTGTTCGGTGCACTGGAAGCGGGCGCGAGTGCCATGCAGCGCGATGCACAGGTGCCGGCGGGGATGGTCGAGGTGGTGGAGGCGTGCGTGATTCTGGTGCTGGTGGCGTCGGAATGGCTTGGCGGGCGGGGCGGACGTGCGCGATCGTTCTTTTGGGGGGGGCCCCCCAACACCGCGTCCGCCGAATCTTCCGAATCCCTCAACCGAACCAGACCCACCGAGCCGACCTCGACCTACACCAACCGCTCCATCATCACACGCGACGACACCCGCTCGTCCCGCCGAGTCTCCTCATGAGCGGAGCTCCCCTCGCCGACTTCCTCGAAGCCTCCGTCCGCAGCGCCACGCCGCTTCTCCTCGCCGCCCTTGGCGAGACCGTCGTGGAACGAAGCGGCATCATCAACGTCGGACTCGAAGGCTCCATCATCGTCGGCTGCCTCGCCGGCCTGACCGCCGCCACGACCCTCGGCCCTGAGGCGGGACTCGTCGTCGCCGGGATCGGCGGCCTCGCCATCGCGACGATCTTCGCCGCCGTAGCCATCGGACTCGCCGCTGATCAGATCATCGCGGGCACCGCCATCACGATGCTCGGCCTGGGTCTCACCAGCACACTCTATCGCGTGATCTATGGCGACGCTGGCGCGGCGCTGTCTGCTCCTACGCTCGATGCTGTCGGCATCCCGATCCTGGAACAGATCCCGTTCCTGGGCGCCGCACTGTTCCATCAACCGCTGCCCACATACGTCGCGATGCTGCTGGTCCCGACGGTCTGGTGGTGGCTGTACCGCACCCAGAGCGGGCTATCGCTTCGCGCCTCGGGCGAGAACCCGGCCGCCGCGCTGGCATCAGGGGTTGCACCACGCCGAGTCCAGACACTGGCCGTGCTCTTCGGCGGACTGTGCGGTGGGCTGGCCGGCGGCACGATCGTCCTCGCCCAGGTCGGCACTTTCGCCGAGGGCATGTCGGCCGGAAGGGGATTCGTTGCGATCGCAATCGTCGCACTGGGCCGATGGCATCCCGTTGGTGCGATGTTGGCGGCGCTACTTTTTGGAATGGCGAGTGCCCTGCAGTTCCTGTTTCAGGCGCTCGATCTCGACGTACCCTACCAGATATTTCTGGCGCTCCCCTATCTGCTCACCCTGCTGGCACTGGCGCTGACCCGTGGCCGGTACTCGGCACCAGCAGCCCTCGGCGTCCGACTCCGGAGCGTTGATTGATACGCAGAGGTGATCAACAACCCGTGTAGGCGCTCGACCAGCGCAGCGACCAGATCCCGCTCGCGCTCCGCTCGAGCATCTCCACCCGGGAGCCGTCGCCGAAATCAAGACCGAGAAAAACAGTCGGTCGACCCGAGGCGCGCAGATCCACCACGGCCAGCAGATCGACCGCAATCAGATCGTCCTCGGTCGCGTACTGAGTCTCGCGCCAGACGGCACTGAACGCTTTCACCTTCGGCGGCCGCTCCAGCACGACGATGGTGCGCTCGACGCGTGGCGAGGCTTCGAGGTTCAGGCGCCGCTCTACCACGGCGATCACCGCCTCGACATCCCCAGCCAGGCGGAATCGGTACGCCTTTGTCACACCAAACGGCACACGTCGAAGCACGCCACCGCTGTCCAGCGGAAGCAGTGCTGCCGCCTTGTTGATGGCCACCACCAGCATCGCGGAGTCGGTACGCGACAAACTGCCGAGCGAGTCCGTGGGCATCGGTTGCGCCACGCCTGCCTGCAGCGCAATCCGCCAGCTCTTCAGAGCGATGGCCGACGCATCTCGCAGGGGGACCGTGGCCCAGGCGTCGCACCCGTCTCCGATCATCGGCTGATTCGCGCTGACATACGCACCGAGCGAAACCGTGCCGACCTTCCCGCCCGGTCCGAAGAGATCGATCGAGGCAGGAGCGGCGCCATTCGGCAGCGCGGCACTGTCCGCCCGAGGGACCCTGTCGTCCAACACTGGGGGCACCACCACCTGCGCCAAATTGCCGTCGCCCGGCAGATAAAGTGCCGAGCCGTTGGCCGCGTCCCAGCGCGCGACAGCCGGTGCGACCACCGAATCCGTCGGCGCCACTGCTTGCGGAGTGACGACGTTCCCGGCGACCGTCTTCGGATCAGGCTGATCTTTCGCGCAGGCCACGAGCAGACCAGCAGCAAGGTATGAACACAGCAGCCTGGCCCCTGACGCGGCCCGACCCGCGGCGTGGACCGGAAAGTTTTGCAACATGCGACGAAACATAGGGTTTGCGATCCCGACGGCAACGCGATGCCGTGCTCGGAGTCGCCCAGGCGCGCTCACCGACAGCACTCGCGTCGGATGCGTCCGCGCTGTACCGTGCTGGCGACCCTCTCGACCTCCCTCACTCGCACCGCATCGCCGCCCGGACCCGCATGATCAAGCAGCTGCTGCTCATCGTACTCGGCATCGTGGCAATCATCGCCGCGCGCGCATTGTTCATCCCCGGCTCCTACAGCGTTCAGCGGTCGATCGTGGTGCAGGCACCACCAGAGAAAATCTTCCCGCTCCTCAATGATTTCGAGCAGTTCCGTCAGTGGTCGCCGTTAGCCAAGCGCGACACTGCGATGACCCACCAGACCAGCACCCCGTCGGCCGGTGCAGGTGCGGTCTACCAATGGCGCGGCAACTCCAAGGCGGGCTCCGGCCGCATGGAGATTCTCGAGTCGAAGGCGCCGACGAGCGTCCGCATCGAGCTCGATTTCCTCGCACCGGTCGAGAGCCGCGGCATCGCCGACTACACGCTCACACCTGCCGGCACTGGCACCACGGTCACCTGGAAGACGCACGGCCCAACCACGTTCAAGTCGAAAGTGATGCAGGTCTTCGTGTCGATGGACGAGCGCCTCGGCGGTGACATCGAACGTGGCCTCGCATCGATCAAGGCCATCGCCGAGAAATAAGGCTTTTGTTTGCTGGGCGGCGTTCGGAACAGCTTTCATCGCAGAACTGCACTGCCGCCGAACGGCACAACAGCTGAACTACGGTGAGTGGCGAACACTCGCCCGAATCACGAAGGCTCCGCGCTGATGGAAGTTTCGAGATTTTGATGGGAACTGCAGCAGCCACTGCTGTTCCCGAAAAATTCACGCTCGATGCTGAGCCCGCCGCTGCCCCTCGGTCGAACACCTTTCATCCGTTTTCTGTTTGCAGTTCAGCAGTTCAGCATTTGTGCTGTTCGGCGGCAGTGCAGTTCTGCGATGAAAGCTGTTCCCGACCTCCACTCACCGCACCGACCGCGGAGGCAGGTAGCGACCGACGAGGTCCCAGTGCCACGCCGCACGACGCTCACCGGTCCGAGGGTCCTTGAGGGATTTATCCTGCAGCCGGTGGGCAGGGAGGCCGACAGCGACGCCGTACGCGAGGAGCAGATCGCGATCGGTGCTCACCAGATGCGCCATCGGCGTCTCGAACCAGACGTGACGGTGCAGCCAGAGGCCGCCGACCATCGCGTGAATCATCCCCTCGCGACGTGAGCTGAACTCGCACCACTGCAGTCGCGGATTCTCCGCACGCGCCGACGCATCGTCACTCAACGGATCACACTCACTTCGCGTCGAGCCAGTTGTCGCCCACGCCGGTCGAGACCACCAGCGGCACGCTCAGTGTTGCTGCGTGCTCCATCTCGTGCACGACCAGGGCCGTCACCTCGTCCATCGCATCGACCGGCACCTCGAACACCAGTTCGTCGTGCACCTGCAGCAACATGCGCGCACCATGGCCATCGGTTGGAAGACGATCGGCGATCTTCAGCATCGCGATCTTGATCAGGTCGGCGGCCGAACCCTGCAGTGGTGAATTCTGCGCCATCCGCTCGCCGAAGGCACGCGTGTTGAAGTTGCGGTCGGCCACTTCGGGGATGAAGCGCTTGCGACCGAAGATGGTCTCGACATACCCCGTCTCGCGCGCCTTCACCACCTGCGAATCGAGGAACGCGCGAATTCCGGCGAACCGCTCGAAGTAGGTCGCGATGAAATCCTTCGCCTCGGCAAAGGTGATCTTGAGCTGCAGGCTCAGCGCACGCGCACCCTGACCGTAGATGGTCGCGAAGTTGATCGTTTTCGCACGCGCACGCATCTCGCCGGTCACCTCTTCCACCGGGACGCCGAAGATGATGCTGGCGGTCTGCTTGTGAATGTCGCCCCCCGCCCGAAACGCCGTCACGAACGCCGGGTCCTGCGACAGATGCGCGAGCAGCCGCAGCTCGATCTGCGAATAGTCGGCGGCCAGCAACCGCGTGCCCGGTGCGGCCACGAAGCCACGACGGATCAGGCGGCCCAGTTCACGACGGATCGGAATGTTCTGCAGGTTCGGGTCGGTGGATGACAAGCGCCCCGTGCCGGCCACGGTCTGGTTGAAGGTCGTGTGAATACGCCCGTCGCGCGGATCGACCAGCAACGGTAACGAGTCGATGTAGGTGCCCTCGAGCTTGAAGATTTCGCGATACTCCATCAGCAATGCCGGCAGCACATGTCCCTCATCGGCCAGCTCCTGCAGCACGCTCACGTCGGTGCTCGGGCCCGTCGCCGTCTTCTTCTTGACCGGCAGGCCGAGCTTCTCGAACAGGATCACGCGGAGCTGCGGATTCGAGTTGATGTTGAACGTCTCGCCAGCCGATTCGTAGATGAGCTGTTCCACCCGCTGACGCTCCGACGCGAACTGCTCCTTGAGCGACGCGAACCACGGCAGATCGATCGTCATGCCGGCCCATTCCATGTCGGCCAGCACCGACACCAGCGGCAGCTCGATGCCATCCAGCAACGGACGTGCGCCAGCCCGCTCGATCAGCGGATCGAAGTGCTCGTACAGCCGCAGCGTGAAGTCCGCGTCCTCAGCCGAGTAGCGTGTGGCCACGTCCACCGGCACGCGGTCGAATGTCACCTGGTTGCGACCCTTGCCCGTGACCTCTTCGTACGGGGTCATGCGATGGTTGAAGATGTCCAGCGCCAACGCGTCCAACCCATGCGAGCGTCGCCCCGGATCGAGCACATAGCTCGCCAGCATCGGGTCGAACACGAGGCCGCGCACCGTGATGCCGGCTCGGCGCAGCACCAGCATGTCGTACTTCGCGTGCTGCGCCACCTTCTTCACCGACGCGTCCTCGAGCAGCGCCACCAGCGCACGGCATGCCTCGCTGTCGAGTGGTGGCAGGTTTTCCGCCACCGGACGGATCACGTGCGCGTCCGGATCGAGCAGGTCGCCTTGCACCGCACCAGCCACCGCGTGCAGAAACGGCAGGTACCACGCCTCGCCCGGTCCGGTGGCGAACGACAGACCGACCACGCGCGACCGCATGGCGTTGATTGCAATCGGACACTCCGCATCGACCACCGTCTCGGTGTCGAACGCGATCACGGGCACCTCGCGCGCACGGGCAACGAACTCTGCAAGCCCTTCGAGTGTGCTAACGGTGCGATACGTCACCGGAATTGCCGGTACCGTGGAGGCATCGTCATTCATTGCGACGAAATCGAGCGGCGCGCTGTCCGATGACGACGGCGTCGAGCGCGAGCCGGCCGGCGCATCGCCAAGCTGACGCGCCAGTGAGGTGAACTCGAGGTCCACGTACACCTGTCGCAGCTCCGACGCGTCGGGGAGTTGGAAGCGCAGCCGATCGAGGTCGAGCGTCACGGGACAGTCCTGCCGGATCGTGACCAGCGCCTTCGACAAACGCGCCTCGGCCTGCTGCTGCTCGAGCGCTTCGCGCGGCCGCTTCTTCGTGATCTTCGCGACGTTCGCGATGATCGATTCCAGATCGCCGAACTCCCTGATCAGCTCCTGCGCACCCTTTTCGCCGATGCCCTTCACGCCGGGCACGTTGTCGGACGCATCACCGACGAGTGCGAGAAAGTCGATGGTGCGTTCGGGCGGGACGCCAAGGCGCTCGCTGCCGTTCTCCACACCCACCCAGTGCTCATCCACACTGGCCGGGCCACCACGACCCGGATTCAGCAGCCAGACGCCGGGGCGCACGAGCTGGTGAAAATCCTTGTCGCCCGACACCACCACCACGTTCAGCCCGTTCTCCACGCCTAGCCGGGCCAGCGTGCCGATCACGTCATCGGCCTCGAAGCCTTCGAGCGAGATGATCGGCGTGTCGTACGCGTCCAGCAGCTTCCGCACGTGCTGCAGTCCCAGATCGAAGTCGGCCTGCAGGTCGTCGGTGAGTTTCTCGCGCGTCGCCTTGTAGTCGGCGTACATCTCGTCGCGGAATGTCGCGCCGGAGTCGTGGATCCAGCAGAGGTAGTCGGGCCGGTGCTGCTTCACGAGCCGATTGAGAAAATTCGCGATACCCCACGCGATCGACGTGTTCTCGCCGTGGCTCGTTTTCAGCGGCCGAGTGATGAGGGCGAAGAAGGCGCGATAAATCAGCGCATAGCCGTCCACCAGGAAGAGGCGAGGCGACGTCGGTTCGGTCGGGACTGGCGCGGTCATGTCCGAAACCTAGCCGCCGGTCGGCAGCGCTCCGCCGATCAGAGACGCAGCAGAATCAGGGCCGCGATGGCCGTGCCGGCGGTGACGCGCACGTTGTCATCGAGCGCCATCGTGGGACGTTCGACGGCGGCGGCGACGAGGCCCAGCGCGATCGCCAGCGGGAGCGTGAATTCGGCCAGCCACCAGGCGCCCGATGCTGCTGCGAGCGCGCAGGCCGCGCTGCCGGCGATGGTCTTGCCCTGGCCACCACGCATCCGTCGCCACGTCGCCCCGACGATTGCCGCCATTGCATCACCCACCGCTCCCGCCCACGTGGCCGCGATCGCCACGGGAAGCGGCGCGGCGAGACAGGTGATCGCGAAGGTCGCCAACAGCCAGGTGGCGCCGGTGATGCCGTTCGCCGCCTCGTGCGGCCGCAAGAGCATCCCGACGGTCGTATTGAATCGGGTGGCGACGGTGGCGGACCGGCGGCGCGTGAGTTCCACCGCCACCGCCAAACCGAAAAGCGCCAGCAGCAGAATGGCGACCGAGCGTTGTGGGACACCGATCCAGAGCGCGAGCGGGACCGACGCCGTGGTGAGATGAAGCGTCTTGCGCGGACCTTCACGTCCGCGCCCGACGAGCCGCACGGTCATCGCGTATTGCGGCGCTGCAAAGCAGTCTGAACCAAACCGGCGCTGTTGCCGACGAACACCCATCGCCCGAAGCCCGTGCGATCCTCGAAAATGATGCGGATGCGCAGTTGCGGATAGTCCCACGCCTGAAGCCGGCCACGCTGACCCATCGCCAGGGCCTGCGCCCGGTTGTTGTTGTCGAGCACCTGTTCCGGCTCGCCCAGTGTCACGTACGTCTGCCCTCGATCCGACAGCCAGCCGACCGCACCATCTTCTCGGAATCGCTCGTTGGCCAAGCGAATGCGCATGAAATAATCGCGGAGCGCTTCGTTCTGCGGCGTCATCGCGATCGGATCACTCTCGCTGAGGAAGGCAGCCCACGCCTCCGCTCGCTGCTGCGGCGTGCCGGTCCTGAGAGCCTTCAACTGCGCGCCGCTCGCGAAAAAGCGCAGGTAGTTGATCATCTCCTCGAAAGAAGCCACGGGCAGGTCGTCACCGAAGCTGATCAGCACCGGCTGCGTGGCGGTGTCACGCTGCCCCGTGCGCCAGACGGCGGCCTGCACGATGCCCACGCCAAGCCGCGCCACGGGCACCCGTACCACCGAGCTGGCGAGGGTGCCGCGCGCCGGGAGCACCACGCTGTCCTGCCAGAGCGCCACGCCTCTGTCATCGCGGACTGCGACGTTGACCGTCACGCCGCCGGGCGATGAATCCCGGACTTCGAGATAGAGCGGCAGCTCCGTGTCGCGTCCCAGGATCATCGTGCTGCGCGCATTCGCCAGCAGGTCCGGGCCGGTGGCAGGACTGCCGCGCGGTGCGACTTCCAGCGCCACGATCGGCGTGCTCGGCTGACCGCCGTAGCGCGGTATCGTGATCTGCCGCTCCTGCACTGCGGAACGCGAGGTGCCGCCATCGCGGATCAGGACGGCCATCGTGTAGGTGCCGGGCGGCACCAGCAGCTGCTGCTGATACAGGACGCTTTCTTCGCCACGCTGCGTGTCCTTGAATGCGAGCACGCGGACGGTGTCGTTCGTCTCGCCACGCACGACGACCGCGCCGTTGCTCCGCATCTCCACGGCCACCGAGTACGAGGCCCGGAAACGGTCGCCTTCGCGAACGAACGAGAAGGCGATGGTCGGAAAGGAAAGGGAGACGATGGCGAGCGAGCTGTCGGCGACCGGACCGGGGAGCGTGGCCACCGACCCGCTGAAGGGCAATGGCAGACCACCGGCCAACAGGCCGGTCCGCTGCAGCACCTGCGTCACGTTCGCCTGGGCGACGAGGTCGCCGCGCCGCGGGGCAGCTGGGGCTTCGGCGCCCGGCGGACCGGTGCGAGCCGGTCCGCCCGCACAGGCTGTGACCGCCACACCCAGCAGGCCGACGGCGAGGCCTCGCAAGGGAAGCCGTGAGAAAGATGTCGCCTGCAGTGCCATGACGTCCGCCGAAATCACGCGTGAGTGAACGATCCTGAAGAATCCCAGTGCCTTGCAAGATACGGTACACATGGGTTGAAGCATTCGTTGCGCCCCGCTGGTGCTGCCGCAGAAGGGGCGGTGCGCTTGCCGCCTTCCCTGTTGCCACGTAGGCTTCACCCCCGTGACTCCTCGAGACGCACTGATTGGTACGGTCATCGCAGAATATGCGGTGCAGGACATGGTGGGCGAAGGTGGGACGGCGATGGTCTATCGTGCGTCGCACCCGACGCACGGCACCGTGGCGTTGAAGGTGCTCCGCACCAAGCTGCGCAACGACCCGACTGCCGTCATCCGCTTCGAGCGTGAGGCGGAATTCGGATTGCGCGTCGTGCATCCCAACGTCGTCCGTACGATCGAGCTCGGCGCTGCGGATGGCATGAAGTACCTGGCCATCGAGTGGGCGCCGGGTGAACTGCTGGAGAAAGTCGCCAAGCGCACTGGCGCGTTCCCTCGTGTGCAGGTCGCGAGCATCGTGAGGCAGATTGCCGCCGCGGTCGACGCCTCGCATCGGCAGGGCATCGTGCACCGCGACCTGAAGCCTGAGAACCTGATGTACGACGGGGTCACGGACGAGGTCCGTCTGCTCGATTTCGGCATCGCTGCCGAGCCGGAGCAGGGGAACGACCAGCGTCTCACCCGCGATGGCTTTTTCGTCGGTACGCTGCTCTACGTCGCGCCGGAAGCGCTGAGTGGCGTACTCGTCGGTCCGGCGGCCGATCAGTACAGCCTGGCCACGATCTCGTACTTTCTGCTCACGGGCATTCACCCGTACACCGCCCGCTCCACCCGCGACATGCTGTCGCAACTGCTCACGCAGCCACCCACGCCGCTCAACAAGGCCGTGCCCGGGCTGACGTTCAGCGATGATGTGGAGCGGGTCGTCATGAAGGGACTCGCGCGCCAACCCGGTGACCGCTACGCAGGTATCGTCGAGTTCGCGGCGGCACTCGAAAGCGCGCTGGTCTCCATGCCGGCTCCGGCTGCCCCGAAGTCGGGTGGGCTGTTCGGGAAGGTAAAGGGGTTGTTCGGTTCGAAGGACACCTGAGTGTGACGGCGCCCCCGCGCGAACAGCTGGTGCAGCTGCTGGCTGAGCGTTCGGCGCGCCGCGGTACCTTCACTCTGGCTTCCGGCCGCATCAGCCACTTCTACGTCGACTGCCGCCTGACGACCATGAGTCCCGATGGCCTCATCCTGGTTGGACCGCTGGCGCTCGGCACGCTGCTCGACAGCGGCTGGACCGTGGATAGCGTGGGCGGACTGACGATGGGTGCCGATCCGGTGAGCTACGCCATCGCCTATGCCAGTGCACTGACCGGAGCCCCGATCCGCTGCTTCGCGGTCCGGAAGGAGCCCAAGGGACATGGCCTGGGCAAACGCATCGAGGGGTCGTTCCGGCGCGGTGATCGGGTGGTGGTGATCGAGGATTCGATGACCACCGGCGGCAGTGCGCTGAACGCTGCCGCCGCCATTCGTGCCGAAGGGGGCGAGGTGGTCGGCGCACTCACTCTCGTGGACCGCGAGGAAGGCGCCCGTGAGGCCTTGGAGGCCCGGGGCATCCCGCTCATCGCCTTTACGACGGCACACGAGCTCATGGCCCTGATACCCGCGTCAGCCGGCACCGGAGTTGGGTGATTCCGGTCAGCGGCCGTCCTCGACGGCGCGCAGTGGTCTGAACTGACACAGCTGCGTCTGCACCGGGGTGATCACCTCGTCACAGAACCTCCGGTACATCCCCTCGCAGTCGTATGCCGCCCGAAATGCCGCGGCCGTCATTCCCATGACCAGCTGCACGTGCCGCCCGAAGCTCTGCGGTGACGAGTAGTCGAGATGGATGGCGACGTCGGCGATCGACCGGCGCGAATCTTCGAGGGCGCAGGCAGCGCGCACGAGGTTCGCCAGATCCACGTAGCTCTTGAACGGCGGCAGTCCCGCACGTTGAAACCGGCTCATGAGCGTCCCGGGATGCATCTCCACCAGTCGAGCCACGTTTCGCACCGCGTGCACGGCCGGCTTGGCGACGAACAGCAGCTCGAGCAGTTGCAGGCAGTCCTCCGCCGCCGGTGCGAGACGCAGGCGCAGGTCGGCGATTACCGAGTCGATGTTGAATGAGCCGCGGTCGGCCGTGGCGACCGTTTCGCGCAGGAGTCGCCAACCTCCCGACTCGCGCGCGTCGATGACGATGCGCATGCCGCTGCGTCCCAGCGAGAGCAGCGACTGCGGGTGCACACGTTCGGCGTTGGTGACCAGGCCCATCATGGGTACGCGCGGATGATCGCGCAGGATGCCAGCCATGCGAATGGCGTCGCGTGGTGTACAGCAGGCGAGTGAGAGGAGAACCGCCGTTGCACTCTGCTCGCGCAGGTCGCGTCGCACTTCGTCCAGTGAGGATCGGTGCACGGCGCGGTAGAGGCCGTGGCCTGCTGCATCGACAGCGCTCCGTTCGGAGGGTGTGAGAATGGTGGTGACCGGAACCGGTCCGCCGTCGCGCGTCGTCGTGCTGCCGGGGGAGTACGAAGGCATGAGCCGAGAACCTCGTGATGAAGGTGACGACGATAGCATGTAGCCATCCGTCACTAATCGGTCATGCAAATCGTTGCAGCCGTGATCGTTACACTGCACGCGGCCGGTCCTGACTCCAAAGTGAACGTCCCAGTACTGGGATGATGTCGAGCCGATATATTGAGCACAGGTGATGTGCGTCGGCCGGATGATCGCGAGACAGATCCGCAAGGATGCCTGCTCGAGGAAAGTCCGGGCTCCGTAGGGTGGGCTGCCAGGTAACGCCTGGGCGTGGGACAGTGGAAGATCACTGTCGTGCGACGGAAAGTGCCACAGAAAATACACCGCCGTCGGCCGGCATTCGTGCCGGATCGGGTAAGGTTGAAAAGGTGCGGTAAGAGCGCACCGCATCATCGGCAACGATGATGGCAGGGTAAACCCCAGCTGGAGCAAGGCCAAATATGCGGCGAGGAACGACCCGTTCCGAACAAGACGCCGCGGGTAGGCTGCTGGAGCGTGCAGGTGACTGTACGCCGAGAGGAATGATCATCCATCACGTTCGCGTGATGACAAAACCCGGCTTACAGGCCGGCGCGCATCGCCACCTTCACCTTCGTATCACGCGCATGCTGTTCTGCTGTCGCATGCCACCCCTGGTCGACGTCATCCGGCCACGACTTCTGCGCGCAGCTGGCATCTGCGGCGCGCTCCTTCTTCCGCTTTCAGTGCCGGCGCAGGTCACGAGTGTTGGCGCTCGCTATCGCGTCACATCCACCGCCGTGCTGTCGCTCGACCGCGCACCGCAAACACCGCTGGTGGATACGGTCGTCACCACGTCGCTGCTCGGCATCGCCATTTCGAGCGCGATCGACACCATCGCGACGCTCTCCATCGATTCGCTGGAACTGACGTCCACCGGCATGATCCGCCGTGCAACGAATGCCTTCACCAGCGGCATCAGTGTGTCGGCGATCCTCGAGAACGGCCGGCCACGGATCACTGGCGACAGCGCGTCGGCATGTACCGCAGAGCGCCCGATGGCGGGGCTGCTGCCTGAGCTTCTTCCGATGCTGCCGACGCCGTTGCGAGCCGATCAGCAGTGGAGTGATACCCTGACCGTGACCACCTGTCGCAGCGGGCTGCCGGTGACCATGGTATCGATTGCGAACTATCGCACGCTCTCGGCCATGGATTCGGTCACCGTGTTGCTGGAGCGCCGCGCGCTGCTCCGCGCCACCGGCAGCGCCATCATCCGCGACCAGCTGGTGACGCTGGCCGGCGTCGGCACCAGTGATGCGCTGGGTGTGGTGCATGTCGCATCACGACGGCTGCAGACGCTGCGTACCACGCAGTCGCTGGAGTTCGAGCTGACCAATGGTCAGCAGACACGCCGGATGCTGCAGCAGATCACCGACACCGCCGCACTGCAGCCGTAATGTCTTCCGCTCCAGCGTTCCGCACGGTGTCACGTGCCGCGGAACGCTCGTCCTGCCGTGCCCTGCCCCTGCGCCTCAGTCGCTGAGGCGCAGGGGCATCAGGATCGTGAGATACGTTGCCGGGTCGGACCATCCCTCGGGCTCCACCGTCGCGGCGCGTTCGGGCGCCTTGAAGGTGAGGCGCACTTCGGGAGTCGGGATGTACTTGAGGATCTCGAGCAGGTAGGCGCCGTTGAAGCCGATGTCCATCGGATCGCCTTCGTACCGGATGGCGATCTCGTCCTGGCCATCGCCGAGGTCGGGCGTGGTGACCTGGAATCGCAGGAGGCCGGCGTTGAACGAAAGCTTGATGCGGTGCGTCTGGTCGGACGCGACCGTCGCCATGCGTCGGACCGCCGCCTGCAGTGCATCCTTGTCGGCGATCGCGAAACGGTCGTTGTCCTTCGGGATCACCTGCTCGTAGTTCGGATACGGCCCCTCGATGAGGCGCGTGTAGATCGTGGTGAACGGGCTCTTGAACGCGAGGTGGTTGTCGCCGCGTGCGACCTCCAGTTCCTCCTCGTCGGGAAAGAGTTTGCTCACCAGGTCCAACGCCTTCGGCATCACGATCAGGTCGGTCGTCTGGCCACCATGATCGCTGACCGCGACATCCATCTTCGCGAGGCGGTGTCCGTTGGTGGCGACCATGCGCATCAGGTCGGGCCTCAGCTCCCAGAGCACGCCGTTGAGGATCGGGCGGCTTTCCTCGGTGCTGACGGCGTAGGACGTATGGCGGATCAGCTTGCGCACGTCGGCCGACTTCACACGCCAGCCCTCACCGAACTTGATGGCGGGAAACTGCGGGAAATCGTCCTTCGGCAGGCCGTTCAGCTTGAACTTGGAGCGGCCGCACTCGAGGCTCACCTTCTGCTCGCCCACCGCCTCGATCTTGACCGGGTAGTGTGGCAGCTCGCGGGCCAGCTCCTGCAGCTTCTTGGCGGGGATGGTGATGCCGCCTGGCCGCTCCACGTCGGCATGCACTTCATGGCTGACGTGGATGTCGAGATCGGTGCCGGAGAAGCGGATACCCTGATCGGTGGTCTCGACCAGGATGTTCGCGAGCACGGGCAACGTCGTCTTGCCGGGGATGCTGGCAGCGACCGCCGCCAGGCCTTCCTGGAGTTTTTCACGCGCGATCGTAAATCGCATCAGCTCCTCGGAGTGCACCGGATCGACGCCGGGCGAACGCCCTGTGTGGCAATCGAACCGGAGATCTGAACCGCCATGTGCCGTTCAGTGTGGATGCCCTGCTGTAATGCTGTTCTATAAATCTTTAACAGTCGTAGTCGTAGAGCACTGCCGAACTGTGGAAGAACGCCGGAACTTACGCGCTGACAAGGGTTTCGCCAAGTAAAGTGCCTGTGGAAGAGCGGGTACAACGTCACCGGTTTTCCGCAGGCGTGTGCATTTCCACCCGGCGCGCTGTGGATGGCTGCGATTCGGCGTGGAGCAGTGTGGATCATTCGCCGGTTTCCAACAGCCGGCGAACCTTTTCCACACGTGCCGCAAAGGTGATGTCGTCCTTCGACGACTGCTCGGCGCGATCGAGCGAGTGGATCACGGTGGAGTGATCGCGGCCGCCGAAGGCGTTGCCGATTTCCACCAGCTGCAGCGCCAGCAGCTCGCGGCAGAGCAGCATCGCCACCTGACGCGGCACGGTGAGCATCTTGGTGCGTGTCTTCGACTTGAGCCCCTCCGCCGTGACACCCCATTCCCGGGCCACCACGGCCTGGATGGCGGCCACGGAGATACCGGCAGGGGCGGCAGCACCCCCGTCGCTGCGGAAGCGGTCACGGAGCGCCTCACGCGCCAGCTCGACGGTGATGTCGGCGTGCTTCAGCGAGGCGTAGGCGAGGAGCTTGATGATCGCCCCCTCGAGTTCGCGCACGTTCGAGCGGACGTTGTCGGCGATGACCTGGATGACGTCGTCGGGGATCGTCAGCTCGAGGTGGTCCAGTTCCGCCTTGCGCCGCAGGATGGCGACCCGGTGTTCCACGTCCGGCATCGCGATGTCGGCGACCATGCCCCACTGGAAGCGGCTGACCAGTCGCGCCTCGAGGCCGGGGATCTCCGACGGCGGGCGGTCGGAGGTCAGGATGATCTGGCGACCCGCCTCGTAGATCGCGTTGAAGGTGTGGAAGAACTCTTCCTGCGTCGCTTCCTTGCCCTTCAGGAACTGCACGTCGTCCACCAGCAGCAGATCGGTCTCGCGGTAGCGCCGCCTGAAATCCTGCGTGGTGCGGCTCTGGATGCTGCCCACCAGCTCGTTGGTGAACTGCTCCGTGCCCACGAACGTGATCCGCGTGCCGGCGTCGCGTTTGAGGAGCTCGTGCGCCACCGCCTGCATCAGGTGCGTCTTGCCGAGTCCCGTGTCGCCGTAGAGGAAGAGCGGGTTGTAGAGCTTGCCGGGAGCCTGGGCCGCCGCGATGGCGGCCGCCGCGGCCAGCTCGTTGCTCTTGCCGACTACGAAGTGATCGAAGGTGTAGCGTTCCGAGAGGGGTGCGAACGACGGGTTCGCGACGGCGGCGGGTCGCGGTGCGGTCTCGATCGGGGCGACGAAGAGATCCATCTGCGGCTTCGTGCGCGCCGATTCGTGCACCACGAACTGCACCTGCAGCGGATGCCCGAGCGCCACGGCGGCGAAGCTCGACAGCAGGCCGGAGTGCTTCGACTCGTTCCAGTCGGCAGCGAACTGATCGGGTACGCCGACGGTCAGAGCGCGCTCGTCCACGCGCAGCGGCTCGCACGGCTCGAGCCAGGTGCGAACGGTCTGCTCCTGCAATTCGAGGCGGGCGCGATCCAGCAAGCGTGCCCAGGTTTCAGCAGCCGTCAGCATTCCGTGCAGCGGGGTGTAATTCAGGTCGGGAGCGCGAGTTTACAGGGACGGGGCCCGTATCGCAAACCGGGCGCGAAAAGGCCCATTGTGTCTCCGGGCAAGTGTCAGGCAAGGGTGCCCGACTTGACCGAAGTGCTTGTCCTGAATAGGTTTGGCACTCTTTCCAAGATTCTCAGCGCACGCATCTGGAGTACATATGGGCAAGCCCACGTACCGCCCCCGCAACAAGCGTCGTATCCGCAAGCACGGCTTCCGTGCCCGCATGGCCGATCGTTGGGGCCGCGCCATTCTGAGCCGCCGCCGCAAGAAGGGTCGCAAGCAGCTGACGGTGATGCTGCCGGACAAGTACGCCGGCGCCTGAGTCGTTCCGGTTCCCGCGAGACCAGCGTCTCACGGGAAAGTCGGATCTGGAACGGGTGCGGCGCGAGGGGAAGCGTGTGCGGGCAGCTCACCTCGAGCTCCGTTACGCGGCTTCCCCTTTGTCGTTACCGCGCGTCGGCTTCATCGTGCCCAAGCACGGTCAGAACAGCGTCGCGCGCAATCTGCTGAAACGGCGGCTGCGCGAAATCGTACGGGTCACCGTGCTTCCGTCCCTCGGCCCACAGGACATCGTGATCCGCACCCTCCCGAGCGCCTACAAGCAGTCATGGGCCGTACTCGGCGACGAGGTCGCGTCGCTGATCCGTCGACTGCCGGCGTCGCCCGTCGGCGCGCGCTGATGCTGGCCCCGGACGACCCGACGCCGCCGAATGCGGTGGTCCAGGCGGGACGGTGGTCAGCCACTGCGCTGATTCGGGTGTACCAGCTGTTCATCTCGCCGCTCTTTCCTGCCTCGTGCCGCTATACTCCAACCTGTTCGGCATATGCCGTGGAAGCCATCGAGCGCCACGGCGTGCTTCGCGGGTCATGGCTGGCGGCCAGGCGGATTGCCCGATGCCACCCGTTCCGCCCCGGCGGACACGACCCCGTTCCCTGACCCTCCCGACTGCCGCCTGCGGTGCGCGCGCCATTGCGCAGGCCGCCTGTGCTACGCCTGACCCTCGACATCCCAGTATGAACAAGCGCATGCTGCTCGCCCTCGGCCTCTCGGCGGCGGTGATCGGTCTTACCCAGTACCTGTTCCCGCCGCCGGCACCGGCGCCGAAGCCAGCGGCCGCTGCGACCGCTGTCGTGCAGCCGCTCGCGCCGAGTGCTGCGGCAGCCGTGCTGCCGTCGGCCGTCGATGCCGCCCCTGCGACGATCGGCGCCACCGCCACACCAAGCGTCATCGATACCGCGGCGCTGATCAGCGAACGGAGCAGCATCCGGATCAGCAGCCTCGGCGCAGCGCCCGTCTCCATTCGCCTCAACGGCTACAAATCGCTGCTGAAGGGGATCGCCGACACGGCGGTCGAGCTCGTGCGTCCCACCGAGTCGCTGTTGCAGTACGCGCTGGTGGTGAAGGAGCCGGGCGGCAATCGGGTGATCGACCTCTCAAAGGTGCCGTTCACCGCCACGCGCACCGACGACCGCAGCGTCACCTACGCCGGAGTCAGTGGCGCGGCGAACGTGCAGATCACGTATGTCTTCCAGCCCGACAGTTTTCTGGTGCGCGTCGGTGGCAAGGTCACGGGGCTCACGTCGCCCGGCTTCCTGCGCGTCACGCTGCCGAGCGGCCTGAACTCGAGCGAGGCCGACACCACGGAGGATCAGCAGCACCTCGCTGTGGCGATGAAGCTGGTGCGCGGTGGCAACACGGAGAGCATCGCGTTCAACGATCTCGATCCGGGTGAGACCTCGCTCAAGGAGGGCCCGTTCACCTGGGTCGCCTCGAAGAACAAGTTCTTCATCACCGGCCTCCTGACCAGCACCGGCGACCGTCCGTTCGACGAGGTCACCGTGATCGGCGGCCCGAAAACGGGCAAGGTGGAGAGTCGCGTGCAGGCCACGGCACTGCAGTCGCTGCAGGACGGCACGTTCCGCTTCGAGCTCTACGCCGGTCCGCAGGAATGGCGTCGTCTGGTGGCGCTGGGCCGTGATTTCGAGAACAGCAATCCATACGGCGGCTGGCTGCAGGGCTTCGTGCAGCCGTTCGCCACGATGGTGATGAAGACGCTGCTCTGGATGCACGAGTCGCTGCACCTCGGTTACGGCTGGGTGCTGGTGATCTTCGGCATCGCGGTGCGCCTGCTGCTCTGGCCGTTCAACCAGCGTGCGATGCGCACGTCGATGAAGATGCAGGTGCTCCAACCCGAGCTGCAGGCGGTGCAGGAGAAGTACAAGTCGGATCCGCAGAAGATGCAGGCCGAAGTGATGAAGGTGTACAAGGAACACGACATGTCGCCGTTCAGCGCGATCTCGGGTTGTCTGCCGATGCTGCTGCCGATGCCGGTGTTCATCACGCTCTTCTTCGTGTTCCAGAACACGATCGAGTTCCGTGGCGTGCCGTTCCTCTATCTCGCCGATATCTCGCAGAAGGATCCGACGTACGTCATCCCGCTGCTGATGGCGGTGAGCGCCTTCGCACTCAGCTGGATCGGCCTGCGCGGCATGCCGCCGAATCCGCAGGCGAAGATCATGGGCTACATGTTCCCGGCGATGATGTTCGCGTTCTTCTTCACCGCCGCCGCAGGGCTCAACCTGTATTACATGGTGCAGAACATCGCCGCCCTGCCGCAACAGTGGCTGATCGCCAACGAGCGAATGAAGGCAAAGCCGAAAGCGGTGGTCTACAGCGAGAAGGGCACGCCGGCCAAGCCGAAGAAGGCCTGAGTCGTTTCCGGAAATTCGAAGCGGGGCATCCGAGTGGGTCGGGTGCCCCGCTTTCGTTTGTACTTCAGCATCGTGAACTCTTTTCCGGGAAGGCGCGAAGCAGCGGAGGTGGGGAGGGGTCGCGCGCTCGAATAGCGCATCGCACAGAGGACACGGAGTGCACAGAGGGGTGGGCGTGTCGAGCCATCCTCCTCGTGCGAGCAAGCTTCTCTCTTGGAGGGGACAACAGCAACACCGGCTGCAGTTCCCAGGTTTTCCTGACTTCGTCCCGGCAATGAAGAGTGCCCGTCGGGACGAGCCACCCGTGCCCCTCCGTGTCCTCTGTGCGATTCGCTGTTCGATTGCGCGCGACCCCTCTCGACCTCCGCTGCTTCGCGCCTTCCCAGAAAAGAGTTTCGATCTACCCCGATCAGAATCAGGCGGACGCCACGGCTGATTTGCGGCCGACTTCCATCAGCGCGCGGGTACTGGCGCGGAGGGCCCAGGCGATGCCGCGCTCGGCGACCGCCGGGGCCACCAGCGAGTGGCCGAGGTAGTAGCCGGCGCGCTCCGGGACCACGTGACGTTCCACCGTGCGGGCGTCGTCGCTGGTGCCATCGCTGAGCCACCGCAGGCGCAGACCAAGGCCGTTACGGTCGAGGTCAGGCCCGATCGTGCGTGCGAGCAAGGGCTCCAGCTCACGGATGCGGGCGTACTGACGACGACCATATCCAAGATATTCCCAGGGAGCATATCCGCCGCAGACCGCCTGGGCGGCATGTGTCGCGAGCCCTTCGTTCACGAGCAGTTCGCGCAGCGTGGCGCGCTTGCCGGTATCCCAGAACGAGTAGTAGCCACCGTTGTCTGCCACCAGCGACCTGATGTCGGCCTGGCTGTCCTTGGCGGTGTAGCGCACACCGTGCGCGATCTCGTGTGCGAGCCAGGGCGGCAGCAGTGCCGGATCGAGGCCCAGCGAATCGGTATCGGGGTTGCGCTCGCCGGTGAAATGCTCGAGACAGACGAATGCAACGGCACGACCATTGATCACCATTTCGCCTGCATTGGCAGCGCCCACGCCCACCATCAGCACCACATCCGGCTCGTCGCTCATCTCGAGGGTGCTCATCGCCTGCGCCATCGTCTGCCGAGCGCGCAGCACCAGCGGCTCGCGATCGAGCACGCCGAGCAGGTCGCTGCGATCAGCGGCGACGGTCTTGCGAATGATCTCACCGAAATGCGGACCGGTCGGGTCCACGACGTAGTTGTCCCAGTACGCGGACAGCAACGCCTTGTGTGCGGCAAAGTACCGCTCGTAGGCCGCGACCCGGTCGGCACTCTGCAACACGGCCAGGAAATCGGGGAGCAAATTGATGAGCATCGGCCTTATGATCCGTTATCATGCGCAGCCCGATATCGGGCGATACGATCCACCCGTGATTCTACGGCCCAGAAGGGACACGTACAAGGGAGCAAGCGCGTGACCAGCTTGCAGCCGATCGATCTGGTGTGTCCGGTGTGCGATACGCATTTCCAGTCGCGCTCGGTCGCGTCGACGAATTCGTTCGGCGGCAAACGTACCGACTTTCACGAGCGGGCCGCTGGTGCACAGCCGCTGCCACACCTCGTGCACAGCTGCATCTCCTGTGGTTACACCGGCGTGGCGCAGAGTTTCGTGGAAGGCACCGAGGTCTCACCACAGGTGCGCGCGATGGTGCTCACGCAGCTCACGCCACGACTCGCGGTGCATGGCCTCGACACGCCGAGTGAGCGCTACGAGGCCGCCGCCCGTGTGGCCGACTGGCGCGGTGAGCATCCGCGGCACGTCGCCGATCTGCTGCTGCGCGCGGCCTGGTGTTGCGTGGACGACGGTGATCATGAAGGAGAGCGCTTCTTCCGGCGCTCGGCGGCGACGCGATTCGAGGAGGCGCTGGCCATGCCCGGCACCGTGCCCGAGGCGGAGCGGGCGGTGCTCACCTACCTGATCGGAGAGCTGTGGCGCCGCGTCGGAGACGCACGCCTGGCCGCCACCTGGTTCGATCGCGTGATGTCGGAGATCATCGATGCGGAGGAGCAGGCGTGGGTGCTCGATGCCGCGCAGCAACAGCGCGACACACCGCGCGAGTGGTTCGGGTTGCCCGCGGAGTGACCGCGCGCCAACCCGAACAGCCGCATCGGGTTATCGCGTCCCGAACAGCCGATCGCCGGCGTCGCCGAGCCCGGGCACGATGTAGCCGAGCTCGTTCAGTTCGCGATCGATCGCGGCGCAGATGATGTGCACGTCAGGATGAGCAGCGCGCAGACGCGCAATTCCTTCGGGCGCCGCGACGATGCACATGAACGTGATCCGCTCGGCTCCCGCTCGCTTCAGCGAGGTCACGGCAGATGCGGCGCTGCCGCCGGTGGCGAGCATCGGGTCGAGCACGATGAAGTCGCGATCCGAGGCATCGCCGGGAACCTTGAAGTAGTAGTCCACCGGCTCGAGCGTGTCGTGATCGCGATACAGGCCGATGTGACCCACACGCGCCCCCGGCACCAGTCGCAGCACACCCTCCACCATGCCAAGGCCGGCGCGCAGGATCGGCACCACCGTCAGCTTCTTCCCCTGCACGGTGACACCGGTGTGCGACTCGAGCGGCGTCTCGACCGGATACGGTTCGAGCTGCAGCGATGCGGTGGCCTCGTACGCCAGCAGCATCGCGATCTCGTCGACCAGTTCCTTGAACAGCTTCGTGGATGCGCTGCGGTCGCGCAGTCGCGTGACCTTGTGCTGCACCAGCGGGTGGCGGACGAGCGTGACGCCGTCCAGCGCGGAAGTCGGTTCGTGTGACACGCGGGGAAGATGCCCGGTCGGTGCCGGCGAACGGAAGGGCATCGTTGCTCGTAGCCGTCCAGTCGGCGCAGCGACCTTTCCGCCCGCTGCGCTCTGGTGTAGGTACGGAGCAGTGTTGCGGGTCTCGTTCACGCGGCTATCCGCCAGACTCTTCCACCGTCCACGCGACCGACGATGCAGATCACGTTCTCCGGAGCAGCGCAGGAAGTGACGGGCTCCTGCCACATCCTCGAGGTGGGTGGCCGGACGGTGCTGCTCGACTGCGGGCTCTTTCAGGGGCGACGGGCGGAATCACGGCTCAAGAACGAGATCCTGCCGCTCCCGGTGGACCGCATCGATGCGATCGTCCTCAGTCACGCGCACATCGATCACGCGGGGCGATTGCCGTTCCTGGTCAAGTCGGGAT
>JBBSCZ010000011.1:0-28293 GCA_038249795.1 Gemmatimonadales bacterium | reverse complement strand
CGGCGAAGCCGCAGGGGCAGGGGTTCATGGCGACGACCAGGAGGACATCGGAGGGACATCGGATCGAGCCGGCGACGCGGGCGATCGTCACGACGCGATCTTCGAGCGGCTGCCGGAGGGCCTCGAGCGCCGCTGGCGCCAGTTCCGGCAACTCGTCGAGGAAGAGCACGCCGCCGTGCGCGAGGCTGACCTCTCCTGGGCGCGGGCCGGTGCCGCCACCGATCAGGCCCGCAGTGCTGACCGTGTGATGTGGCGCGCGGAACGGTGCCACCCGCCCGTGCAGCTGCGCATCGCTGAGGGTGCCGGCGACGCTGTGCACGGCGACGACGTCGAGCAGTTGGGCGTCGGTGAGTGGCGGCAGGATGCCGGCGAGTCGTCGCGCGAGCATCGTCTTGCCGGTGCCTGGCGGTCCGGTCATGGCGACATTGTGGCCGCCGGCTGCCGCGATCAGGAGTGCCCGCTTGGCGGTGGGCTGTCCCACGACGTCGGAGAAGTCGGGGGCGTCGGGCGCCGGTGGCGGCAGCACCGCGACCGGAGGCAATCCCGCCGCCGGCAGCGGACCGCGCTGCAGCATGGCGACCAATGTTTTCAGCGAGTCGGCAGTGGCGATGCGCACGCCGCTGACGAGCGATGCTTCGGTGACGTTGGCGGGCGGCAGCAGCAGTGTCGCGCCGTCGTTGGCGCTGGCCAGCATGCGCGCCACGGGCATCGTCCCGCGCACGGCGCGCAGCGAGCCGTCCAGCCCCAGTTCTCCCACCGCGACCACACCGGCGACTCGGTCGGCGCGTAATTGTCCGGTCGCGACCAGAAAGCCGAGTGCGATCGGGAGGTCGTAGCCGTTGCCGATCTTGCGGACATCGGCGGGGGCGAGGGCGGCAAGCACTTTCACCGACGGGATGCGGAATCCACATTCACGGAGCGCAGCAACCACGCGTTCCTTTGATTCCCGCACGACGCTGTCGGCGAGACCGACGATGGTCCACAGGGGCAGGCCCTGCGACACGTTCACCTCGACGGTGATCGGCGTGGCATCGATGCCAAGGACGGCGGCGGATCGGAGGGCGGCTAGCACGGAGGCATGGTGCATCCGATCGCGGGGCAGCGCACACCGGATTCACGCAGCGCGTAGCGAAGGAGTGCAGCAGCGAACGCAGCATGCGCAGCGACCATCCTTCGGTGGCCCCGCACGACGTTCGGTATCAGCCGATCGTCGCGCTACACGCCTGACCCGCTACGACGCCGTATCGGGTACGCCGGCGAGCACCAGCATCAACGTGTGCGGGTCCACTGGTTTCACGAGGTGATGATCGAACCCGGCCTCTGCCGACCGACGTCGGTCCTCGTCCTGTCCCCAGCCCGTCATGGCGACCAGCACGATGCCCTGCCCCCACGACTGCGCACGCACATGTCGGCTGGCCTCGTAGCCGTTCAACGTCGGCAACCCGATGTCGAACACGATCACGTCGGGCCGGAACGCGTCGGCCTCCTCCACGCCCACCATCCCGTCATATGCGGTGCGGACATCATGGTTCATGATCCGCAGCATCGACGCCAGACTGTCGGCACCATCGCGGTTGTCGTCCACGATGAGAATGCGGAGCGAAGGCGTGTCCGTCGGCTCGTGCGCAGCACGCGATATCTGCGGTGCGAATGCGGCGACGGCGACCGGCAACGACACGATGAACTCGCTGCCCTTCCCCGGCCCCTCGCTGCGCGCGGCGACGCTGCCACCGTGCATCTCCACCAACCGCTTCGCCAGCGCCAGCCCGATGCCCAAGCCACCCTGCGACTTCTCCAGCGACTGATCCACCTGCGTGAACATTTCGAAGATGCGCGGCAGCTGCTCGGCGGCGATGCCGATCCCGGTGTCCGTCACCCGTACCGACACATCGTGCCCCTGAGCTACGACCTCCACGTGGATGTGACCGCCCACGTCGCTGTATTTGGCGGCGTTGTTGAACAGATTCAGGAATACCTGCGGCAGCCGAGTCATGTCGGCGTCGATGATGATCGGCTGTTCCGGGATCGTGACGACGAGGGTGTGACCCATCTGCTCGATCAGCGGGCGGCTGCTTTCCACCGCACTGTGCAGGACCGCCGACAGCGGTACGCGCTCCATGCGCAGTTCGAGCTGGCCACGACTGATGCGGCTGACGTCCATCAGGTCATCGACCAGCCGGACCATCTGCTCCAGCTGCCGCTCCATCATGCGGCGCGTCTGCTCGATCACGGCCTCCTGCCCGCGAGCCAGCTTCATCAGGTGCAGCCCATTCCGAATCGGTGCCAGAGGATTACGAAGTTCGTGTGCCAGCGTGGCCAGGAACTCGTCCTTGCGGCGGTCGGCCTCGGACAATTCCGCGCTGAGCTGCTGCAGCACCGCTTCATCGGCCTTCCGCTCCGTGATGTCGGTGTTCGTGCCGATCCATTCCCGAACGCGGCCGTCCTCGTCCATGACCGGTACGCCCCGCACCGTCAGCCAGCGATGCTCGCCGTCGTGCCGACGCAGGCGATACTCGGTCGCGAAATTCGTCGTCGTTTCGACTGCGCGTCGCCAGGCGGCTGACGCGCCATCGAGATCGTCCGGATGTACCGCATCCAGCCAGCCCGCCCCGATCAACTGCTCGACCGCCTGCCCGGTGAACTCGCGCCACGTCGGACTGTCTTCGACCACCACCCCATCTGCGTCAGTCGTCCACACGATCTGCGTGGTGGCCGTCACGAGCGACCGGAAGCGCGCCTCGCTCACACGCACTCGCTCGGTGAATTCCTGACGATCCGTCATGTCCACGCCCAGCGCCATGACACCGGTGATCTCGCCGCGCGAGTCGCGATGCGCCTGATACACGAAGTCGACGTAGCGCCGCTCCAGTGGCTGGCCCGGATGCCGAGCCAGAAAGAGACGGACGTTGGTTCCGATGAACGGCTCGCCGGTCTGGTACACTCTGTCCAGCAGCGCGATGAATCCCTGGTCCACGACTTCCGGGAACGCATCGCAGACCCGTCGTCCGAGCAGATCGCGGTGGCCGACGAGTTGGTCGTAGCGATCGTTGGACATCTCGAACGTGTGGTCTGGCCCCCGCAGCATGGCAATGAATGCCGGCGCCTCGCGGAACACGTCGGCCAGATGGCTCCGCTCGGCCTGCACCCGCCGAAGCAGCTGCTCGCGTTCCGCCTCGGCCTCGTACCGCTCAGTGATGTCCTGGACGACCATCATCGTCCGCGCTGTTCCGCCATCGGCGTCACGCAACAGCGTGGCAGTGACCTGGACCCAGATGACCGTGCCGTCCTTCCGCAGATAGCGCGTCACGTGTTCCGATGAGGCAATGTCCCCACGCAGCAGCGAGTCCAGCGCGGTGGCACTAACGTGCTGCTGCTTGGTGGCGACGAGCGCCGCAGGGGTCATCTTCGACAGTTCCTGCGCGGAATAGCCAGTGAGCAGGCAGTACGCCGCGTTCGCCTGTATGAAGCTGCCGTTCGTCGCCGAGATTTGCGCCATGCCCACGGCCGCCTGCTCGAACATCGCGCGGAACGTCGCTGCGCTCGCATCCTCCATGCCGACCGCAGGTCGATCACGGCGCCGGCTCACGGGGCTGAATGCGGCAGCAGGCGATAGCGATCCGTGAGTCCGTACTCCTTGTCGTAGATCACCAGCAGTTCGAAGAACCAGGTGATCGCGAGCGGGCCGAGCAGCACTCCGGTCAGGCCGATGTACTCGATGCCCGCAAACGCGCCAAGCAGCGTCGTCAGCGGATGCAGGTTGCCCACGCGCTTCGACACGACGGCCCGCATCAGGTTGTCGACGTTACCCACCACCACCGCACCGAAGATCGTGAGCCCGATGGCCTGTCCGACATTACCGCTGGCGAACAGGATGATCGCCGCCGGCACCCAGACCAATGCCGAACCCACCAGCGGCAACACGGACGCGATCGCCGTCACGGTGCCCCAGACGATCGCGTTTGGCAGGCTAAGCACCGCGAACGCGATACCGACCAGGGTGCCCTGAAGCACCGAGACGGCCAGCACTCCCAGAGCCGTCGCCATCGTGACTTCATAGAACTTGATGCGCAGATCTTCGCTATCATCTTCCGTGAACGGCAGGTAGCGCTTCACCCGCACCCAGACACTGTCTGCAGCGATCAGCAGGTAATACAGCCCGAGCAGCGCGATGACGAGGTTGAGCGTCCCGCGGGCCGCGCCACCGACGGCACCGATGGCCTTCGAGGAGGCCCATGACGCAATCGTGCCGCTGGCGCGCGTCAGTTGCTCACCAACGTTGATCGGGCCGAGGCGCAACGACTGCACCCTGGTCATCAACGGCCCGGTGTCGAGTCCGCGAATCGCGGCGGGCACTTCGTCGAGCAGGATCGTCACCAGCGCACCGCCAGGCACGAGGATGCACAGCACGATCACCAGCAGCATCGCCGTGGCCGCCAGTCCGGAAGGGATCCGTCGACTCCGAAGCCATTTGTAGCCTTTGACCGTCAACACGTAGAACACCGCCGCGCCGAAGATGCCCGGCGCAAACGGCAGCATCGCCCACATTATGCCAAGTCCCAGCACGATCGTGACGGCGGCGGCCCGGTACTTCCCGGTGGGCTGCGGAATGGTCACGTCGAGGCCACCGGCGCCGACGATACGATGCCCTACGTTGATTTCTGCACCGTCGAGCCCAAGAATGTTAGCGGGCACGACTGTCGGATTGTCTGGAATCATCATGATCAGGAAGGTGTATTCTCGGTAATCGTCCCGACAGGACGCGGGGAAGCTGCGATGCTGCTCACACGCTGGCCTGCGCTATGTCCGCACAGTGCATTTTGCATTCCGGGAGTGTTTTCACGTGCGACTGACCAGCACCAATCCGCATGGCGGGGAGACCGTCACGGAGCATCCGCATCACGATGCCGCCCAGATTTCGGAGCGGCTTGATCGTGCGCGCAGCGCGCAGCAGGGCTGGTGTCGCGTGCCACCCGCCGAACGCGCCGCTCTCCTCCGTCGCATCGCCAGCGCGTTGCGGCGACACGCCGATCTGCTCGCCACCACCGCCACCCTCGAGATGGGCAAGCCGATCACGGCAGCCCGCGGCGAGGTGGAGAAGTGCGCGGTGTGCTGCGAGTGGTACGCCGATCGCGTCGATCTCCTCACGCCACACTCCGGACCGACCTTTGGCGACGAGATCCGGCTCGACCCACTCGGCGTGCTGTTCGCGATCATGCCGTGGAATTTCCCGTACTGGCAGGTGGTGCGTGTGCTCGCGCCGGCGCTGCTGGTCGGAAACGCGGTGGTGCTCAAGCACGCTGAAAACGTGAGCGGGTGCGCCCTCGCACTCGAGCTCGCAGTGCGTGACGGCGACGGCCCGTCCGGCCTGTTCGAGGTGCTGCTCGTCACGCGCGATGAGGCCGCGTCGATCATCGCCGATCCACGCATCGCCGCCGTCACACTCACCGGCAGTGAGCGCGCTGGCGCGGCCGTGGCCGCAGCGGCCGGCGCGGCGCTCAAGCCGGTGGTGCTGGAACTCGGCGGCAGCGACCCGTTCATCGTGTGGCACGACGTGGATGTGCCGGTGGTGGCGAAGGCGGCAGCGCGGGCGCGCTGTGTGAACAGCGGGCAGTCGTGCATCGCGGCGAAGCGGTTCCTGGTGCACGATCAAATCTACGACGTCTTCCTGGCTGCGTTCATCACGGCGATGCGCGCGCTCAAGGTCAGCGACCCCCGCGCCACGGACACCGATGTCGGACCGTTGGTGTCGCTGCAGGCACGCGAAGCACTGCACGCTCAGGTGCAGGCCACTCTGAATGCCGGTGCAGTCGCGCAGCTCGGCTGCACCAATCCCGGCAGCCCGTCGGCATGGTATCCGCCGTCGATCGTCACCGATATTCCCGACGAGTCGCCGATGGCGCATGATGAACTCTTCGGGCCCGTGGCCGGTGTCTGGCGCGTTCACGACCTCGATGGCGCGATTACACGAGCCAACAGTACGCGCTACGGGCTTGGCGCGAGCGTGTGGACGCATGATCCAGCCGTCATGGCGCGCTGCGCGAACGAACTGCAGGCCGGCAGCGTCATGTTCAACCAGCCAGTGGCCTCCGATCCGGCACTTCCGTTCGGTGGCGTGAAGGCGAGTGGATTCGGACGAGAGCTGGGGCATGCGGGGCTGGCTGCATTTGCTAACGTGAAGACGGTGCGGGGCTTGCAGTGCTGAGCCTCAGTTGCCACCCAGCCAGCGCCACCACCACTGACCGCGCTCCGCATCATCCTGCATTTCGTCAAGTGCGGCATGCCACGCCTGGCGCATCTCGCCGGCATCTGCGAAGCGCTTTTCCTGAGTCGGAGCCAACGCGCGCTCGAGAAACGGGAGCAGCGGCGCCGGGACGCCGTCGAGATCCATCTCCCCTTTCAGCTGTCGTGCCACGATCACGCGCGCATCACCGCTGCCGAACGGCGGCCGCCCGGTCAGCGTGAAGGCGATGATCGCGCCGAGTGCGAAGAGATCGACGCTCGGCCCCTGGGCCTCGCCCATGATCTGCTCCGGGGCCGCGAACTCCGGCGTACCGGTGCCACCATGCCGCTCGGTGATGCCCGGTCCGTGCGCGATGCCGAAATCGGTAAGGCGCCACCGGACATTGCGGTCGATCAGCACGTTCTCCGGCTTCAGATCGCGATGCACGATGCCCACGGTGTGCGCGGCATCGAGTGCGTCGAGAATACCATCCACCTGCGTCGCGATATCCACCGCCGGCTGTGCACCGTTGCGGCTCACGAGGCTGGCCACCGAGCCACCTTCGGCAAGCTCCATGGTGTACCACGAGATCCCGTCGCGCGTCTCCCAGTCGTAGATCGGCACGATGGCGGGATGCGCGAGCTGTGCGGCCAGCTTCGCCTCACGACGAAAGCGCGCCACGGCAGCATCGTCGTCGGCCACCGACGGATGCAGCACCTTCATCGCGACCTCGCGCTCGAGCGAGAGGTCACGCACTCGCCACACGCTGCCGAAGGTGCCGGCACCAAGTCGGGCGAGCACCTCGTAGTCGTCGCCGGTGGCCCAGCGCAGGCGCTCCTCTTCCTGATCGGCGGCACGTCGCGTGGTTGGCGCAACCCGTTCGATACCGATCACGCTGGTGCGCACGCTCGCGACCCGCTCCAGCGCGCGGAGCATCGTCGCGACGGTCGCATGGCGGTCGCCCGGATCGGGCGAGAGTGCGCGATCGAGGATCGTCGCGACCTTCGCCGGGCAATCAGGGCGGACCAGCGCCAGCGGCGGCGGCGTCTCGAGGTTGGACGGGCGCTCACCGGTCATCATCGAGAAGGCGAGCGCGGCCAGCTGCCACTGGTCGCTCAGCATGGTCGGCTGCCAGCCGCTGGCCCATTCCGGTGCATAGGGCGTGTACGACAATGGC
Organism: Gemmatimonadales bacterium; assembly: GCA_038249795.1. Lineage (GTDB taxonomy): Bacteria > Gemmatimonadota > Gemmatimonadetes > Gemmatimonadales > Gemmatimonadaceae > JACMLX01. The sequence goes on along the minus strand of JBBSCZ010000011.1, from coordinate 20,896 downwards.
GGTGACACGGCGGGCGGCCGCTGGGCCTCGGGCAGCGCCCACTCCCATCCCAGCTGCCAGAGGCGGCCCGTCGGGGTGATCCAGCAGCTACCGCTGCCGATGGCGCCATGCACCAGATTCTGATCGTGCAGGTAGACCAGCAGCGTGCCGACGGTACGCAGCAGGTTGAGCATTCCCGGCGCGTCATCGGGACCGATGCGATGGGTGCGGCTCTCCACGCTTTCACCGGCGATCCAGCGACGCAGATAGCCGGGCCCGCGCGCTTCCGTCTGCGAGTCGGCCCAATAGTGATAGGTGGTCGGAATGGCGGAATGACTCTGGTGCGCCAGCTGTCGCGCCTCGTGGGCCAGCCACGGGCGGTGTTCGGGATCGGGCACGGTCACCAGGGTCAGTGACCGACCGAGGGCATCGATGATTTCCTGATAGTGCCGCACCGCGCTCCGCATGGCACCTCGCCCCCAGCGCCACTCGGGGGGCAGCACCCACGGCTGCAGGTGCGGCGGGAGCGTCGGCATCACGACACGGGACACGCCCCCGGCTGGCGTAAGCATCGAGGGGCGATCGGGTGCGGTCATCTCATGAAGATAACGCCGACTTCGACACGCCGAGGCTCGCGACAGGTCTCAGCGTCATCACCACCACGGTGCCGTCGGGACCGCTCTGCCCGATCGCGAGCGAGCCACCCCACCCATCCACCAGTCGCCGGCTGATCGCGAGCCCCAGGCCGCTGCCGCTGGTGCGCGTGGAAAAGTGCGGCTCGAACACCTTGAACAGCACCTCCGGCGCAATGCCGCTGCCGTCGTCGTGGATCTCGACGCGCAGCGATCCGGGCTCTCGTGACACCCTCACCTGCACCGCCGTCGCGCCGGCCTGCCGCGCGTTCTCGAGGAGATTCAGCATCACGTCACGCAATTCGGGAGCGCGCGCCATCGCCATCACCGGCGGATCCGACGGCATCACGACCTGCCAGTCCACAGTGCCTTCAGCCATGCGCTCGAGCGTCAGCACTTCCTGCAGCACCGCACCGACATCGGTCAGTTCGGCGGCCGGCGCCGATTCCGGCGAGCCGCCGTAGCGACTGAACGCCCGCGCGATTTCATCGAGCCGGTCGATCTGCGTCAGGATCGTGGTCACGTTACGATCGAGAATGGCGTCGAAATCGGCACGACCGTCGTCGCGGGCTCGGCGCAGGTGCTGCACGCCGAGACGAATCGGTGTGAGCGGATTCTTGATCTCGTGCGCCACCTGTCGTGCCATTTCGCCCCAGGCCAGCACGCGCTGCGCATGCGCGAGTTGCGTCACGTCGTCGAGTGTCACCACTACACCACCGCGATCGAGTCGTGTGAAGCGGCCCTGCACCGTGGCGTCACCCCAGGCCTCCTCGAACGCATCGTCACGCTTGAGCGACGTCGCAAATGACGCCGTCCGCGCTGCCAGCGAGGGCGACACGATCGACAGCAGCGTACCGGCCGGCACACTGCCGCCGAGGAGCGCTTCGGCGCGTGGATTGGCCAGCACCACGCGGGTGTCGCCGTCCACCGCGATCACCCCGGACGCCACCGTTCGCAGCACCGCATCGGTGCGACGGCGCGCGGCGTCAAGGGCTCGCTCGCTGGCGCGCAGGTCGTCCGCCATCAACCGGAATGCGTCGAACACCGGCACGAATTCGCTCGGCGGTGCTGCATCGAGCCGCGGGGCACGTTCCCCCGCCGCCACCGCCACGGCCGCGTCGCGCAGGGCGCCGATCGGTCGCGCGAACTGTCGTGCGGCGAGGCCGGAAAGCCAGAGTGCTGCCAACACCCCGCTCAGCGCGCCGAACAGCAGCAGCATCACGAGATCCTCACGACGCTGATCGAAGGTCTCCTCCTCCAGCACTGCCGGTGCCGCCACCACGATCCGTTCACCGCGCGCGCCACGGGTGCTCAGATAACTGAGCAGGACATTCGTGCCGGCCACGTTCACCGTGCTGGTCGCGGTAAGCGAGCCGCCGGGAGCGAGCGTGAGCGCCACAGCGGGGGGCAGAAAGAGACCCACCGGTGCCAAGGCTCCGAAGAGCTCATCGCTCACGTCAACCAAGCGCCCCACGGAGTAGCCCAGCAGCGGCACGCCGATGCGGCGACTGGCCTGCTCCAGCTCCGGCCGTTCACCGGACCGGTCCACGGCGCGGAGGAATTCGCGCACCAGCAACTCACGCTTTTCGGCGTCGTCGATGCGCAGGCGCTGAAAGCTCCACAGCGTCAGCACGCTCAGTGGCACCACGAAGAACAGGAGGAGCACCATCGTCAGCCGCAGGCGATAGCTGCCGCGCCACGATCGGCGACGCAGACGCCACCACCGCCAGGCGCCGGCGCGCGTCAAACCGGCAGCGGCGCTCAGCGCAAAGAGCAGCGTCAGATCCGCTGCCACCAGCAGCGTGCCGCGCTGCACCAGTGACCAGCCCGTGGGCACCTCGACGCGCGCATGTGCCTGCAGCGGACCGAGCACTGTCGGCACCACCCGTGATCCATCGTACGCCCCACGCTCGCGTGTCCAGCGCATGCCGTCGTTCTGCTTTCGGTCGGCCTGCACTTCGCCGAGCTCGAAGCGATACGGCGGCGCGCCCGATGTCGGCGAACTGTATCCCAGCAGCGCGGCCACGGCCGGTGCGGCGACGATGCGTGCGCGGGGTTCGACGATCACCGTCGTCACGGTGCTGTCGCTGAAGGGTACGGCCAGCACCAGATACACGCCGGGGTAGCCCACCACATCGCTCGAGGCGGGGCGGCCCGACCGGACGGCCGCTTCCACCACCTGCCGCACGTCGAGCTGCTCCGTCTGTCCGAACACGTCGAGTGACGCGAGCAGCGTTCCGTCCAGCTTCCACGTCGCCGCCGTCAGTGGATACCGCGCCACCAGATCGCTTTCCACCACGCGGTCGAGGAGGTCGGCCCGTGTACCCGGCGACGGCTGCACCACCAATTGCGCGGCAAAGCGGTCGAGCAGTTGCGTCGCTTCGATGTCGGGCGACGTGAGTCGCGCCGTCTCGAAGGTGGCCAGCTCCACCGTGCGCTTCATCGTCGCGCCCCATGTGAGCACGGTGGCACCGAGCGCCGCGACGGTGCCAACCTGCAGCAGTACTGCCCTGGTGGGCCGCGACAACGCTGTGCACGCGATCACGGCGATCCAGAGCAGCGTGTAGGCGTTGTTCCACGCGTCACCCGGAACCCACAACCGCGGGCCCAGTCCCGCCGCAATCACCGCCAACGCGGGACCAAGGATAGGGTCCACACCGCGACGGTCGCGCAGCAGTGCACGACCCGCCGCCGCACCACCGAGCAGTACCACCACGGCGAACAGAAAAATGCCGAGTTGCCAGGCCAGCCAGAGCGGCGTGGGGATACCGTTGCTGGGCAGCGTGATGCCGCCAGCCAGCGCCCGCAGCAGGAACGGCCCGAGCACCACCAGCACCAGCAACACGATGCCGGGCACCACGCGCGAGTGATAGGCGAGCCGAGCGCGCCGCAACGCGATCCCGGCCAGCGTGAGCAGTGCGCCGGACAGCAGCAGCGCCACCAGTCCGGCGATCGTGACGTTGCCGACGCGCACGAAGTACAGGCTCGGATCGAAGATCCACGAGACGTTGCTGAGTGCACCCAGCGGCACCAGCCCCACCACGATGGCTCCCGCTGCCAACGCCCCGAGCTGCTCGGCCAGCGACGGCCTTCGCCGCCATGCCACCACGATCAGCGCCAATGCCCACAGCGCCAGAATCGCACCGCAGAGCCCACGCGCCGCTTCGAGCTGCCTCGTGACCGCCTGCCCTCGCGTCGGCGCCGTGGCGCGATATCGAAGCATGTCGTCACCATCAACCTGCCACGGGCGGAAGCCGGTGGCGTCGACGGGGCCGGGCGGGGCGAACTCGATCGCGCCCACCGACGCCCGCGCCGCGAGATCGGCGCCGAGCCCCTCCACGAGATGCCGCGCGGGCGGGTCGGCAGCGAGCACCATCGTCGCCACCGCGATGGCGTCACCGCGTCGCTCCGCCGCATACAGCACCAGATAGAAACGCAGCCGTTCCACACCCAGGTCGCTCCGGAGTACCTCTGGCACGGCGCGAGGCTCACCAGCCCATGCCACGGGAAGCCCGTTCCGATACAGCACCACACTGGTGCGCGCATCGATGCCATCGAGCGCCGCGAGATGGCGAAAGCCGGCCGCAGGGTCTGCCGGCGCGTCGAGCGCGCGACTGACGAGCTGCCGCACGCGTTGGGCCGCGATCGGCAGCGCGCGCGCGGCGCTGGCATTCCCCCGCTGAATCGCGGCAGCCGCCCAGTCATCGAATTGCGTCTTGATCCGGAGCAGCTCGCGCTGCTGCCAGCCCGCCACCGCCACGAACAGCACGCCCAGCGCGATCAGCAGCGGAGCCGACCGTCCGCGACGCGCCCACTGGCCGAAGAACGCGGTTCCCAGCACCGCACAGGCCACGGCGCCGAGCCAGAGGGCCGACGGTGCCCTGAGCCAGAGCGCGGCACACACTACGGCTACGGCAGCCGGGAACAGCCAGCGGCGGCGCGGGGTCAGCAGCGGTTCGGGCGAAGCGGTCGGTGACAGAGACGGGGGTGCAGAAGCGAAAGAGTGGCGCGGTGTCGCGCTCGAGGGCAGAGACCCATCAGTTTACAGGGTGACTGCTTTCCCCCCTACACCCCGCCCCGCTCGCTGGGGCACGCTGGCCCTCCTCGGCTTCCTCCTGCCATCACCGCTGGTGGCACAGCCGACAGCGACACCCCCATGGCTCGACGCTCTGTCGATCACCGTCCAGCTCGATTCGACCACCGTGGCGCGCGGGTCGCTGCGACTGCGGCAGATCCGCACCGCCAGCGACCTCGAACTCGTCGCCAACGGGACGCTCGTGCGCAAAGGACTTCGCGTGACGGCAGAACTCCGCACCGATTCCCTGTTCGGCCTGCGGAAATACACCGCCGAATCACGGGACAGTGCCGGTGTGCTGCTCGACCGGGTCCAGGTGACGAGCGCGGGTGGTCGCATCATCCTCGAGCGGGTCACCCCACGCCGTCGGCTCAGGCGCGAGTTCCCGGCGCGACGCGACCTGATGATCCTGGATTCGGCCACGGTGGTGCCCTTCGTGCTGCTGGCCGGCGTCACACCGCGAGTGGGCAGCCTGACCTTCCTTGATGTCCGCAGCGGAACGGTCACCGCCGCGCGGGCGGCACCGGGCATTGCGACCGATCTCAAAGTCGCCGAAGCGATCGTGAGTGCCACTCCCGTGACGGTGACCGGCCTCGCGCTGCCACTGACATGGTGGCGCGACACCCGCGGCCGCCTGCTGCTCGTGGTCTGGGGGGCCAGGTCCCGCGTGTTGCGTGATGACCCACCCGCCTGAGGCGGCGAGCCGCGTCGCGTCACAGCCAACGCCGGCGCACCCGACAGCATATCCGATATGTGCCGCCAGGCCCATGCGACGGCAGCCCGAGTCGACGTGCCCTGAAACTGCAGCGCGACGGATCCCGTACACCGGTCAGTCCGTATAACTCCGACCTTGCCCATGCCGATGACTTCGTTTTTCCGTGGCCTCGTTGCCGCGCTCCTCTTCCCCATGGTCGCCACGGCGCAAGGGACGCTCACACCCGCGTCGGCGACGCTGACGGTCGAGCAGGCAGTCGACCTGGCCGTCTCCAACAACCCGCAGCTCCGCCAGTCGCTGAATGCCCGCCGATCGGCGGCTGCCGCCACGCGGAGCGCCTACGGCCAGCTGCTGCCGGGACTCAGTTCGTCCGCCGGCGCGTCTTGGCGCGAAGGCCGTCAGCAGGTGTTTGGCGGTATCGGCATCGGTGCCAGCGCCAACACGGTGGGCTCGAATGCGAGCGTGAATGCCTCGCTCAATTACGGTCTGGACGTGCTGCTGCAGCCGAAGGCCGCGAAATTCACCGAGCGGGCGGTGGAAGCCGAGGTCGATGCGGCCACGCAGCAGCTCCGCACCTCCGTCACGCAGCAATACCTCATCGCATTGCAGGCGAAGGCCCGCGCCGTACTGCAGGACACGCTGCAGGAAAGTGCCCGTCTCTCGGTGGATCTCGCCCGCGCCCGTCTCGCGGCCGGCACCGCCACGATCCTCGATGTGCAGCGAGCCGAAGTGACGCTGGGCCAGCAACGTGTGCAAGTGGTTCAGGCGCGCAATACGCTGGCGATCGAGAAGCTGCGACTCTTCGAGAACGTCGGGCTCGTTGCCCCGCTCGATGTGGTGCTGACCTCGGAATTCGCGGTGACGCCCGTCGCGACCGCGCTCCCTGATCTGATCGAGCTGGCGAAGCGTGCGAACCCGAACGTGGCGGCTCGCCGCGAGCGTGAAGACGTTGCCGCTGTGAACCAGCGGATCGCCCGCGCGCAGTATTTTCCGCAAGTGTCGCTGCAGGCCGGCTACGGCGGATTCACCAACACGTTCACCGACAACGACTTCTCCGTCTCACAGGCGCTGTCCAGAAAGCAGAGTCCCTGTTTTCAGCGCGCCGGCATCCTGCAGATCGTGGGCCAGCCATTCGATCCTGCCACCTGCAACGCCATCGCGCTGACGCCGGGAGAGATCTCGGCCGCCCGCGACGGCAACAGCGCCTGGCCCTTCGGCCTCACGCGCAACCCGTACAACGTCAGCGCGCAGCTCTCCCTGCCGCTGTTCAACGGCTGGCAGCGCGAGCAGCGCGTGGCCGAGGCGTCAGTCGCACGCGACAACGCCAGGCAGGCCGTGCGTCAGCAGGAGTTGGCTGCCCAGCAGGCGGTGCGCATCTCGTATCTGAACCTCGATGCGGCCCGCCAGACGGTCGCGATTCAGGAACAGAACGGAGCGCTCGCCCGTGAGGCACTGCTGCTCGCCGAAACGCGCTACCGCGTGGGGCAGGCAACGTTCCTCGATGTCGCCAATGCCCGCGCCGATTTTTCGCGCGCCGAGAATGACCGCATCACTGCGGTGTACGATTTCCATCGGGCGTTCGCCGCGCTCGAACAAGCTGTCGGCCGCCGGCTGCGCTGACCTACCCACGAGAATCAGATGAACAAAGGTGTAAAGATCGGAATCGCGGTTGTGATCGTCGCAGGACTTGGCGTCGCAGGCGTCGTCGCGAAAAACAAGAACAGCAACAAGGCAGCCACGGTGAAGATCGAGGCCGTGGAAGCCCGCGATCTCGTCGCCAGCGTCACCGCCAGCGGGCAGGTGCGACCGCGCACGAAAGTCGACGTCAGCGCCGACATCACCGGCCGTATCATCAAGCTGTCGGTGAAGGAGGGCGACCAGGTCACGGAGGGCCAGTTCCTGCTGCAGATCGACCCGCAGCAGTTCGAGGCGGCGCTGCAGCGCTCCCTCGCCGCACTCGCCTCGTCGAAGGCGCAGTTCGCGCAGGCACGCGCCAACTTCATTCAGGCCAAGCGCAATTACGATCGCTCGGCCGAGATCAAGCAGGCCACGCCGACGCTGCTCAGCGAGGAGCAACTCGAGCAGCTCCGCACGCAGGTCGAGGTGAACCAGGCGCTCTCCGACGCCTCGAAGTTCAGCGTCGAGCAGTCGGAAGCCGCCGTTCGCGACGCCCGATTCTCGCTCAGCCGCACTACCATTCTCGCGCCGATGTCGGGCCGCATCACCCGCATGAACATCGAGAACGGCGAAACGGCGATTCAGGGCACACTCAACCGGGATGCCGCCACCCTGCTGACGATCTCCGATCTCTCGGTGCTGGAGACCAAGATCAAGGTCGACGAAACCGACGTCTCGCGCATCAAGCTCGGTGACAGCGCCGTGGTGCAGATCGACGCTTTCCCCGACACCACCTTCATCGGCCGTGTCGTCCGCATCGCCAACAGTTCGGTGAAGGCCGCCACTGCCGGGGGCGCGGCCGATCAGGCGGTGGATTACGAAGTCGTCGTGCAGCTCGTGAACGCGCCGCAGGAGACCCGCCCCGATTTCTCCGCCACCGCGAAGGTCATCACCGACGTGCGCCAGCAGGTGCTCTCGATCCCCATCATCGCACTGACGGTCCGCGAAGATTCCGCCATCATGAGTGGCGATACGGCGCAGGGCGTTGGCGGACGCAAGCCGCCGAAGCAGCTCGGCAAGCGTGATATCGAAGGCGTGTTCGTCGTCAACGCGACCAACACCGTCAGCTTCCGTCCGGTGAAGGTCGGCATCGCCGGCGACCGCTTCTTCGAAGTGCTCGGTGGGCTGAAGAAGGGCGACCGGATCGTCTCCGGCACCTATCAGGCGATCCGCGAACTGCGCGATGGCGCCACGGTGAAGGAAGAAGTCGTCGTGAGCGCGGCGGTCAAGGGGAAGAAGTCGTGAGCCTCCCCACCATGCCGGAGTCGCTGACCATCACCGCCGAACGGCGGGTGGTCACGGCGGCGCAAGGTGCCGCCCCGGACAAGGACTGGGTGATCGTCACGCGCGCCATCACCCGTCAGTATGAGATGGGCGGCGAGATCGTGCGCGCATTGCGCGGTGTCGATCTCGCCGTGCGCCGCAACGAATACGTCGCCATCATGGGTCCGTCCGGCTCGGGCAAATCGACGCTGATGAACCTCATCGGCTGCCTCGACACCCCGTCCAGTGGCGAGTACTGGCTCAACGGGCAGCAGGTCTCGAAGATGAGCGATGATGCCCTGGCGCAGGTGCGCAACAAGGAGATCGGCTTCGTCTTTCAAACATTCAACCTGCTGCCGCGCGCCACCGCATTGCAGAACGTCGAACTGCCACTGGTCTATGCCGGCATCTCGAGTGGTGAGCGAAAGAAACGTGCCGCCGAGGCGCTGGATCGGGTGCAACTCGGAGAGCGCATGTCGCACAAGCCGAACGAGCTCTCAGGCGGCCAGCGTCAGCGAGTCGCCATTGCCCGCGCACTCGTCAACGTCCCCTCGATCCTCCTCGCCGACGAACCGACGGGCAATCTCGACTCGCAGACCTCCGAAGAGATCATGCGCGTGTTCGAGAGCCTCGCCGAGCAGGGCCAGACGGTGATCATGGTGACACACGAACCCGATATCGCTGCGCACGCACGGCGCGTCGTCGTTCTGCGCGACGGCCTGATCTCCAGTGACGACAGTGGCGACGTGTTCCGCAGCCGCCTCGGCCAGGGGCACTGACCATGCCGCTCTTCGAGGCCGTGCTGCTGGCATTGCAGACGATTCGCACACAGAAGCTCAAGAGCTTCTTCACGATGGTCGGCGTCTGCATCGGCGTGACCTTCCTCATCGCCGTCGTCAGCATCGTCGAGGGCATGAGCCGGTACATGGAGGATGACCTCGTCGGCAAGCTGCTCGCGGTGAACACCTTCGAAGTGCGCAGCCGTCCGAATGTGAACATCGGTGGCACCACCGAGGAAATGTGGCGCGAGTACCAGCGCCGCCCGCAGATGATGGAGGCGGATATCGCGCCGGTCGTCGCGGCGCTGCCGGAAGGTGAGATCTGGGCCCCCATGAGCAACGCCAGCGTCAACGCCACCACGCTCACCGGCCGCCCTCGCATGGTGACGGCGTACAACACGTCGCGCGACTATTTCGAGATCAAGAAGATGGGTGTCACCAACGGACGCATCTTCTCGCCACAGGAAGACCAGATGGGCTCCCTGGTGGTCGTCATCGGCAAGGATGTGAAGGAGCACTTCTTCCCGAACGTCGATGCCGTCGGAAAGGAACTCCGCCTCGGCAATCTGCCCTACACCGTCATCGGCATCGCTGAAAGCCAGGGCAGCGCACTGGGCATGTCGTTCGACAAGTTCATCATCGCCCCGTTCACGTCCCCGCTCCGCCGCCTCACCAACCGGCAGAAGGGCGTCGTCGACGCGATCATGGTGAAGAGCCCGAACGAACTGGTCATGAATGCGGTGATGGAAGACGTGCGCGAGGTGATGCGATCCGAGCGCAAGCTGCGCCCGGGCGAGAAGGACAATTTCGTGCTCGAGACCTCCAGCTCGGCCCTCACGTTCTTCGCCAAGATCAAGCAGTATCTCGTGCTGGCCGGCGTGGTGCTGCCGGCGATCGGCCTGATCGTCGGCGCGATCGTGATCATGAACATCATGCTCGTGGCCGTGGCTGAGCGCACACGGGAGATCGGCGTGCGCAAGTCGCTCGGTGCGCGTCGGCGCGACATCATGGCGCAGTTCCTCGTCGAGTCCACCACCCTGTCGATTCTCGGCGCCGTGGCGGGTGTCGGACTGGGCGCTGCGCTGGCCAAGATCATTTCCGCGCTCACCCCACTGCCCGCCGCAGTGGCGCTCTGGTCGGTGATCGTCGCCGTGCTCGTCGGCGCCGGCGTGGGTATCATCGCCGGGGTGTATCCCGCCTCACGCGCCAGCCGGCTCGATCCGGTCGTCGCCCTCCGCTCGGAATGATCGCATGTCACTGAAGACCACCATCAGCGGTACGGTCGAAGGCGTCGGCATCGCGCTCGAGTCGATCCGCGCCAACAAACTCCGCGCCGGACTCACGATTCTCGGTGTCGCGGTCGGCGTGTTCGTGGTCGTGGCGATCGGTGCCATGATCACCGGCATCAACAACGCCGTCACCGCCGACATCGCGGCCGCTGGACCGAACACGTTTTACGTCACGCGGGCGCCAATCAGCTTCGAGGCGTGCGACGGCACCGAAGACACCTGCAAGTGGCGTCGCAACCCGCGCCTCACGCTGGCCGAAGCCGAGTCGTTCCGCGCGCTGCCGGCGGTGCAGACAGTGATCACGCAGATCAACACCAACGCCAGCACCCGCTACCGGAATTCCTTCCTGTCGTCGGTGAACGTGCATTCGTTCAGCACCGACTGGTTGCTGGTCGATGGCGGCACCATCACCACCGGCCGCTCGTGGACCGACGCCGAAAACAGGGCCGGAGCGCGCGTCGCCGTGCTCAACGCCAAGCTGGCCGAAAGCCTGTTCGCCGGCAGCGATCCGCTCGGAAAGCAGATCTCGGTCGGCGATGTCCCGTTCGAGGTCATCGGCACCTACACCAAGCCGCTCAATCCGCTCGGCAACGACAACGACCCCGTGGTCTACATGCCGATGCAGGCCGCCATCACCGCGCTGAATGCCCAGCCGCGCTGGATCAACATCTCCGTCCGCCCTCATGATGGGGTCTCGCGCGATCAGGCGATCGACGAAGTCACCGCCTCACTGCGCGGACGTCGCCGACTGCGCCCCGCCGCCGAAAACAACTTCGCGATCATCACGCAGGACAAGATCCTGGAGACCTACGACAAGATCGTCGGCACCTTCTTCTTCGTCATGCTCGCCCTGTCGGCCGTGGGCCTGCTGGTGGGCGGCGTGGGCGTGATCGCGATCATGATGATCAGTGTTACCGAGCGCACCCGGGAGATCGGCGTGCGCAAGGCGCTGGGGGCCACCGCAGGGCTCATCCTGTGGCAGTTCCTGGTGGAGGCCGCCACGCTCACCGGCATCGGTGGCGCCATCGGCCTTGCCATGGGCGCGCTGGTCGCACTCATCGTTCGCAGCGTGTTCCCCATTCCCGCCGAAATTCCGCTGATCTCGGTGGTCGCCGCCATCGGGGGCAGCATCCTGACGGGCGTGCTGTTCGGGATCATCCCGGCCTTCCGCGCCGCGCGACTCGATCCGGTGGCAGCCCTCCGCTACGAGTGAGCCGACGCTGACGACGGCCGCGGGAGTGCCCGTTCCCACCCCGGGACGGGCACTCTTCGGTTGCCGGCATCGTATGATTCAGTGTGCGACCCAACGATGTCATCCTGACGGCCCTCACGCAGCTCCGCGCGAACAAGTTCCGCGCCTTTTTCACGCTGCTCGGCATCATGGTGTCCGTGGCCTTCCTGGTGGCCGTCATCGCGATCATCCAGGGGATGAACTTCTACGTCAGCGAGCAGGTCGCCGGCTCGCTGATCGGCAAGGACGTCTTTCAGGTGCGTCGCGGCCCGATCTCCCTCGGCCTCGTGGACGACGAGATGCTGCGCAGCATCCAGAAGCGACCGCGCATCACCCTCGCCGATGCCGCGGTGCTCGAGGAGGCACTGCCGGAGGCCAGCGCCATCTCCCTGCAGTCCGGCTGGCCCACGCCACTCGCCGACGTCCAGTGGCGTGGTCGCGAAGTCGGCAGCGCCACGGTGTTCGGCGTCACGGCGCCATTCCAGCGCGTGCAGGACTACAAAATCGTGATCGGCCAGCCACTCACTGACCTCGACGTGCGCGAACGACGTCGCGTGGTGGTGATCGGCAGCGACATCGCGAACAACCTCTTCGACGGCGTCGACCCGATTGGCCAGATCATCCGCATCAAGGGGCAGCAGTTCACCGTGTCCGGGGTCGCCGCGCCAAAGGGCCGTGTGCTCGGACAGAGCTTCGATGGCTTCATCCTGATGCCAATTCCGTCGTTCGAAGCGCTCTACGGCCGCCGACTCACCACCACGATCAGCGTCAAGATGGCCGATCCCGCCGCACTGCCCCGCGCCAGGGAACGCGCCGAAGAGGCGATGCGGCTCGCGCACCGCCTCCGTCCGGGTGAGGCCACTGACTTCAGCATCGTGACGGCCGACGCGTTGGTGGCATTCTGGACAAACCTCACCGCGACACTCTTTTCCATCATCCCCGCCGTGGTCGCGATCGGCATCGTCGTCGGCGGCGTGGTGATCATGAACATCATGCTGATGTCGGTCACCGAGCGCACGCGTGAGATCGGGATCCGCATGGCCGTCGGCGCCACACGCGGCGACATCCGCAAGCAGTTCCTCGCCGAATCCGTTGCCGTCTCCGCGCTCGGTGGGCTGCTCGGTCTGGCGTTGGGCGCCACGCTGGCCTGGCTGGTGTCGGCGCTGTCGCCGCTGCCGGCGCGCGTCTCCCCGTGGTCGATCACCGTCGCGCTGGCGCTCGGTGCCAGCGTCGGTGTGCTGTTCGGGGTCTACCCCGCCGCGCGCGCCGCGCAGCTCGATCCCATCGACGCGCTCCGCGCCGAGTAACGCGTGCCCGCCGCCCGTCTCGTCTCACAGCTTGGTCAGAACGTCGCCATCGCCCTGACTGCGATCCGCGCCAGCAAGCTGCGCTCCGCACTCACGATTCTCGGTGTGGTGATCGGCGTCTCCACTGTGATGACGATGGCCAGTCTCGTGCAGGGCATCCGCGACCAGATCGTCCGGACCATCGAGATCGCCGGCCCGACCACCTTCTACGTGTTGAAGGTGTTCTCGCAGACGCCGGTGAATCCCGACGCGCTGCCAAAGTACATTCGCATCCGCCCCAATCTCTCGATGGCAGAGGCGGAACGCATCCGGCAGCTGCCCGGCATCCGCTACGCGTCGTTGTGGGGACAGGCCATCGCCCGCGTGGAGTACGAGGGTTCGCGCACTCAGAACGTGGCGGTCTTCGGCTCCGATGAAGGATTCACCACCATCCAGGGCGGCGAGCTCTCGGCCGGGCGCTGGTTCACGCACGCCGAGGTGGTGGGTGGTGACGCCGTCGTGGTCCTGCGCGATGCGATCGCCGACAAGGTGTTTGGCCGCGTCGATCCGATCGACAAGCTGGTGCGCGTGGGTGGCCGTCCCGCACGCGTGATCGGCATCTACGTGCAGCCCGGCAACATCTTCTCGCCCCCCGGTTCCGAGATCGGCGCGATCGTTCCGTTCCGCATGCTCGACGCGCAGTTCCGCATCGACAAGACCAACGGGCTCTGGATTCCCGTGAAGCCCGAGCCGAACGTTTCAGTGCTCGACGCACAGGCCAGCGTCACGGTCGCACTGCGCTCCGGACGGAAGCTGCGCCCGCGCGATCGGAACACCTTCGACCTCGTCACGCAGGATCAGGTGCTCGACACCTTCAACAGCCTGACCAGCGTGTTTTTTCTGGTACTGATCGTGCTCTCGAGCGTGGCGCTGCTGGTGGGTGGCATTGGTGTGATGGCCATCATGATGGTCTCCGTCACCGACCGCACCAAGGAGATCGGTCTGCGCAAGGCACTCGGCGCCACCACCGGTGACATCCGCCTGCAGTTCCTCGTCGAGGCGGCGACACTGACGGGGCTCGGCGGCATCATCGGCGTCATCGCGGGTGCCGTGATCGGCAAACTCGTCACCGTCCTGCTCGACATCACCACCGGATTCCCCGTGACCCTCACGGCCGTCGCCGTGACGTCATCGATCGTGGTGGGTGTCCTGTTCGGCCTCATCCCGGCCAACCGTGCCGCGCGGCTCGACCCGGTCGATGCGCTCCGGTACGAGTAGCGCTGCTGGCTGAACAGTGTTCTCGCGGAGGCCGCAGAGGGGCGGAGATACGCAGGGAACTGATTGGAATGAACTGCGCTCGCTCGGCCGTCGTCGCTGATACCCCAGGCAGCTGACAGCCAGAAGTGTTCACGCGGAAGACGCGGAAGCGCGGAAACGAACTGACTGGGGGAACCGCACGTGCAGTTGCTGTTCCCCCCAAGCTTTTGCAGTTGCTCGTTTCAGCGCTTCCGCGTCTTCCGCGTGAACACTGTCAGATGCTTCGAGTGGCAGCGACGATCACCCCGTGAGCACAGTCCATTCCAATCAGTTCCCTGCGCATCTCCGCCCCCCTACGCTCTCCGCGAGAACACTGTTCACAACGATCAACGAACTAAAAACCGCGGGCCTTGAGAAAGACTTCCCAGAGTGGCGCTTCGCTTCGCACGCCAAGCAGGAGGTACTCGAGCGCAGCAAGGGCGATGAGCATCGCCAGCAGGGCGCGGCTCTGCCGCAGGAAGGCATCCTTCGACTGCCAGCCATGCCACCAGTAGATGAGCGCAATGCCCACCGCCGTGAAGAACGACACCGGGAGCCACCCCGTGTTCACTGCTGGCCCGTAGTAACTCAGCAGGAACTGCAGGTGCGGCGGCAGGAACCGCGCACCAGGGTTCTCGACGCCGAAGAAGATGTTCAGCTTCGCCACCTGCAGCACCGCCCAGTACGTCGCCAGCGCAGTGAATGCGAGGCGATTCGGCGACCGGCGCACGTACAGCCAGGTCGCAAACAGCAGCAGCACGCACAGGAGCTCGTGCGAGAGCAGGGATAAGATCGCTTCGAGCGCAAGCGCGACTGACGGGGCACCACTCGCACTCGCTTCACCACCCGGCCCAACGATCCAGCCGCCGTAGAGCCCCACGTTGATCCACATCCACACTGCCGTCGCCGAAAGGAAGGTGCGACGAGCCGATGCCGCCGTCCGCACGGCGCGCTGGGTGTGAATGTCATAGGTGGCCCAGATCGCCACGCCGGTGGAGATCAGCCACGCCGCAAACTTCGTCCATTCGTTCCGCTGCAGCGCGACGATCACACCCGTCACCAGCCACCAGAAGCCAACGACCGCCAGCGTCCCCTTCCCGACGGCGCTCCAGTGGTCGTGCCACCACGCAGCCAACGGGCTCACCGGCGCCGCGACACGATCCGGCGCCTGCGTGTGTACCACTGCGTCACGCGGCGCCGTCATCCGACCTCCCTCGCCAGTGCCACCGCCCCTGCAATCGCGCGCGCATCCACCACCGGCAACGGTACGTAGCGCGCACCAATCGCCTCGGCCACGCGGCGCGCCATCGGCTCCGGGCGCGGCGATGTGTCGATCAGGACTGCCGACAGTTGGCTCTGGCGAAACTGCGACGCCGCATCGAGCGCGTCGCGCATCGCCTCGGCACGTCCGCCCTTGCCATCGCGCGCCACATTGGCACGCCCGTCGGTGAGGAACACCACCACGGGCAGCGTCCCAGCGCGCCGAGCCGCGACCCCCGCCGTGATGGCCATGTCGATCGCCGCGGCCAGCGGCGTGCCGCCGCCACCCGGCAATGACGCCAGCAGCTTGCGCGCCCGCGCCAAGGCCCGCGTCGGCGGCAGCAATACCTCGGCCGTCGTGCCCCGGAACGCGATCAACGACACGCGATCGCGCCGCGCATAGCTCTCGGCCAGCAACGCCTCCACCGCCCCCTTCGCCTCGCCCAGTCGCTGGGCCGCCGCAGAACCCGATGCATCGACCACAAAAATCACCGACGTCCCCGCGCGTTCCACATAGCGGCGAATCCGGAAATCGTCGCGCTCCACGATCAGTGAACGCGACGGCAGGTTGCGCCGTGCGCTCGCGTCGGCGCGCGCGCGCTGCCACGGCGCCGCCGCACGCAATGTCTCCAGCACATGCAGCCGCCGCACGCCGTCCGGCGCGCCGCGCCGAGCCGCGACCTGTCGCCCACGGGTCCAGCTTTCCTTCTCTGCGCCGGCACGCCCCATCTCCTGACTCGGCCGCTGCGCCCGTGCCAGCAGATCGGCGAGCAGTTCGGGAGGGATCGCCGCGGTCACGGCATCCACCAGCCGGTCATCCATCGCGCCATCGTTCTGCTGGTCGGGTGGCGCCTCTGATGGCGTGTCGTCGGGAGGTGTGTCGTTCGACGGCGGTGGCTCGGGCGGCGGCTCGGAGGTGGTGGCCTCAGGCGGCGAGGGGGGCTCGGCCGGCGGCTCCTGCTCCGGCTCGTCGTCCGTCTCGGGCGGCGGCGGGGTGCGCGTCGCGCGCGGCGCCAACACCAGCTGGGCGGCCAGCGCCACGTCCTCCTCCTCAACCGTGCCGCGACCATCCAGCGCGGCGAGCGCGCGCGCGGTCCAGAGGGTCAGCCGCGGGGCACGCTCCGACGCAATACCGAACGCGACGCATAGTGTACCGATCCCCACCATCACCTCGTCGGAGGCATCCACCTGCGCCAGCATCGCACGCGCCTCCGCGATGGTCGCGGCATCAGGCAGCATTGCCTCGTCCACGCGCACATCGCCATCCAGCAGCAGACCAAGGCGGTCACGCAACGACGCGGCCACGCCCCATGTCTCCTCCTCACTTTCGTCGATCGCAATCAGCGCAAACTCAGCATCGAACTCCGCGCGCACGCCATCGCGCAGCACCTGCGCCACGCCAGTGTCGAGCACTGCGCCGAGCCGTGTCTGCGTGGCGACGGGCATCCGTTCGATCAATGGAATCACGACGATGCCGCCATGGGCATCGGCCACCACCCCGCGTTCAGCCACCGGCGTGCCGGTCGCGATCGTCGCCGCCAGATCGAGGCCGCCGAAAATGCGGTCGTCGGTGGCGGTGGAGGGCAGCCGTCGCACGCGCATGTCTGCCGGCAGCACCCGTCGCAGCGCGGCAATCCACTGCTGCGCACCCGCCGACGAATCACGCAGCACGATCCCGCCGATGTGCGCACCAGCCACCGCCAGCACACAGAGTGCGGCAGCGGAGCGCGCGCGCGTCGCGCCACTGTCTTCCGCTGGCGTCGCCTCAGCAGAAACCGCCACCGCCATCAGCCGGCGCCGTAAATCGTCGTGATCGCACGAGCGACACGTGTGCCGCTTCCTCCCTCGTCGAGCACGTTGCGGCGCAGTCGGTGGCGCAGCGCCATTGGTGCCACCTGCTGCACCTGCTCGTCGGTCACCACCTTGTGCCCATCGAGTGCCGCGGCAGCACGTGCGGCGCGCAACAGCGTCAGCTCACCACGCACTCCATCGGTACCAAGCTCCACGCAGAGCTGCACCGCCTTGTGCAGCACCGCATCCGGTACCTGCACCGAGGGCAGGCGCTTGCGCGCGGCGAGAATGCGCACGCGCACCGCCTCATCCGCGTCGTGCCAGCTGGCCATGAACGCCGTCGTGTCACGCTCGAATGCGTCGCGACGCCGGATCACGTCGACGCGCTGCGCAACGTCGTCGCTGGTGCGCACTTCCACACTCAGCCCGAAGCGATCGAGCAGCTGCGGACGCAGGTCACCCTCCTCGGGATTGCCGCTCCCCACCAACACGAAACGCGCTGGATGCCGCACGCTGACACCATCGCGCTCGACCACGTTCTCGCCCGTCTGCGCCACGTCGAGCAGCAGGTCGACCAGGTGATCCTCGAGCAGGTTCACCTCGTCCACGTACAGGAAGCCACGATGCGCGCGGGCCAGCAAGCCGGGCTCGAACGCCTTCTCGCCGTTCCGCAGCGCTTTCTCGATGTCGAGTGCGCCAACCACGCGATCCTCGGTTGCACCCAGCGGCAGGTCGATCACCGGCACGGCCTTGTCGGTCACCGGCAGCTTGCCACGCGCCACGTGCAGCGCACGCTCGCGACACTCGTCGCACCGCGCGCCATTGGCCGCCGGATCGCACCCGTAGCGACACCCCTCCACCGCCTTCATGCTTGGCAACAGCGCCGGGAGCGCGCGCACCACGGTGGACTTGCCGGTGCCCCGGTCTCCCAGTACCAGCACGCCGCCAACCGACGGATCCACCGTCGCGATCAGCAACGCCAGCTTCATCTGCTCCTGCCCTACGATTGCACTGAATGGAAAAGCGGCGCGCACTCAATCCCCGAAATTTGGTGAGAAACTGTCAGGAGACCGTCCTTCCTGTTACGGTCGGACACGGTTGGGCGACCCCCAGTGTTGAGAAGGTGCCCCCAGCTTCACCGTCCGCAAGCTTGACAGAGTACCTGCTATGCTTGCATCACAGAGCAGCAAGTTGGAGGTAAGATTGCTGCTGAGCCCCAGATCGCCACTTTTCCGTCAGGACCGGACCGCCTTTTCATGTCTGATCGCAACAAGCCGGCAGCAGTCGCCGCTGCCGCCCCGCCGCGGGTCGCCGGCATTCGTGAGCGCGTGGAGCTCCCCGCCCCCCGCCTCTCGGTAGCCGACCGCATCGCGGACTGGCGCAACCGGATGGCCGCGTCGCCAGGCTTCCAGCGCTGGGCCGGCTCCTTTTTTCTGACCCGCTTCATCGCCCGGCGCCACGCCCGGGAGCTGTTCGATCTCTGCAGCGGCTTCGTCTACTCCCAGGTGCTCTACGCCGGCGTCCAGCTGAACCTCTTCGGGAAGCTGCGGAACGGCCCGCTTTCGATGGAAGAGATTGCCATCGCCGTCGACCTGCCGCTCGAGGGTACCGAACGGCTCGTGCGCGCTGCCGCGTCGCTCGATCTGCTGGAGGCCACCCAGGACGGACGCTGGCGTCTCACGGTCAACGGCGCCTCGATCGCGCCAAGCACCGGACTCGAAAAGCTGATCGAACACAACCAGCTGCTCTACCGTGATCTGCTCGACCCGGTGGCAATGCTCCGCGACCCCCGACGCAGCCAGACCGCCATCGCCGCCTACTTCCCTTACGGCGAAGCGGGACGCCCCGAGGACGTGGACCCGGTGGCCGCAGCCCGCTACAGCGACCTGATGGCCTCCACCGTCCCGCCGCTGGCGGAAGAAGTGGTCGACGCCTATCCCGTGGCGCAGCATCGGAGAATGCTGGACGTGGGTGGCGGCATCGGGGCCTTCGTAACGCTCATGGGTGAGCGGGCCCCGAACCTCCACCTGATGCTGTTCGACCTCCCCGCCGTGGCCGTCCATGCCCGCGCCGCGCTCGAGAAGAACGGACTGTCCAACCGGGCTCAGGTACACGCTGGCAACTTCCAGACCGACGCGCTGCCTACCGGTGCTGATCTGATCACCCTCGTGCGCGTACTCCTCGATCACGGCGATGAGGTGGCGATGACGGTGCTCCGCCGTGCCCGCGAGGCACTCGAACCCGGTGGGACCCTGCTGGTCGTCGAACCGTTCTCGGCCGTGAAAGGGGCGGAACGAGTCGGGGATGCGTATTTCGGCCTGTACCTGTTTGCGATGGGCCGTGGACGGGCCCGGACCACGGCACAGCATCAGGCGCTGCTCCGGGCGGCAGGCTTCTCACGCACCCGCATCGTGCCGACGCGCTACCCCGTGCACACCGGAATAATCGCGGCGCAAGTGTAACCGAAAAACCCACACCGAACCGGGCGTGCGGTCGGCAGCGCGCACCGCCCCGGCGCGTGGACGCCACGCCGGTTTCGGACGGCAAAATCTCGTCCTGAAAAAACCGTCAACCTTTATTGACGGTCTCAGTTGTACGGGTAGGTTGACACGTGTGGCACAGCATCCCCTCGAAGGTCGGAGTTCCCGGTGAACGTGCTCGCTGTCGTATTCGACGAACCGCAAACGCTTGCCTTGCGCACGCTGCCGATCGACGAGCCCGGTGAGGCCGATGTGTTGATCGCGGTGCGCTATACCGGCATCAGCACCGGCACCGAACGCCTGCTCTACACTGGCACCATGCCAGCATTTCCGGGACTGGGTTATCCTCTGGTGCCGGGCTACGAAAGCGTCGGCATCATCACGCACGCCGGCCCACTGTCGCAGCGCACAGTCGGCGAAGAGGTGTTCGTGGCCGGCGCCCGCTGCTTCGGCGCCATGCGTGGCCTCTTCGGTGGGGCGGCCGAGACGCTCATGGTGGCCGGCGAACGGACGCATCGCATTCCCGACGGACTCGGCGATCGCGCGATCCTGCTGTCCCTCGCCGCGACCGCGCTCCATGCGCTGCGCACGCATGGCGACGCCGGTGGACCGCAACTGATCGTCGGCCACGGCTCACTGGCTCGGCTCGCGGCACGCCTCACCCTCGCGCTGGGGAACCCCGCGCCAACGGTGTGGGAGATCAACCCGGCACGGGTCAGCGGCGCCGAGGGGTACGAGGTACTGCACCCCGATCACGATCCACGTCGGGACTATCAGCGAATTCTCGAGCTGAGCGGTGCCACCGACATCCTCGACACCCTCGTGCCCCGCCTGGCGCGGCATGGGGAGATCGTGCTGGCCGGGTTCTATCACGAACCGGTGAAATTCGCTTTTCCGCTCGCCTTCATGCGAGCCATGCAGCTGAAGATCGCTGCCGAGTTCACTCCTGAGGATCTCGCGCAGGTCACGGCGATGGTCACCGCTGGCGAACTCTCGCTGGACAACATCATCACTCATCGCAGCCCCGCCGCTGATGCCGTACAGGCCTACGCCACTGCGTTCGGTGATCCAACGTGCGTCAAGATGATCCTCAACTGGAGTGACCCGGTATGACCACACAGCAGGCGCCCGTTCAGCCCGATG
>JBBSCZ010000010.1:0-28855 GCA_038249795.1 Gemmatimonadales bacterium | reverse complement strand
GTGTCCCGCGCTGGCGCGCGCCCGGCGGGCGGTTGGCTACCCCCCTGCGCTGCCAGCGCGCCGCCGCCGATCATCCACGCCAGAAACACGACCAGCACGCGATCCACTACGCCAGCACCTCGGCCTCGGCCTCCAACTCGGCGTCGGACACAAGGCGACGACGCTCCTTGCGCGCAAAGACGACCGAACTCGCGATGATGCTGACCTCGTACAGGCCATACAGCGGCACCATCAGCATCACGGTGGTCGTGAGCAGGTCGCCGGGGGTGATGATGGCTGCACCCACCAGCGAGCCGACGGCAGCGTGCCGGCGGTACTGGCGCAGCTGCGACGGCGTGATGATCCCAAGGGCGGTCAGCCCTACCAGCAGGATCGGCAATTCGAAGACCGCGCCCATGCTCAGCGCCAGAGACGTCGCGAAGTCGAAATAGTCGCGCGCGGTGATCATCGGTTCGAGGGCCGCCGTCTGGAACTCCATCAGGAACTTCAGCGCGAACGGCAGTACAAAGAAGTATGCCAGCGAGGCACCCATCATGAACAGGCAGGTAGCCGCGAAGAGCAGCGGCACGACCACCTTCTTCTCGTGCTTGTACAACGCCGGCGACATGAATGCCCAGAGCTGATACAACAGCACCGGCGCAGCCAGCGCAAACCCGACGCCGAACGACACCTGCATGGCGATGGAGAACGCATCGCCCGGGTGCGTGAAGATCAGCTTGCGGCCCATCAGGTAGGGCAGGATCGGTTGCTCGAGCAGCGTGATGAGATCGAACTTGATGACCAGCACGAATGCAAAGGCGACCGCGAGGCCCACGGCAACCACCACCTTGAGGAGCCGCGATCGCAGCTCCTCGAGGTGGTCGAGAAATGGCATGTCACTCATCGGCCGGTCGTCGCGTGCTTACGGAGGGCCACTGCGGAGACGCTCACGGGCCAGGTCGGCTTCATCGCTCCGCGGATACGTCTTCACCAGCAGGTCGAACACCTCGCGTGCGCGATCCGGCTTGTTCTGGGATCGCAGCAGCGCTGCACGCTTGAACATCGCGGTCGGCGCCTTCTCACTGCGTGGGAATCGAGTGTACACACTCAGGTACGCGGCCTCTGCGTCGATCAGCTTCTGATCACGCTCGAGCGTCTCGGCGATGAAGTACTGCGCATCGCCGGAACGTTCGTGCTGCGGATACTGCGCCAGAAAATCGCTGAAACCGGCCCGCGCCGCGGAGGTACTGCCACGGCGCAGCTGGTCAAGCGCCATCGTGTACAGCTGATTCGGACCAGGAGCGACGGACATGCCGGGCGCCGCCGCCGAATCCGCCGTCTTCGGCGGTGCACCCGAAGAAGGCGTGCTGGACGGCGGCACGGCGGCGGGGGGGGTGGACTGAAGAATTGCGTTGCGCTGCTCGAGCTCGGAGCGCAGCTCGGTGATGCGCGACTGGCTCTGACCTGCCAAGGCGCGAATCTCGATCAGACCGTCGCGCACCTTGAACAGGTCGCCCAGCACGTTACCCTGAAAGGCTGCCAGGTCTCCTTTCAAACCGCGCAGCGAGTCGTTCAAGATCACCATCGTGCGGATCACGCTGTCGAACTGCACCCGGCGCGTCGAATCGCGATAGGCGTATTCCGAACGCATCGACTTCAGATCGGACTGCAGCAGCAGTACATCCTGCTTCGTCGCCACACAGGCCGACAGAGCCATGGTACCCGCAGTCAGCCACAGTACCCGCCGACAGGTCATCGCGGCGGCACCCGCAGGGACTCGGCACCGCTGAGGATCTCGAACTCCGCCCGGCGGTTCTGCGCCCACGAACCTTCATCCTCGCCGCTCGCCGCCGGACGTTCTTCCCCGAACGACACCACGTCGATCCGGCCGACATCGATGCCACGATCGCTGAGATACTTGCGCGCCGACGAGGCACGACGGAGCCCGAGTGCCAGGTTGTACTCGTCGCTCCCTCGGCTGTCGGTGTGCCCCGAGATCCGAATGCGCAGCGCGGTGTTGGTGCGCAGGATCGGCAGCTTGGCATCGAGTGCGGCGCGACCTTCCGCTGTGACGTCGGAGGCATCGTACTCGAAGCGCACCGCCGCCTCGAGCAGCGAGCGCAGGTTCGCGCTTTCTCCGTCGGACGAGACGCGCAGCGCATCGGCCTGGGCCTTCGCGATCGAATCACGGACGAACTGCTCGCGAGCACGGCGCGCGGCGCCGTCATCCGTCGCGACGACCGTACTCGGCGCAGTGGTCACGGCGGCCACCGGCACCTGCTTGCTGCGGCACGCCCCCATCCCGACGGAAGCCAGCATGAGACCCGTACCAACGACCCGATAATTCATTCGAACTCCCTTGTAGAAAGAAAACACGCTCAGGCGAGATCAGCCGATCAGCGTATGAGACGTGATGACCACGCGGCAAGACGTGTTCCACCCGCCGTCGTGAGCTGGCGGGCACGCCCGGTTTCAGTATCGACCACCCACAGCTGCCGGACGCCGCTGCGGGTCGACGCAACCACGACGTGCCGCGAATCCGGAGCCCACGCAGGATCCTCGTTCGCGCCTTCGGTCGTCAGCTGTTTCACGGCACGATCACGCAGCGTGATGACCATCGACTGGAATGTGCCACCGACCTGCGATTGAAACACGACCGCCCGACCGTCCGGCGACCAGTCGGGACTCGAGCGGTACGCCTGCGATGATGACGAAAGTGCCGCGAGCAGATCGGCATTCGTGCCATCATCATCGGCAATATACACATCGGGGCGACCAGCCCGACCCGATGTGAACGCGATGCGACGGCCATCCGGACTGAAACTCGGCGATGTATTGTCGGAGCCGCGCCCGATCGAGATGCGTCGCGGAACGCCCCCACCTGCATTGACCAGATACAGCTCGGTGCCAAAATCCTCGCCGTGAGCGTACGCGATCCCCGAACCGTCCGGTGTGAATGTCGGTGAGATATTCAGTCCTCTGGGCGCCACGACCCGTCGCACGGCCCCGCGCAGGTCGCTCACGTAGATGGCACTCCCGGCCGGTTCGAGAGCGGCGTAGACGATCGACTGACCATCCGGATGGAAGGACGGCGAAATGGCGCGCACACTGGCCGCCGTGAGCGGCGCCGCGTTCGCGCCGTCACTGTCCACCACCCAAATTCGACCGCCCGCAACATACGCCACGCGTGTGGCGGCAATCCCGCGCGTGCCGCTCATCCATTCCTCGAACTGATCGCTCGCGCCGTGCAGGGCCATCCGCCACGCGGCACTGTTCGGTGTACCGGGCAGCGACACCGTGCGACGCTGCAGGACCTGCTTCGCGCCGACGTCGTAGAGTACCAGCGCGGCACCGGCCGGCACCAGCGTGACCTCGACGACGCCATTGATGCCCAGCCGAGCTGCCGCTGCGTAATCGAGCACGCCCGGTGTGCGTGGCGCGGGCAACGCCGTATTGCGCGGCATGACGGTGACGCGATCACCGAAGTCGAGATCGCGCATGATGATCGCGCGCACCGAGTCACCGGTGACACCGGCGACCGGCAGCACATGGATCCCGGGACGCTTCCCGCCGTCGCCGTAGAGGAGGCCGAGTCGCACGCCATCCTGCGCCCGCGCAGTGGTCGCACCGGTCAGCAGGGCAAGGCACGCCAGACGGCGCAACAGGCGGGGCATGCAGCAGCGCAGCGAAGTGCTCATCTCAGGACTGTGGGATCGAAACTGAAGACGACCGGCAACACGTCGTCACGAAAGCCGGACGGCAGCGCTCCGAACGACCTGTTCTGCCCGACCGCCTCGACGGCACCGATGCACTCGAGATCAAACGCATACACACCTGAGCGCGAGACGAGCCGCAGATCAGAAACCGACCCATCGCGCCGGATCAGGAACGAGACTTCGGCACGCAGCACAGCGCCTGAGCGCGGCTTGAAGTTGAGCGCGATCTGGCGTGTGATGTTCTCCAGGTACCCAGGGAACGGGAACGCGATCCCCTGCACTTTCACGCTGACGACATCGCGCCCGCGACCGCCCGTCGGTCCGCCGCCAGCCGGCGTCGTCCCGGGCACGGAAGCGACTCCACCGGCCACCGGCGCCACCGAGCGAGGCGGCGTGATCGGCTTCGGTATCGCCGCTTGTGGCACGGGCCTGCCCACCGGCTTGGCCGCCGGCTTGGCCGCAGGCTTTGACACAGTCTTGACCACAGCCTTGGCGGCAGGCGTCGCAGCGGGGCGCGCCGCCGCCGGCGCTGCTGCCACTGTCGTGCCCTCGTCCGGCGTGGCCGCGGCAACGTCGGGCGCAGTCTGCTCCGGCGCTGCCGGTGCGCCGGTGGCCGGACCCTCGGTGACCGCACCCAGCGTACGCGGCCCCGCCGGCGCCGCCACCAGTTCGACGCTGTAGGCCGGAGGCTGGGGGGGCGGCAGGGAGAGGCGCGTGAAGAAGATCGCGCCCGCGATCACGATGATGTGCCCGAGCAGCGAGAATGCGGCCGCCTTTCCGGCGGATGGCGAAGGAGCGGCCGCGCCATCGACTGCCCGCGACGGTGGCGCGGTAATGTCCGTCATCGCGGCGACTGCTGTTCGGCCACCAGGCTGACGTTCTGCAGCCCGACTTCGCGAAGGATCGCCAGCACGTGCACCACGTCACCGTACGCCGACCCCTCGTCACCGCGCAGATAGATCGTGCGGCCGGCGGCACGGCTGGCGAGCGCAGTCAGCGCGTTCCGCAACTCGTCGCGCGCGACCCGCTCGTCGTCGAGCACGATCACGCCTTCCTTCGTGATCGTGATGTTGATCGGGTTGTCGACCTGTGATGCGCGCACGTTCGCCTTCGGCAGCTTCACGTCCACGCCACCGGTCAGCAGCGGCGCCGTGATCATGAAGATGATCATCAACAGCATCATCACGTCGATCAGACTGACGACGTTGATCTCGGCATTCAGCGGCGTACGGGTCCGCGTGCCTTGCTTCCGCATCAGATCCGGCCGTCGCGAACGAGCAGTGTGACCATATCGGTGCTGAATGCGTCTATCTGGCTCGTGAGGTGATTGAGCTTGCTGGCGAAGAAGTTGTACCCGAACACGGCAGGGATCGCGACCGTGAGCGCCAGCGCCGTCGCGATCAACGCTTCCGCCACGCCCGGCGCCACGGCACTGATGTTTCCGCTGCCGCTCGCCGCCACGCCAAGAAAGGCATTGATGACACCAAGCACAGTGCCGAGTAGTCCGATCAGTGGGCTCACGGCACCGATCGTCGCCAGCCATGGCAGCAGCCGCTCGAGCCGATCTCGTTCGGCGGTGGCCTCCTTGTCGAGCAGCATCTGCAGCGCCTCGACCTGCGCCTGTGAGAGACGCGCCGGCCGGTCGGGCCCGCCGCCGAGTGCCGGCCGCGTATCGTTCATGAATCGCTCCGCACGTCGGAGCACCGTGTAGAACGGCGACCCGGCTCCCAGATTCGCCCGCAGGGCCACATCTGCGAACGACGCCGCCTGCTCCACGTACTCGAGCAGCGGATCGGCGGACGAGCGCACACGGCGAAACTCGAGCTGCTTCATGACCATGATCGTCCAGCTGATCGCACTCAGCAACAGCAGGAATGCCAGCACGGCCCACGAGACCGGCGTACCGTGGGCCAGCAGGCCGATGATCGAACTGGTTGGTGCGGCCTGGACTTGCAGAAGCGCAACGATCGGCATCATGCGCTGACTTGGGTGTGCTCCGCACGGAAGAACTCGAGGGTTGCCGCGAGTCCGTCGTCGAGCGACATCTGGGGCGTCCACCCGAGCACCTCGGCACTCTTCGTGAATGCGAGGCATGACTGGCGCTGCTCACCTGCACGCGCCGGTGCATGCAGCAGCGGCACGGCGGACCCGGCAGCGCGCTGCAGTCCCTCCGCGAGTTCGACCACCGACGTCTCGACACCGGTCCCGATGTTGAATCCGCGGTTGTCGAGGCGACCAGCCGGCGGCAGCGTCACGGTGGCCGCCAGCAGATTCGCGCGCGCCACGTCACCAACGTAGACGTAGTCGCGCGTCTGCAGTCCATCGCCGTAGGCCGTGAGCGGCGTGCCGGCCAGGATACGCTGGCAGAAAATGGCGACAACGCCGGCTTCGCCATGCGGATCCTGCCGCGGACCGTAGACGTTCGCATAGCGCAGCGCGACGGTATCCACTCCGTGAATGCGCGCGAAGTAGCTCATGTAATACTCCACCGAGAGCTTCGCGATGCCGTACGGTGACTGCGGATCCTTGGCCGCCGTTTCCACCGTCGGCATCTCGACGAAATCGCCGTACTGCGCGCCGCCGCTCGACGAGAAGATGAAGCGCGTAGCGTAGCCAGACTTGCGCACGGCCTCGAGCAGGTTCAGCGAGCCGCCGATGTTCAGTGCCGCATCCCAGGCCGGATCATCGACGCTCTTGCGCACATCGATCTGCGCCGCGAGATGGGCCACGACATCGAACTGGCCGTCGCGGATCAGCACCGCCGCTGCCGGCGAGGCAATCGACTCGCGCATGACGGTCACCGCCGACGCGACGTTCTGCTCCTTGCCGCTCGAGAAATCGTCGATGATCGTGACGTCATATCCCTCTTCGAGGAATGTGTCCGCGACATGCGAGCCGATGAAACCAGCGCCGCCGGTGATGAGGGCGCGCGGCGTCACAGCGCACCTCGCATGGCGCTGCGGTCGGGGGCAGTCTGGAAACGCTCCGGCAACATGATCATGGGCAGCGGGTGATCTGAAGGAAAGTGCTGAGTCCGGCACGTTCATCGAACGCTGCCCAACGCGCAGCGTGACTCAATCGCATAAACTAACCGCACCCGCCTGCTGGAGCATTGAGCCATCCAGCGAGCGGGTGCGACGATCGTTCGGAAACCGGCGTGCTGTCTTACGGCATGCGGCTCACCAGTTGTGCTTTCATGCCGACGCGGATCGCAGGCTGGTCATGGCCTACCACGATGGCCGTGGCCCCCTGCGGTGTCACGCGGACGACGCTGACCTGAGCCACGGCATTCGGTGGCGCCACGTCCCGACCCGTCTCGGTGAGCACGGCACCGGGCGCGAATAATGAGTACAGATCGCCAACCTTGCTGCTGGCCCCCTGCGGCAGCGCGATCACGATGTAGTTCTGGACGGTCGGCAGCACGACACCACCCGCCACGTGAGCCACTTCGTAGACTGGCCCATTCGCCACGTCAGTGGGACGCACGGTCTCCGTCTGCGCTGCTTCGAGGGGCAGCACCAGATCGCCGCGCTTCATGTTGGCGAACATCGTCATGACCTTGGCGCGCGCGGCGCGTCCTGTGCCGATCGCCATGAGTTCGATCACGCCGGATGGCTGCGCCAGCAGTGCATGCAGCTTGGCGTACCGAACCTCGGGGCCCATCTGATAGACACCGAGCCGCTGGCCGATTGTGCCACGCATCCCGACAGGCAACAGCACGTCGACTTCATCGAAGATCAGAAACTGATCACGACTGCTGGCAGCGGCGATGATCGTCGGGTCCGCGCGTGCCACGAGCGAACCGGCATCGGACTTCGCCGTCATCGAGACGAGGAACGGTGCTGCGGCCGCTTCACCACGACGGACGCTCGGGCGCAGTGACCGTCCGGTGATGGTCGCATTCTCGAGCGGCGACGCACTCAGCGCCCCGGTCCGTCGGCCAAGCTGGACGGTCCGCGACTGATCCATCACCTCGGGCTCTGGCGGAATCGCCGGAGTCGCGGCGGGCACGGCGCCGACGGATGGCGGCGTGAACGTCGGCTTGCCATCGGCACCGACGTAGAGCTTCTGCCCGGGATAGATCAGATTCGGATTGCGGATCTGCGACGAGTTGGCCTTGAAGAGTTCGGGCCAGCGACTCGCGCGTCCGAGATACCGCCGCGCGATCTCGTGCAGCGTGTCCTGCGGCTTCACGACATGCAACACGCTCCCAGGCTGCGGAGCAGCCACGCTGTCACGGGTCTCGACCTGTGCGAGCGCCGGCGAGGCAGCGAGAGCGATGCAGAACCCGAGCAACAGGGAGCGCTGCTGGACGGCGGTGGAAGCATTGATGAGACGGCGCATACGAGTGGGAGCGCGGGGGGACGTCCACGGATGGGGCGGCCGGTGGGCTGGCCGCACGACGGAGGGGGCAGCGTCAGACGCGGTTCCCCATTCAGGGACGAGTATCGGCTGGTGAGGAAACGACAGGAGCCTCCTCGCGCAGTCGGCACGGGAGGCTCCAGGCTTGCTGCCGCACCGTTGATGGCACGGCAGCAGCCTCAGAAGGGCAGGTCGTCTTCCTCGTCCTCGAGCGCTCCCGGAAAGTCCGAGAACTCATCGCCACCCGACTTGGCAGCTGCTGCCGCCGGCTTGGCCGCTGCGGCGCCCGGCGCGCGTGCCGGGCGGGCATAGGTGCTGCCGCCACCACCGCCGGAGTCGCCTTCTCCATCACGACCGCCGAGCAGGATGAGTTCCCGCACCTTGATCTCGGTGGAGTAGCGCGTCTGGCCCTCCTTGTCCTGCCACTGGCGATACTCGATCGATCCTTCGACGAAGACCGGCTTGCCCTTCTTGCAATAGTTCTCAACCACGTCGGCAAGCTTCTGCGTCCCCTGGTTCCAGGCGATGCACTTGTGCCATTCGGTCTTTTCCTGCTTGGTACCGGATGGGTCGTTCCACGTGCGGGACGTGGCGAGCGAGAAGCTGGCGACCTTTCCGCCGCCGGCGGTGGAACGGACCTCGGGATCATTCCCGAGATTCCCCATCAACATGACCTTGTTCAAGCTGCGTGACATCGGCGTCGTCTCCAGGAGGACGGTGGGGCTGGTGTGACACGGCGCATGTTGCGCCGGTCGGAACGACGGTACAGGGTGGTGCCCCGCTGCCGCGCTTCAAAATACTGCAACTATCATCAAATAAGTGCAGCGGTGTCGGACACGAACGGGCTGCGCCGCAACACCAGCGCATCCTCGACCGGAGCCTTGTAATACCGCTTGCGCCGGCCGATCGGCTCGAACCGCCGACTGGCATACAGCCGCCGGGCAGCCTCATTCGACACCCGCACCTCGAGCCAGACCGCCTCACAGACGTCGGCCTCGGCCGCCGCCACTGCGGCGTCGAGCAGGTGCCCGCCGAGTCCGGTGCCCTGATGTGACGGCGCGACCGCGATGCTCGCAATCTCTCCCTGTCGCGCCACGATCCGAGCAACCACGTAGCCGGCGATCTCGCCATTGATCTCCGCGACGCGGAAGAAGCTGTATTCGTCGGTGAACTCCGGCGCAAAGGACTCGGGCGACCAGGGATCGCTGAACACGGCACGCTCGATGACGAGGATGGCGGGCAGATCAGCCGGCACGGCCGGGCGGACGACGATCGCGGTCACGATGTCGGCAGGGCCCGGTCATGCTTTGCTTCCCACACCACCTGTGCTTCCGCAAGACGACCATAGTCCGGTTCCCACGCATCACGCGGCACGATCTCGAAACCGATACGCAGCGCAGCGCGTGCATCGGGCTGTTGCGCCACGTCGACAGGCGGTCCGACGAGCGTGGCACCGATGCGGACCGCCCGATCGCGCGCCGTCTCGGCGGATACGCGCTCGACGGCGCCGTCCACGCGCCACTGTCCGCCAGCATGTAACGTGACCTGCTGCATGAACCACTCGCCACGCAACGCGTCGAGCACACAAAGATACCGGCGCGCAGGTGCGTCGTCGTCAGCGGCGGCGATCAGCGCCAGTGACGGCACGGCATGCAGCGTCGCATTCGCACCGCGTGCAATCCCCTTGGCCAGCGCGGCGGCAACCCGCAGGCCGGTGAAGCTGCCGGGACCAGCCCCCACGACGACGTCGGTGAGATCCTTCGCATGCAGATCGGCGTCGTGCAGCAGACGTGCAGCGGTCGGTGCCAGCAGCTCTGCGGACCCGGTGCGATCGATTCGCAGTGCACCGAGCAGAACGTCGTCGCGGAAGAGCGCCACCGACGCCGGCCCCGCACTGGCATCGAGCGCCAGCAGCAGGCGGTCGCTCATGTGTTCCACAGCTCGGTGCAGCCGCGCACCGTCGGGTCAGCGGGTAGATGCTCCAGCGTGATGGCGAGTGTCGGTGCATGGAGCAGTGCCCCGGCGCGGTCGGGCCACTCCACCAGCATCACCACGTCGCGCTCGGCGCTCATCTCGTCGAGGCCAAGCAACGCCGCATCGTCCAGCGTGTCGATGCGATAGAGATCACAGTGCACGACGCGCATCGCGGGCGCGCTGTACTCGTGAATCAAGGCGAACGTGGGGCTGGTCACTGGATCCCGCACGCCGAGCCCGCGGCAGATGGCCTGGACGAGCGTGGTCTTGCCGGCACCGAGATCGCCGCTGAGCGTGACGAGTGCAGGCGCCTGCAGTGCGCGGCCGATCGCGACGCCACGCGTCTCGAGCTCCGGCAATGTCAGTGGTCGTGACGCACCCATGCGATCAACGGCCACGTGATTTCCGTCCACCCCGCCCGCTTCGCCCGCCACGCCCACCCTTGCCGCCCGAATCAGCGGCCATCGACGACACTCCCGATCGCGCACCGGCCGTATCACCCGATCGCACACGCAACTCGAACAGCTGGTCGCGCAGCCGCGCGGCCGCCTCGAAATCGAGCTCCTTTGCAGCGACCTGCATCTCCTTCTCGAGCTGCGCGATCAGCGCCGGGATGTCGTCGAGATTGTAGCCGCCCGCCGGCTCCGCCACCTTCTTCGCGCCGTAGCCGGAGAGCGGCGAGGTGTCGATCTCGTCGCCCTCCTCGAGCCTGGCGTCGGCGACACGGGTGCTGAAGCGGACCTGATCCGTGCTCTTGCGCACGCCCCGCGGCGTGATGCCGTTGGCGAGATTGTGCGCGACCTGAATGGTGCGACGACGATCAGTTTCATCGATGCAGCGGCGCATGGAGTCGGTGATCCGGTTCGCATACAGGATCGCGCGTCCTTCGAGGTGGCGCGCCGCTCGGCCCACCGTCTGAATCAGCGAGCGATCACTGCGCAGGAAGCCTTCCGTGTCGGCGTCGAGAATGGCGACCAGCGACACCTCCGGCATGTCGAGGCCTTCACGCAGCAGGTTGATCCCGATCAGCACATCGAACTCGCCAAGCCGCAGGCCGCGCACGATCTCGACGCGCTCGATTGCATCGATATCCGAATGCATGTAGCGCACACGCACGCCGACCTGCTGCAGGTAGTCGGTCAGGTCCTCGGCCATTCGCTTGGTGAGCACCGTGACCAGCACCCGCTCGTCCTTGCGCTCGCGAATGCGAATTTCGTGCAGGAGATCGTCGACCTGACCGAGCACCGGCCGGATCTCGATCACCGGGTCGATGAGGCCCGTGGGGCGAATCACCTGCTCCACCACCACGCCCTCACTCAACTCCAGCTCGATGCTGCCCGGCGTGGCCGACACGTTGATCAGCCGTGGTGACAGTGCAAGAAACTCGTCGAACACCAGCGGACGATTGTCGAGCGCGCTGGGCAGTCGGAATCCGTAGTCCACCAGCGTCAGCTTGCGCGCGCGGTCGCCATTGTACATGCCGCGAATCTGCGGCAGCGTGGCGTGCGACTCATCGACGACCACCACGAAGTCGTCGGGGAAGTAGTCGAAGAGGCACGCCGGTCGGTCACCCGTGGTGCGACCCGACAGATGGCGCGAGTAGTTCTCGATGCCCGCGCAGGTGCCGATCTCCGCCATCATCTCGAGATCGAAATTCGTCCGACCCTCGAGGCGCTGTGCCTCGAGCAGCTTGCCCTCGTTGCGCAGCACGGTGAGCCGGTCGGTGAGTTCTTCGCGGATCGCCTTGGCCGCGCGCTCGATGGACGGACGGCTGGTGATGAAGTGCTTGGCCGGATAGACCGCCGCGCGCTTGAGCGATGCAATCAGGTCGCCGGTCAGCGGATCGATCTTGGTGATGCGCTCCACCTCGTCGCCCCAGAACTCGACGCGTACGGCCTGCTCCTCGTACGCCGGGAAGATCTCCACCGTGTCGCCGCGGACGCGGAAGGTGCCGCGATCGAAGGCGACGTCGTTGCGCTGGTACTGGATGCCGACGAGCAGCCGGAGCAGGTCGTCGCGCGCGATCTTCTGCCCGACATCCACGCTGATCATCCGCTCCTTGTACGACACCGGATCGCCGAGACCGTAGATCGCCGAGACCGTCGAGACGATCACGACATCCTCGCGCTCCATGAGGCTCGACGTGGCGCGCAGCCGCAGCCGGTCGATGTCCTCGTTGATCGATGCATCCTTCTCGATGTACGTATCGCTGGAAGGGACGTACGCCTCCGGCTGATAATAGTCGTAATACGATATGAAATACTCGACGGCGTTCTTCGGAAAGAATCCCTTCAATTCGCCATAGAGCTGCGCCGCCAGCGTCTTGTTGTGCGAGAGCACGAGCGTCGGACGCCCCCAGTGCGCGATGACGCTGGCGACGGTCATCGTCTTGCCCGATCCCGTCACACCCAACAGCGTCTGGTAACGATCCCCGCGCTCCAGGCCAGCACTGAGCTCGGTGATGGCGCGCGGCTGGTCGCCAGCGGGCTGGTAGGGGGCCTGCAGATCGAACAGCGATGCGCTCATCCCCGAAAGATACGCTCTCGGCTTTTGTTCGGGGAGGGCGCGCCACGAGCACGGCCGTGCTCGCCCGACTTCCGCTCAGTCTTCAGTGGAGATCCGCTCCCGCCGGGCGATCTCGCTGATGCCCTTCACGCGGCGGACGGCCTTGACGATCTGCTGCAGGTGCTGGAGGTTCTCGACCTCGACCAACACCGCACCGACCGCCCGCCCGTCGACGGCTTTCAGATCCATCTGGCGGATGTCGGTACCGGTGCTGCTGACCGCGCTGGCGACGTCGGCGTACAGACCGCGCCGATCGGTACCTTCCAGCGCGAGGCGCACGATGAAGCGTTCACCGAATTTCTCCTGCCAGTCGATTTCGAGCCGGCGCTCGGGCTCATGCGCGAGCGGCAGCAGGTTCGGGCAATCGGCGCGGTGAATGCTCACACCGCGGCCTCGCGTGACGTAGCCCACCACCTCATCGCCGGGCACCGGCTGACAACACTGCGCATACCGCACCATCACGCCGTCGACACCCTGAATCTTCACGCCACGGTCGTTCGACGTGCCACGCACCTTCTCCACCAGCCGTTCGATGACGCCCGGCTTCGCCACCTCGGCCGCCTCGTCGATCGCGGGGAACAGCTGCTTGACCACGAGCAGCGTCTGGATTTCGCCCTGCCCGATCGCCGACAGCAGATGGACGGCGTCGGTGAGACTCAGCGCCTTCGCGGCCGTGTTCAGCGTGTCGTCGGACACCTTGCCCAGCCGACGACGCCGCAGCTCACGCTCGAGAATCTCGCGCCCCAGCTTCTGACTGGTGACCTGCTCGTCCTGACGCAGCTGCTGCCTGATCTTCGCACGCGCACGGCTCGTTCGCACATGCGCGAGCCAGTCGCGACTGGGCTTCGCTGACGGCGAGGTGAGGATCTCGACCGTCTCGGAATTTTTCAGTGGACGCGACAACGGCGTGATGCGGCCGTTGACCTTGGCCCCCTGACAGCGCAGCCCCACCGCCGTATGCACCGCGAAGGCGAAGTCGATCGGCGTCGCACCCTTCGGCAGCTGCACCACGTCGCCCGTCGGCGTGAACACGAAGATCTCATCCTGGTACAGGTCGAGTTTCAGAAACTCGAGAAACTCATCGGGTGATTTCGTGTCGAGCTGAAACTCGATCACCTGCCGGAACCATGCCAGATGCCGGTCCAGATCACCACCCTCGGCCGAGCCCTCCTTGTACAGCCAATGCGCCGCGATGCCGTAGTCGGCGGTCTGGTGCATCTCGCGCGTGCGAATCTGAATCTCGAACAGCTGCTTGCTCGGGCCGAATACCGTCGTGTGCAGCGACTGGTAGCCGTTCGACTTCGGTTGCGCGATGTAGTCCTTGATGCGCTCCTGGACCGGCTTCCACTTCTCGTGGATCACGCCCAGCGCGTGATAACAGTCGGGAATCGTGTCGACGAGTACGCGGATCGCGAGCAGGTCGAAGATCTCCTCGTACGGCTTGTTGCGCTTCTGCATCTTCTTCCAGATCGACCAGAGGTGCTTCGGTCGGCCGGACACATCGGCATCGAGCAGCCCGGCCACCGTGAAGCGATCCTTGAGCGGGAGGGCCATCTGCGCGATCAGCTCCTCCCGCTCGCCGCGTCGGGTGCTGACCTGGCGGGCGAGGGCGCGGTAGTCATCCGGCTCGAGATACTTGAAGGCGAGGTCCTCGAGCTCCCACCGCACGCGCGCCATGCCGAACCGGTGCGCCAGCGGCGCATAGATGTCGCGCGTCTCCTGCGCGATCACGCGCTTCTTCTCCTCCGGCATCCAGTCGAGCGTGCGCATGTTGTGGAGGCGGTCGGCGAGCTTGATGATGATCACCCGCGCATCGCGCGCCACCGACAGCAGCAGCTTGCGGTACGTCTCGGCCTGCCGTTCCTCCTTCGACGTGAAGGGCAGGTTGCCGATCTTCGTCAGGCCGTCGACGATCTGCGCGATCTCGGGCCCGAACTCCCGCTCCACATCCGGCACCGTGATGGCCGTGTCCTCGACGACGTCGTGGATCAACCCGGCGGCGATCGTGGTGGAGTCGAGCTGCAGGTCGGCGAGAATGCGCGCAACCTGCACACAGTGCACGACGTAGTCTTCGCCCGAGCGTCGCTTCTGCCCGGTATGCGCCCGGGCGCTGTATCGGTAGGCGCGCAGCAGCAGCTCGCGATCGAGCCGAGCTGGCAGCGGACTGCCAGGGCCCCATCCCGGGAAGACTTCATCGGACTGCGTCACCGTACTGTCGATAGCCACCCTGCCTCCGCAAAGCTCACGTACCTGCCACGTCCGATCACCACATGATCCCGCACCGGGATCCCCAGCAGCGTCCCCGCCGCCACCAGCTGCGACGTCACCATCCGGTCTTCGGCCGACGGCGTGGGATCGCCACTCGGGTGGTTGTGCACCAGAATGATCGACGCCGCACGTTCCGCGATCGCCTCCCGAAACACCTCGCGCGGATGCACGAGCGACGAATCGAGGATGCCCCGTGTCACCAGTACGTCCCGCTCGAGGTGATGTTGGGCGTCGAGGATCGCGACATGAAATTCCTCGACGGCCAGCGCCTCCAGATGCGGCGCAAACGCCGCCACGACATCCTGCGGCGAGTGCACGGAAACACGTTCCCCGTGCGGCTCCGCCGCTGTTCGCCGTCCCAGCTCCAGCGCCGCCACGATCGCCATCGCCCGCGCCGGCCCGACTCCGGTGACCCCACCGATCGTCGCGACCGGCCGATTGGCCAGCACGCGCAGTGAGCCGTTCACATTCGCCAGGATGTCGTGCGCAATGGTCAGCGAGGACCGTCCGCGATTCCCGCTTCCGAGAATCACGGCCAGCAACTCCGCCGCACCGAGCGACCTGACGCCAAGCGCCCGGAGGCGCTCACGGGGTCGTTCGGCTGGAGCCAGCCGCTCCATGGGTATTAGCGACGTCGGGACGATCGCGGTAGTGAGGTGCGCAGAACGGGAGCGGGGAACGCGGGAGGCGAGTGCGTCAGGCGGGCACATGGTCAGCGGGCTCGAGGTGGCAGTGAAAGCGAAGGCCCTACACTGCCATCTCCCTGGCTGCGATGCGTCACCCAAGCGTTGCAGCAGCATCCCTCGCGGCGCAGCCCCGTCTCGACGTATTCTCCGCCAGACGTCCGTCGCGAAGTCCAGCAGTCTCGGCCCTACTTCCCTGCCAACCGCCATGCGCGTGACCGGTGCATTCGCCAGTCTCTGTGCTTCGATGCTCCTCTGCATGCCACGCACTGCGTCGGCGCAGGCCGCCGGAACGATCGAGGTCGGCAGCTACGGACAGATCACGGTGGTCGATCCGTCGCAGGCGCGCTTCGAAAGCCGCACACCCTTGAGCCTCGGTGTGCGGGGACGCGTGAACCTGCATCGTGGCATCGGGGTCGAATTGGAGGCGTCCACCGGCACGGTCGATGGTGTCGGCGACCCGTTGCGGCGGCGCTACAACCAGCTCGTGGCGCGAGGTACGTGGACGATCCCGGTCAGCGACTACTCCGGACTGATGCTTGGCGCCGGCCTCGCGCGCAGCGACTACGAAGTGACGTACAACTTCGGGCCGAGCCTGCTCGTCGGCGTGCGAACCGTCGTACAGGGACGCTACGTACTGCGGTCCGACCTGATCTTCAACAGGCTGCCGACCAGCGGCGCGACCGAGTTCGGTCTGCGCACCGGCTTGCAGATCGTTGCCGGTCCGTTCGACGGTCCCACCAGCGCCGACCGTCGGCGCGGCAATCTGGCGATGCAGGAACCCGGCAGCATCGAAGGTGGCATCTTCGGGCAGCAGTGGCGCCTGCATCCCCGCTGGAACCTGCAGAACGGTCCGGCGATCGGCACCCGTATCGGCACGTTCATCACCTCGCGATCGGAGCTCGAAGTCGAGGCCACCTACGGCCGCCAATCGGTTGCCCGCGCCAATGAGCCCGGGTCGACGGGCGTTCTGCTGGGAGCGGATGCAACGTTCCGCGTCACCACGTTCGCATTTCGCTACACGCACAACATCCCCGTTGGCTCACGCTACGCGCTGCTCGCGGGCATCGGCCCATCGCGTACCTCATTCGAGTACATCGACCACTGGGGCGGTTCACTGCTCGGTGGCGCACGCATGGCGCTGACGCGCGAGCTGCATCTGCGCGGCGATCTGGTGGCGCACTATCAGGCGGCGCCGCGCGTGGTCGATGTCGGCGCTCGACTCGGCCTCAGCACGGTGTTCCGCTTCGGACGCTGAAAACGATGCGGGGCGACACCATGTATTGGCACCGCCCCGTCGCACACTCGCTGTCGTCCGGCCGCCCTGCTACTTGCGGTCCTTGCGATTCCGCGGTTTCGGCTCCTTGGAGCGCGGCGCAGCGGATTCCTCAGGTGCAATGTCCTCGAGAATACCGAAGGCGTTGTAACGCTTCGTCGGTGCCGCACCATTCTGCGGCGCGCTACCGGTCGGCTCCGGCGGGATCAGCGCCATGATGTCGCGCATCGGCTCAGGCTCCGGTTCGTTGAGCACCAGCTGCGCCTTCATGAAGCGTTCCGAGAAGGTGTGATACACGTCCTGCATGAGGTCCACGAACATCGTGTACGCCTCCTGCTTGTACTCGATCAGCGGGTCCTTCTGGCCCCACGAGCGGTAATGAATGGCGTTGCGCAGCTGATCCAGATCGTAGAGATGATCCTTCCACTTCTCGTCCAGCACGTTGAGCATCACCAGCGACAGCATGCGCCCCGAGAATCCGACACCAGCTTCATCGATCACGGCGTCGAGCTCCGAGAGCTTGGCCTCGAACGACGACGTGGCTGCGGTCACCGCCGCACCTTGTGCTTCAGCCAGGTCGCCGGGACGATCCGTCGCATCCTCCACGAACTGCGGCACCTGCAGGAAGTACTGCATCAGCAGGTCCTGCTGCAGCGCTGCCAGATCCCACTGGTCGGCTGTCTCGTAGTCGGCCAGTCCCGTCTCGACACGACGACCCACGGCCTTCTCGACCATCTTCCGCGCCTCACCACGCAGCTCCTCGCCGCCCTCCAGTGCGAACGAGCGCAGCGAGTAGACCACCTCACGCTGCTGGTTCATCACATCGTCGTACTCGAGCAGCCGCTTGCGCGCCTGGAAGTTCTGCAGCTCGACGCGCTTCTGCGCCTGCTCGATGCTGCGCGTGATGAGCGAATGCGTGAGCATCTCCCCTTCCTGCGCGCCGAGTCGGTCCATCAGCTTCGCAATGCGCTCCGACCCGAACAGGCGCATCAGATCGTCTTCCAGTGACAGGAAGAACTGGCTCGATCCCGGGTCGCCCTGACGGCCGGCGCGACCGCGCAGCTGGCGATCGATGCGGCGCGACTCATGTCGCTCGCTGCCGATGATGTGGAGACCGCCGATCTCGGTGATGTCGACCAGTTTCCCATCGACGTCATTCGCCTGTGACGGCTTCGACGTCGTGACGCCTGCGCCAAGCTTGATGTCGGTTCCGCGGCCAGCCATGTTGGTCGCGATCGTGATGGCCCCCGCCTGACCGGCGCCCGCCACGATTTCCGCCTCGCGCTGGTGGTACTTCGCGTTGAGCACGTTGCACTTCATGCCAGCACGCTGGATCAGGCGGGCGATCGTCTCCGACACCTCGACGTTCACGGTACCGACGAGAATCGGATAGCCCAACTCGTGCAGGCGCTTCACTTCGTCGACGATCGCGTTGTACTTCTCGCGCCGAGTCTTGAACACCAGGTCCTGGCGATCGTCACGGACGATCGGCCGGTTGGTCGGAATGACCGACACTTCCAGCGTGTAGATCTGGTGAAACTCCGTCTCTTCCGTCTCGGCGGTGCCCGTCATGCCGCCAAGCTTTTCGTACATGCGGAAGTAGTTCTGGATCGTGATCGTGGCCATGGTCTGCGTCTCGCCCTTGACCTGCACGCCCTCCTTCGCCTCGACCGCCTGGTGCAACCCTTCCGACCAGCGACGCCCCGGCATGGTACGGCCAGTGAATTCGTCGACGATCAGCACCTGCGCGTCCTGCACGACGTAGTTCACGTCCTTCTCGTACAGTGCGTAGGCGCGCAGCAACTGGTGCACGGTGTTGAGCCGCTCACTCTTCATTGCGTATTCGCGCTGCAACACCGCGCGATGCTCGATCTTCTCGGTCGGCTCCAGTTCCGATGCGTCGAGGCGGCCGATCTCGACTGAAATGTCGGGGAGGAGGAAGTCATCGCCCGTCAGCTTCCCCATCAGTTCCACGCCACGATCGGTCAGGTGCACGGTGTGACCGCGCTCGTCGAGCACGAAGTGCAGCTCGTCCTCGATACCGGCGTACTGCTGCTTCGCAGCGGGCAGTTTACGGTCGGCGAGGTGCTCCAGCTCACGCTTCTGCACCAGCGACTTCACACCCGTCTCGCCGAGCACCTTGAAGAGCCGCTTGTTTTTCGGCCCGCCAAGCTGCGCCTTGTAGAACAGCAGGCTGGCGGCGTCGGAATCCTTCTCGAGCAGGCGTTCGCCCTCTCCCACGAGCTGGGTGACGAGCGAATCCTGTTCACGCACCAGCTGCGCCACCGAGGGGTTGTGCGCCTGGTACATGGAATCGTTCTCGTTGCCCACGGGGCCCGAGATGATCAATGGCGTGCGGGCCTCGTCGATGAGCACCGAGTCGACTTCGTCGACGATCGCGTAGTAGTGCTTGCGCTGCACGCGCTGGTCCAGCGAGTGGACCATGTTGTCGCGCAGATAATCGAAGCCGAACTCGTTGTTCGTGCCGTAGGTGATATCGGCATTGTACGCCGCGCGTCGGTCGATCGAGCCGGGCTCGGTGTCGTCGAGGCAGGCCACCGTGAGGCCGAGCCACGAGAAGAGCTGCCCCATCCACTGTGAGTCGCGACGCGCCAGATACGAGTTGACCGTGACCAGATGCGCCCCTCGGCCCGCGAGTGCGTTCAGGTACAGCGGCAGCGTGGCGACGAGCGTCTTGCCTTCACCGGTCGCCATCTCCGAAATGCGTCCGAGGTGCAGCTGGATGCCGCCGGCCAGCTGGACGTCGTACGGCACCATGTCCCACGTCTGCTCGTGGCCCGTCACGTCGGTCGTGGTGCCACTCAGGCGTCGCGCCGCCTCACGCACGGTGGCGAAGGCCTCCGGCAGCAGCTCGTCGAGAGTCTCGGAGACGGCAGTGCGCAACGCGCCCTCGGCGCCACTGCGACCGTCACCGCCCGTCAGCTCGTCGTCGAAACGGTCACGATCAGCCGGATCATGCGCCGAGCGCTTCGCCTCACGCAGCTCCGCGACGCGTGCCTCGAGAGCACCCGTCCGCTCGGCGAGGATGTCGCGGAATTTCGCCGTCTGCGCCTGCAGCGCTGCGTCGTCGAGAGCGGCCAGCGTCGCTTCCTGACGATGGATCTCCTCGATGATCGGCTTGACTCGCTTCGCTTCACGCTGATGGCGCGTGCCAAACAGCTTCCCCAGCACATCCTTGAGCATCGCTCTCCCCTATCGGTACAACGCCTGCGCGCGGATCTGCTCCGCCACGGCGTCCAGGACGAACCCTCGCAATGAGCGCCCCTCGCCCGCGCGACGCCGCACCTCCGTGGAACTGACATCCACGCGGCGCGTCGGCAGCACGAGCGCATCGCACCCGAGTCCCACGGGAGCAAAGACTTCCGCCCCGCGGGTCAAGACGACCAACTGCACGAGACGCAGCAATCGCTCCGGTTCCCTCCACCGGTCCAGCTGAAATGCCGCGTCCGAGCCCAGCAACAGAAACAACGAATCCTCGGGGCCGCTCGCCCGATAGGTCTCCGCCGTGTCAACCGTGAAAGATAATCCACCTCGTTCGATTTCGACCGCATTCACCGCGAAGCGCGCGTCGCCGGCCACCATCGACTCCAGCATCCCGACCCGCACGCCCGCTGCTGCCTCGTGCCGGTCGGGCTTCAGCGGTTGCTGCGCCGTCGGGATGAAATCGAGCCGATCGAGCGACAGGGCTTCGAAGGCATCCACCGCTGCCAACCAGTGACCGACGTGGGGCGGGTCGAAGCTGCCGCCGAAGAGACCGATGCGCACCGTTCAGGACTGGCGGGCGGGGACGGCCGGGGTGGCGGGCGCGGAGTCGCGCGGCGCCGCCACCGGCGGGCAGAGCTTCCTCACCTCGGGGTCACTACCAAAGGTCTTCCTCACCTCGGTACATGCCTCCGCGGCCTCTTCCTTGTAGCGAATGACCCGGTACGACTCGATCATGCGCAGATAGGCGTCCCGGGCACGGCGGGTCTCGGGAAAATTGGCGACGACGGCCTTGAAATAGATGATCGCCGGATCGTACGCCTTCCGTCGGTAATAGTAATAACCGGCGAGGTATTCCTTGGTCGCGAACATTTCATCGAGGTTCGCCAGTTCGCGCTCGGCATCCTTGCGACGGGGTGAATCAGGGTACACGGCGACGAGCGTGCGAAAGCTGGCCTGCGCCGTCACGCCATACTGCGAATCGAGCTCCGGGGACCGCCATAGCATCTGATAGGCGTGAGCGCTCTCATACATCGCGTCGTCCGCCAGCGTATCGTCCGGAAAATTCTCGGAGACCTTGTTGAACGCCTGTGCGGCCAGCAGCTGCTCCGCATTGCCGCTGCGTGCCTTGCCGAGGTAGAAGTGCGACAGCGGCAGCAGCGAGTCACGGGCCGGCAGGTCGGTAATCAGCTTCTCGAAGGCGATGACGGCGTTGCTCCAGTGCTTCGCCGAGAGCTCAGCGACACCCGCCTGGTAGAGCGCTGTCGTTTCCCCGGCGAAGCGCTCGACCCGAAATCCGCCGCGGCACGCTGCCAACAGCAGAAGCGCCGCCACCAGCTGCGCCGTCCCACGGCCGACGCGGCGCATCAATGAGGGGCGAGCGGTGCCGAGAGCGGCAGTCAGCAGAAACCCTCGGACGTAAGCACGTGCGGACGAACGAAAATTTCGGTGCATGGGAGCGGGAAGCGCGACAATCGCCCTGACCGGGCGCAAACGGCGATCACTGACGGTACTGGCTGAGCTATAGACCCCGGTCGGCGGGACGGGTTCACTCCGACTGGTTCACTCCGCCTGAACCATCGTATCCGCCAGGCTCACGATCCGGGCCTTCGCGGCCGTGGTGCGTCCGGTCGCATTGCGGGTATCGATGACCAGCCCTGCATTGTCCACGATGAACTGCCACTCGTACGCCTTGTGGTCCGTCACGATCACCACGGCGTCAGCGTCAGCCAGCGCTGTGGCCGTGAGGTCGATGCTGTGATACTCGTGACCGTTCTCATGAAAGCTCCGCACGTGCGGATCATGGAACGTGACGGTCGCACCACGCTGCTCGAGCAGACGCATGATGTCGAGAGCCGGGCTCTCACGCATGTCGTCGATGTCACGCTTGTACGCGACACCGAGAATCAGGACCGTGCTGCCACGCACCGCCTTGCGGCTGTCGTTCAGGGCACGCGAGACCTTCTCGACCACATAGTCCGGCATCCCGGAGTTGATCTCGCTCGCGAGATCGATGAAGCGCGTCTTGTAGTTCAGCGTCCGCATCTTCCACGCGAGATAGTGCGGATCGAGCGGAATGCAGTGACCGCCGATGCCGGGTCCCGGCGTGAACTTCATGTACCCGAACGGCTTGGTCGCCGCCGCGTCGATCACTTCCCAGACGTTCACACCAAGCTTGTCGCAGACGATCGCGATCTCGTTCACGAGACCGATGTTCACCGACCGGAACGTGTTCTCGAGCAGCTTCACCAGCTCGGCCGTTTCCGTGGACGACACGGGCACCACCGTGTCGATGACGGCGCCGTACAACGCAGTCGCGACTTCGGTGCACGCCGGGGTCACACCACCCACGACCTTCGGCGTGTTCTTGGTGTGGTAGACCGGATTGCCGGGATCGACGCGCTCCGGGCTGAACGCCAGGAAGACATCGGTACCCACGGAGAAGCCGGCCGCCTCGATCGCCGGCTGCAACACCTCGCGCGTGGTGCCGGGATAGGTCGTGCTCTCCAGTACGATCAGCAGCCCCGGATGCGCCTGTGCCACGACCGCCTGTGTCGCGGCCTGCACGTAGGTCATGTCGGGATCGCGCGTCTTGCCGAGCGGCGTCGGCACGGCGATGGAAATCGCGTCGGCGTCC
Source organism: Gemmatimonadales bacterium (assembly GCA_038249795.1). Lineage (GTDB taxonomy): Bacteria > Gemmatimonadota > Gemmatimonadetes > Gemmatimonadales > Gemmatimonadaceae > JACMLX01. The sequence goes on along the minus strand of JBBSCZ010000010.1, from coordinate 6,172 downwards.
TTCATGCGCGCCGCATCCGTCGTTGCGACGAAACGCCCCGACGCCACATGCTTCGCGACCATCGCCGCCGGGATGTCCTGAATGTGCGACTCACCGGCGTTCAGCAACCCAGTGACTCGCTCGCTGACATCGTACCCGATGACCCGAAAGCCAGCTTCGGCAAATTCCATCGCGAGCGGCAAGCCGACGTATCCCAGCCCAACCACGGCAACGACGGCATCCTGCGACTGAATACGGGAGAGAAGCTGGTTCTTGTGCATGGATGGATCAGGACAGATGAATGGGGTGACGGCAGCGCGATCAGCGGCCGTAGAAGGAACGGACTGCATCCACCACTGCGTCGCGCTGCACGCCAGTGAGTTCCGGAAACACCGGAAGCGACAGGACCTCGCGCGACGCTCGCTCCGCCTCGGGGCACTGCCCCTCCTGATAGCCGAGGTACGCGAAGCAGGGCTGCAGATGGAGGGGAAGGGGGTAGTAGATCGCCGACCCGATGCCCTGCTCCTTCAGATGCGCCTGCAATGCATCGCGACGCTGCGCACGGACGGTGTACTGATTGTAGATCGACGTGTTGGCCGGATCGATGTACGGTGTGACCAGCTCCGCGACATCGGCAAACGCCTGATCGTAGAGGGCCGCATTGGCGCGTCGCGCCGCGCTCCATGCGTCGAGGTGCGGGATCTTGGCCATCAATACCGCCGCCTGCAATGCATCGAGGCGGCTGTTGTATCCGACCATCTCGTGATAATAGGTCTTCGTCGACCCGTGTGTGCGCAACTTCATCAGTCGCGTGTACAGTGCCTCATCCTGCGTGACGATCATGCCGCCATCACCGTAACCCCCGAGGTTCTTCGACGGGAAGAAGCTGAACGTCCCGATCGTGACGCCCTCACCGGCCATCACCGTGCGACCGCCGATCACGCGGCTCGCACCGATCGATTGTGCGGCGTCCTCGATGATCGGCAGCGTTCCCACCTGCTCGCGAACCTGCTCGATCGCCGCCATCTGTCCGAAGAGGTCCACGGGGATGACCGCCTTCGTGCGCGATGTCACGGCGGCACCCGCCGCAGCGGGATCGATGTTGAAGGTCAGCGGATCGATGTCCGCGAACACCGGCGTCGCGCCGACGTTATGGATCGTACCGGCCGTCGCAAAGAACGTGAACGGCGACGTGATCACCTCGTCGTCACGCCCGATCTCGAGCGCGCGCATCGCCAGCAGGATCGCATCCGTGCCGTTGGCGCAGCCCACTGCGAACCGGGTGTTCGACAGTCCTGCCACCTCACATTCGAGGCGGCCGACGACCGGTCCGAGAATGAACGCCTGTTCGTCGATCACGGCGTGCACTTCCTGCAGCACGGCGTCCTTGATCGTGGCGTGCTGCGCCTTGAGGTCGAGCAGCGGGACCTGGGTCTGAGTCATCGCGGTCACAGAAGGATGAGACGGGTGAAACCGGTCACGCAGGATGGACGACACGGCTCGCCGCCAGCATCGCGTGCCAATCCTGCAGCGGGCGCACGGTCGGCTGCGCCGTCGCCAGCGCCTCGATCGCGTCGCAGGCTGCGCTGGCTGCCGACAGTGTCGTCGTGTACGCCACCCGATTCGCAATCGCGGCCTGTCGGATACTGTAGTCGTCGCGCTGGGCGTACTTGCCCAACGGGGTATTGATCAGCAGTACGACCTCGCGGTTCACGATCAGGTCGAGAGCATGTGGCCGCCCCTCGTGCACCTTGAACACCTTCTCGGCGGGAATCCCCTGCGTTTCGAGGAACTTCGCGGTGCCGGACGTCGCGATGACGCGGAAGCCCATCGCATGAAAGCGCTTCACGAGCGGCGCCACAGCCACCTTGTCACGATCATTCACCGTCACGAAGATCGCCCCGCCCCGTGGCAATGCGTTCTCAGCAGCCAACTGAGCCTTGGCGAATGCCAGGCCGAACGATTCCGCAATGCCCATCACCTCACCGGTCGAGCGCATTTCCGGACCAAGGATCGGGTCGAACTCGCGGAACTTCTTGAATGGAAACACCGCTTCCTTCACGCTGAAGAAGGTCGGCACGATCTCCTCGGTCAGGCCGACCTGCGCCAGCGTCTCACCGCACATCACCCGCGCTGCCAGCGAGGCGAGCGGGACGCCGATCGCTTTCGAGACGAACGGGATGGTCCGGCTGGCGCGAGGATTCACCTCCAGCACATACACCTCGCCGTCACGGATCGCGTACTGCACGTTGATGAGCCCCACGACGCCAAGCGCCTTCGCCAGCGCCACGGTGTGCTTCCGCATCACATCCTGATACTCGGCCGGAATACGCACCGGCGGCAGCACACAGGCGGAATCGCCCGAATGGATACCGGCGTCCTCGATATGCTGCATCACACCGCCGATCACCGTCGTCTCACCATCGGAGATGGCATCGACGTCCGCCTCGAAGGCATCCTCGAGAAACCGGTCGATCAACACCGGTCGCTCTTCCGACACCCGCGCGGCACGTTCGAAATAGTCACGCAACGAGGCATCGTCGTACACGACCTGCATCGCCCGCCCGCCCAGCACGTAGCTCGGCCGCACCAGCACCGGATAGCCGATGCCGGCCGCAATCGTCACCGCTTCTTCAACGCTCGTGGCGGTGCCGTTTTCCGGCTGCCTGATGCCGAGGCTACGCGCGATCGCATCGAAACGACGGCGATCCTCGGCGATGTCGATCGCATCGGGAGACGTGCCCAGGATGCGGACGCCCGCTGCTTCCAGGCCGCGCGTGAGCTTCAGCGGCGTCTGCCCGCCAAGCTGCACGATGACGCCCATCGGCTGCTCACGTTCCACGATCTCGAGCACGTCCTCGAGCGTCAGCGGTTCGAAGTACAGCTTGTCCGACACGTCGAAGTCGGTCGAGACCGTTTCGGGATTCGAGTTGATCATGATCGTCTCGTATCCCTGCTCGCGCAGTGCCATCGCAGCGCGCACGCAGCAGTAGTCGAACTCCACGCCCTGACCGATGCGATTCGGTCCGGAGCCAAGGATCACGACCGACTTGCGACCGGTGCGCGGCGCTTCGCTCTCCTCATCGTAGCTCGAATAGAGATACGGCGTCGCGCTTGGAAACTCGCCGGCGCAGGTATCGACCATCTTGTACGACGGACGCAAGCCCATCGCATGGCGACGGGCGCGCACTGCCGTCTCCGTCTCGCCACGCAGCCCGCCCAGCTGCCGATCCGAAAAGCCCATCCGCTTCATGCGGAGCAGGAAGTCCGGCGTGACGTCGCTGACGGCCGCGTACTCGAGTTCCGCATCCAGCAGCTCGCGCATCTGCGCGATGAACCACGGATCGATCGCCGTGATCTCGAACAGCTCGGCATCACCGATTCCGGCCTGCATGCCGCGCTTCACCTGAAAGATGCGCTCCGGCGTTGGCTGCCGCAGCATGCTGCGCAGCGTCTCGATCGAGTCATCGGCCAGGCGATCGTCGATCAGGCGCGGCCCGATGTCCCAGCCGGCGCGCCCCGTCTCGAGCGCGCGAAGGCCTTTCTGGAACGCCTCCTTGAACGTGCGCCCGATGGCCATGCTCTCGCCGACACTCTTCATCTGTGTCGTGAGGCGTGCATCCGCTGCCGGAAACTTCTCGAATGCGAAGCGCGGACACTTCACGACGACATAATCGAGCACCGGCTCGAAGCTGGCGGGGGTCGTCTTCGTGATGTCGTTGGGGATCTCGTCGAGCGTCATGCCGATGGCGAGCTTCGCGCCGATGCGGGCGATCGGGAAGCCTGTGGCCTTCGACGCCAATGCCGAGGAGCGCGACACGCGCGGGTTCATCTCGATCACCAGCAGCTCACCGGTGGTCGGGCTGACGGTGAACTGGATGTTGCAACCGCCGGCCTCGACACCGATCTCACGAATGATGGCGCAGGCGGCATCGCGCATCGTCTGATACTCACGATCGGTGAGCGTCATCGCCGGTGCCACGGTGATCGAGTCACCCGTGTGCACGCCCATCGGGTCGAGATTCTCGATGGCGCAGACGATCACCACGTTGTCCGCACAATCGCGCATCACCTCGAGCTCGAACTCCTTCCAACCGATCAGGCTGCGCTCGATCAGCACCTGCGACGTCGGCGACTCGTCGAGCCCGCGGCGCACGATCTCCTCGTACTCATCCCGGTTGTACGCCACGCCACCGCCGGAACCGCCGAGCGTGAACGACGGCCGGATGATCGCCGGATAGCCCGTGTCTTCCAACAGGGCATTCGCCTCATCCCAGTTGTGCGCAAAGCCGCCCTTTGCGACCGACAGTCCGATGCGCGCCATTGCGGCGGCAAACTCCTGCCGGTCCTCGGCAACGCGGATCGCGCGGGCGTTGGCGCCGATCAGCTGCACGCCGTACTTGTCGAGCACGCCGGTGTCGTACAGCGTCAGTGCGACGTTGAGGGCCGTCTGACCGCCCATCGTCGGCAACAGCGCATCGGGACGCTCGGCCGCAATGACCTTCTCCACGAATTCCGGGGTCACCGGCTCGATGTAGGTCCGGTCTGCCATTTCCGGGTCCGTCATGATCGTGGCCGGATTGGAATTCACCAGAATCACCTCGTACCCTTCTTCACGCAGGGCCTTCGTGGCCTGTGTGCCGGAGTAGTCGAACTCAGCGGCCTGCCCAATGACGATGGGGCCGGAACCGATGATGAGGATACGATGCAGGTCAGTGCGCTTCGGCATGGACGCAAAACGGTCGGAACGGGAGAGGCTGGCTGTCAGCCATCAAATATAGCCTCGGCAGAGGCGAAGCTGGGGCGGCGCGCAGCGCAGCGACGCACGGCGTGCGCACGGTCAGCGCGGTCCGCGTGTCGTCATGGCGAGCGCGCTGCGAGCAGCATCGAGCATCTCATCCAGCAGCATCTCGAAGGAGGTCGTCGGTACCCAGCCGAGACGCTCGCGTGCATGGCGTGCGTCGGCGACCAACGCCGGCACGTCACCCGTTCGCGACAGGCTCTCGTCGAACGTCACGTGCGCCTGCCAGTCGAGCCCCACGCGCGCAAATGCTGCTTCACAAAATTGTGCCACGCTGCGACCGACGCCGGTGCCGATCACGTAGTCGCCCGGACTGTCCATATCCGCCATGCGGATCAGCGCGTCCATGTAGTCCCGGGCATGGCCCCAATCGCGGATCACATCCAGTGCCCCTAACGAGAGCGGGGTTGCCGTGCGATCGCCGGCAGCGATGCGCACTGCAGCGCGGCAGATCTTCGTCGTGACGTACTCGGGACCACGGCGCGCACTCTCGTGATTGAAGAGCAGCGCGGTGGAGACATGCAGTCCACGTCCGTTGCGGAACGCCGCTGCCAGCATCGTGGCGTACGCCTTGCCGGCGCCATAGGGCGTCAACGGCGTGAATGGCGTCGATTCGTTTTGCGGCGCCATGGAGTCGGGCCCGAACACCTGACAGGATCCAGCGAAGACGACATGGCTGCCGGGCACATGCCGGCAGATGGCTTCCAGCAGCCGCGCGGGCACCGTGCAAAGTGCATCGGTGGCGTCGGCCGGAGATGTCCACGCCAGATGCGGCACCGCCGGCGCCGCGAGATGGTAGAGCTGCGCCGGCGCAATCTCCGCGATCAGGGCGTTGATGGCGCGTGCGTCGCGGAGATCGAGCTCACGCAAATGCACCGCGCTCGCCGCCGGCGACAACCGCGAGGCCGTCTCCAGCGGATCGCCGCGAGTGGTACCGATGACGGTGTCGCCGCGGGCGAGCAGCAGCTCAGCGAGGTAGACGCCATCCTGTCCGGCAACGCCGGTGATCAGCACTCGGGCCATGTCAGGGGGAAGGGGTGGAACACAGCGCGGGGGAGCCCTCGAAGGACCCCCCCGCACCGAGCGCATTGACTTGGTATCAAAGCAATCGCAACTCAGGCGACGGCGAGGACACCACGCGGTGCGCGCTGAATCTTGCCAGCCGACATGCACGATGTGCAGACTTTGACCTTGATGATCTTCCCGTCTTTATCCAGGACTCGCATGACCTGCAGATTCGGACGCCAGGTACGACGAACGCGGTTGTTCGCGTGCGACACATTGTTGCCGAATGTGACGCCCTTGTTGCAGACATAACAGCGGCTGCGATTGATGGCCATGACTCAGTTCTCCACGAATTCGATGCGTGCCATTTCGGCCCCATCGCCGAGG
>JBBSCZ010000009.1:0-29839 GCA_038249795.1 Gemmatimonadales bacterium | reverse complement strand
GTGATCAATGTGATCACGAAGGATGCGCGACTCGCGCCCCGATTAAGTGTGAATGCATTCGGGAGCAGTCATGGCGAGACGAACCTCTCGCTGGCTGCCGCACCGTCGATCGGGGGCGTGCGCAGCCTGCTGAGCATCAACGGCAGCCACAACGCGCGCTTCGTGGACCAGAACGGCGACAGCTTCACGGACCTCCCGCTGGTGAGCCGCCTTTCGGTGATGAACAAGTGGGCGCTTGGGACGCCCGCGCGGCGGCCGTTCGAGCTGATGGCCCGCGTGTACGGAGAGAACCGATTCGGCGGCACGTCGGATTGGACTGCTGCTGATCGCGGCTCGAGCATCGTCTACGGCGAGACGATCCGCACCTACCGCGCGGAGCTGCTGGGCACCGTACGACGTGGCCCCGTCACGGCACCGCTGCGCCTCGATTTCTCGGCGAACTGGCATCACCAGAACAGCGTCTACGGCGACACGCCCTATCTCGCCACACAAACGGTGGGGTTTGCGCAGGGAGTCTGGTCGCCGCAGCTCGGAGCGCACAACCTGATGGTGGGCAGTACGCTGCGGCTGCAGGGGTACCGCGACAGCACGCGCGCACAGAACACGTCGGAGACGCGCTTCATTCCGGGCGTGCTGGTGCAGGACGAGGTGGCGCTGGGATCGCGGGTCACGATGCTGGCCGGCATGCGTGCCGATCATCATGCGGCGCATGGCGTGATTCCGTCACCGCGACTGGCGCTGAAGTTCACGCCGGATGCGCACACCACGGTGCGCGTGAATGCGGCGACCGGGTTCCGCGTAGTGAACCTGTTCACCGAGGATCATGCGGCGCTGACCGGTGCCCGTGACATCCGGATCGACGAAGCGTTGTTGCCGGAGCGCTCGACCACGACCACGCTGAGTCTGAACCGCGTGTTCGACGTTCGTGGCATCGAGGATGCACTGACGTTCGATGCGGACCTGTTCAACACCGTATTCCGGAACCGGATCGTGGGTGACTTCGACACCGATCCCAACCTGATCATCTACCGCAACCTGAGCGGCGGCGCACGAACCCGCGGGCTCTCGCTCGCGCTGGCCTACAACACGTTGCGGCAGCCGTTCAACGGCAGCGTCGCGCTGACGCTGCAGGATGTCTCGCGCACGGATGACGGGGTGCGGCGTCCGTTGCCGTTTGCGCCATCGCAACAGGTGGTGTTTTCGCTGGGATATCGCATCGACCGGATCGCCACCACCATCGATTGGACCGGTCGCGTACAGGGCCGGACGAATCTGCCGCAGTTCGATGGGTTCTCGTCACTCTCGCCCATCTTCACCGAACAGCACCTGCAGTTCACACGACGCACGGGAAGGGGCCCTGACATATACCTCGCCGTCAAGAACCTCTTCGACTTCGTCCAACGCGACGCGATCATCGATCCATTCAATCCGTTCGGCGATCGCTTCGACACGGCGCGCGTCTATGGACCGCTGCAGGGACGTCGCCTCGTGGTGGGGCTGCGGCAGGTCGTGGGTCGCTGACGTGATGCTGTTGCTGCGCGTTGCCTGGCCATGTTGCGCGCTGCTGCTTCGCAGTACACCGCTCGCTGCACAGGTGCCGGCGCGCACGCCCGACAATGCACCGCGCGCCGACCTGCGCTGGTCGGTGCAGTCGCTGCGCGGCGTGACGCAGACGCTGGAGCCGTTTCGTGGCCGCGTGATGATCATCAACGCCTGGGCCACCTGGTGCGAGCCCTGCGTGGCCGAGCTGCGCTCGTTCGCGGCGCTGCGCGCGCAGGTGCCGGATACTGCGCTGGTGTTCGCGCTGGTGGCGGCGCAGCGCCGTGAGCCGGTGGTGGAATTCGTTCGGCGGCGACGGCTCACGCTGCCCGTGTACCTCGAGGCGACCCCCGCACCGCCGGGCTATCGTTTCGATGCGGTGCCGACCACCTGGATCATCGATCGCGCGGGCCGCATCGCGTGGCAGCATCGTGGCGCGATGCGGTGGGATACGGAAGCGGTTCGCACGCTGCTCACCACGCTGCTGGCGGCCCCGGCCCCGCCCCCGCCCTGACGCGCGGGGTTCGCAGAAACCGGCCGAGGCGGCGTCCGTACTATGCGGCATGACAATCGACCTCGTTCTGCTGCTGGCCGTCGTGCTGGTCGGCCTGGTGATGATCCCGCTTGGCCTGCCGGGCATCTGGCTGATGCTGGTGGGTGGCGTGGCGCACCGGCTGCTGGTGGTGCCGGCGACGATATCCTGGCTGACACTCGCTGTGCTGACGGGGCTCGCGCTGCTGGCCGAGTGGCTCGAATTCTCGATTTCGGGGAAGTACACGTCGAAGTACGGCGGGTCGCGCCGGGCGGCGTGGGGGGCGATCCTCGGCGGGCTGGTGGGCGCGTTCGTGGGGATTCCGATTCCGGTGATCGGTTCGGTGATCGGCGCCTTTGCCGGTGCGTTCGCGGGGGCACTGCTGGGCGAGTATTCGGTGGAGCGAAATCACCTGAAGGCGACGCGCGCGGCGACCGGGGCCTTCATCGGCCGGGCGGTGGCCACGGCGCTCAAGAGTCTGGCGGGGTGCGTGATCGGCGGGTGGCTGCTGGCTTCGGCGTGGAAGTGAGGCCAGCTGACTACATGGGCTTCGGGAACGCCCCCCGCTTCGATTACCTTTGCCGTAGAGGGCGCCAGCAGGTGCCCGCACCCGTCCTGAACGCCGGAGTCCGTGATGGATCAAGTCCTGCTCGCCGTGGCGAAATTCTACCTGTTCCTGCCGTCGCTGCTCATGACCGCCGTGTACGCGATGGGTCCGGTGGTGGCGCCGCTGCTGGGCCTGGCGCTCTGTTGCGCCTTCCCGTTCATCGCATTGCGGGACAAGAAGGAAGGCTGATTCGCTGCAGGGGTGGCAGACCCCCGCCGGCACGGTAGTTTTCGCCAACGCCACGCGCCTCTCGCGCGTGGCGTTTTGCGTCTGGTCGCGGCCGTGTGTCGTGCCGCAGGCAGACGCCTGAATCATCGAGTCTGCTGCGTGCCCCCCGTGCGGCGCGCCAAGGAAGAGATATCCGATGTTCGACGCGACGCGACGCACGCTGGTGGTGGTTGGCGCCCAGTGGGGCGATGAAGGGAAGGGGAAGCTGGTGGACGTACTCGCCGAGCGGGCGGACTGGGTGGTGCGATACCAGGGTGGCGCCAACGCCGGCCACACCGTGCACATCGGCGACAAGAAGGTCGTCCTCCATCAGATCCCGAGTGGCATCATGCATCCGGGCGTGCGCTGCGCGATCGGCAACGGTGTGGTGCTCGACCCGGAGAAGCTTTTCGGCGAGATCGACGGACTGGTGGCCGACGGTGTGGATGTCACCGGCCGCCTCTACGTCAGCGAGCGCGCGCATCTGGTGATGCCGTATCACAAGTTGATCGACGGTGCGAGCCTGGCCAGCAAGGCGATCGGCACGACGGGTCGCGGCATCGGCCCGACGTATGAGGACAAGGTGGCGCGCCGCGGCGTGCGCGTGCTCGACCTGCGCAACCCGACGCGCCTGCGCACACTGGTGGAGGCGGGCGTCGCTCACGCGAACGGACGTCTGGCGATGATGCAGTGTGAGACGCGCGCCGACGTGGACGAGACGATGCGTGCACTCGATGCCATTGCACCGCGCCTGCTGGCGCTGGCCGATGATGTCGGCCTGCAGATCCATCGTGCGCTGAAGACTGGCGCGGCGGTGCTGCTGGAGGGCGCACAGGGCTCGATGCTCGACATCGACCATGGCACCTACCCGTACGTGACCAGCAGCAACACCACCAGTGGTGGCGCGGCCATCGGAGCCGGGATGGCACCGACGGCGCTGCATGCGATCCTGGGTGTGGTGAAGGCGTACACGACGCGTGTCGGCGCCGGCCCGCTGCCCACCGAATTCGGCGAGCCGATGCAGACGCAGATGCGCACGCTTGGTAATGAATTCGGCGCGACCACCGGCCGTCCGCGCCGCTGCGGCTGGTTTGATGCGGTGGTGGTGCGTTTTGCTGCGCGCGTGAACGGCCTCACCGATCTGGCGGTGACGAAGCTCGACGTGCTCGATACACTCGAGCGTGTCGCGATCTGCACCGGCTACACGATCGACGGCGAGGTGCACACCGAGTTTCCCGCCGACCTCGCACTGCTCGAGCATGCCGAACCGGTGTACGAATGGTTCGACGGGTGGATGCAGTCCACGGCCGACTGTCGCTCGCTGGATGCCTTGCCGCAGAACGCCCGTGTGTACCTCGACCGGATCGAGGAACTGTGCGAGACGCCCATCACGTATGTCAGTGTGGGCACCCGTCGGGATCAGATGATCGGAATGGAAGCAGGAGTGGCGTGATGGTCGAGGCAGTCGGTGCGGTGGTGATCGGCGGAGGGCCCTGCGGGCTGGCAGCATCGATTGCGATGCAGCGGGCCGGGGTGTCCAACGTGATCATCGAGCGCGACTGCCTCGTCAGCGGCATTGCGTCGTACCCGACGGAGATGAGTTTTTTCTCGACCGCCGAGAAGATCTCGATCGGTAACGTGCCGTTCGCCATCAGCACGCCGAAGCCGAGTCGGTCGGCAGCGCTGGCGTACTACCGCACCGTCGCGAAGTACTTCGGAGTGACGGTACATCAATACGAGAACGTGGATCTGCTGGAGCAGCTCGGCGAGGATCGGTGGCGTGTCACGTCGCACACGCGAGGGGGGACCGAGCGAGTGATCGAGACGTCGGCGGTCGTGATGGCAACGGGATACTTCGGGCTGCCCAATCGCCTGCAGGTGCCGGGTGAAGCGCAGCCGCACGTGCACTACCGCTTCCGTGAAGGCCACATGGCCTGGGATCAGGACGTGGTGGTGGTGGGCGGTGCAAATTCGGCGGTCGATGCGGCGCTTGAGCTGTTCCGTGCCGGCGCCCGCGTGACGCTGGTGCACTTCGCGCCGACGCTGGATGCGAACGTGAAGCCGTGGGTGCGCCCGGACATCGAGGCGCGCCTCCGCGACGGCGGGATCGGTGCGCGGTTCAACGCCCGGGTGACCGAGATCGGGCCGGAATGGGTCGAAATAGTCTCGAATGGATTGCGCGAGCGGATCGCGGCGCAACATGTGTTCACGATGCTCGGCTACATGCCCGAGACGGCGCTGCTGCGTCAGGTTGCGGCGCCGATCGATCCGGAGACGGGCATCCCGACGCACGATCCGACGACGATGGAGACGACGCTGCCGGGACTGTTTCTCGCCGGCGTGCTGGCGTCAGGGTTCGATGCGAACAAGACATTCATCGAGAATGGTCGCTTTCACGGCGACCTGATCGTCGCGCGGATCCTCGAGCAGCAGCAGCAGACCGCCGGCGTCTGACTTCCGCGCTGCAGAACGCAATTGTCGGCGATCACGAAACAGCAACTGCAAACTCCCCTCACACGGAGCCGCGGTGCCACGGTAGGTTCTACCGATGCGCACCGGTCGGCGCAGGATGAGCGCTGGAATTTTCCGGGAACTGCGCTCGCGAACCGCCGTTCCCAGCGCTTTAGCCGTTCCTCCGTGAATCCGCGGCTCCGTGTGAGGGGTTTTGCAGTTGCAGTTGCATTTGCAGTTGCCGGCCTGCAGATCAGGGCACGTACGATCGTGTCCAGACGAGGATGACGGCGCAGATTCCGCTGCCACGAAACTGCGGCGGCGCTTCGGTCGGGTTGGCGTAGACCTCGATGCCGCCCACTTGACGAACGGCCAGCATTTCGTCGATGCCGCCGACACCGTCCTGAATCTGCAGCCCATCCAGAAACGCGCTGGGTCGGCAGTTGCCGCGACCCGACACCTGCGGACGTGTCGGGTTGTTTCGGTCGAAGCCGTTCGAGCGCAGTGTCGGTGCAGCGATCAGCGCCTGCGAAATGTTCTGCGCCCCCCGTTGCTCCATCGTATTCCCGTCGACGAAGAAGCCGTTGCCGCGTGCCCGCCGCGCGAGGAAGCCCCCGCGATCGACCGGCGCCACGACTTTGACGGCGGCGAGTGTGGCGATGCGTGGGCCGACGTCGAAGTTCAGCGTGGCGTCGCGAGCGGGGCGCAGATCAGCGGAAGTCCGGATCGGTGCGAAGCCGATGGCGGTGACTTCGACGGAGCGCGTGCCAGCGGGCAGGTTGGTGAGGCGAAACCGTCCCAACGTATCGGTGGTCGCGGTCTGGTCGGTATCGACGACCTGCACGCGTGCCCCGCCGATCGGCCGGCCATCGGCCGCCGTGATGCGACCGCTCAGGCGCGCGGTGCCGGATCGGACGACGCTACGGGAGACGACAAGTGGCGCGGCGGGAGCTGCACCACCGGCGGCGATTGCTGGCGCGGCCGCCTCCGTCTCACGCAACTGGATCAGCAGGTTGCGGTGAAGGAGCGGTACGCCGGGCGCGAACGTCAGCTCGATCTCGCTGCTCACACCGAGGGCTGTGACGGCAGTGCCGCTGCCCGCGCGTGCAGTGACGAGGATGGGTGCGCCGGTGGGAACGTTGCAGGCGACGAAGCGCCCATCGGCGCCGAACTTCGTGGTCACCTGCTTCATGGCCCGCGCGATCGTGCCGGCTGCGACTTCCATCTGCGCCCAGCGGACTACCACGCTGCCCTCCGCGATCGGTGCGTCGGTCGATGCATTGAAAACGCGTCCGATGACCGCGCCGACTTCGTCCGGCGACGCGTCGCAGAGCGACAGCAGGAAGGTCTGTCCACTCGGCAGCGCGAGGTCGGCACGCAGCACGCGGATGCCGGGTGGTACATCGAGTGTGCGCGACACCGCATCCATGCCGAGCGTATCGAGGCGCGGATGCTGGAACCCCAGGATGTAGGAGCCCGGCGCGACGGAGTCGATGCGATACCGGCCGATCGAATCACTGCGAGCCGTGCGGCCGGCCGCCGATGGCAGGTCGCTTCGCAGCACCTGGACGGTGGCGCCGGCCAACGGCTTGCCTGAAAGGCTGTCGCGCACGAAGCCGCTGATGATGGCCTGAGCGTCAAGATCCGAGGGGTGCACGGCCAGGAGGGCACATGCCACCAAGCCGGCGCCGTAGCGCGTGAAAGCCGTCATCGTACTCGCCGTCATGTCATTGGCAGGTCTGCCGCGCCCGCGGCGCGAGGTGCGCGACCCAAGAAAATTCTCGCATGGCATGCCGGAATATACCGGCAGTTACGTGGACCGGGTGCACCGGGGCCTGTTCCGCCAATCGCTAGGTTGCAGGTGCCGTGCGCCCCACCCAGTCGCGACGTCCGTCGCGGCATCCAGGGGTGCCACTCCCCGAGGTCAGCCCATGTCCGCCAGTGCCCATCCCGATGTGATGGACAAACTCGTGTCGTTGTGCAAGCGACGCGGGTTCGTTTTTCAGAGTTCCGAGATCTACGGCGGCACAGGCAGCGTGTGGGATTACGGCCCACTCGGCGTGGAGCTCAAGAAGAATCTGAAGGAGCGGTGGTGGACCAGCATGGTCCGGTTGCGCGATGACGTCGAGGGGCTGGACGCCGCAATCCTCATGCACCCGAAGGTGTGGGAAGCGAGCGGTCACGTGGCCGGCTTCACCGACCCGCTGGTGGACTGCAAGGTCTGCAAGGGCCGCTTCCGCGCCGACAAGCTCGAAGATGCGCGGTGCCCGCAGAAGCCGAGCAGGCAGCCCGGCCAGGCCGAGGCGTGTCAGCTCACCGAGCCGCGCCTGTTCAATCTGATGTTCAAGACGTTCATGGGCCCCGTGGAGGAGAGCGCGAGCACGATCTATCTCCGCCCCGAGACGGCGCAGGGCATCTTCGTGAACTTTCTCAACGTGCAGCAGAGCTGCCGCCAGAAGGTGCCGTTCGGGATCGCGCAGATCGGCAAGGCGTTCCGCAACGAGATCACACCGGGCAACTTCATCTTCCGCACGCGCGAATTCGAGCAGATGGAAATGCAGTTCTTCGTCGAGCCGGGCACCGACATGGAGCACTTCGAGACGTGGAAGGCCGACCGTCTCGCGTGGCACCATTCGATCGGATTGTCGCCTGCTCGCCTGCAATATCATCAGCATGCAGGGAGCGAACTGGCACACTACGCACGCGCTGCGTTCGACATCAACTTCGACTTCGGCGGCACGCTCGGCTTTCAGGAGATCGAGGGCATCCACAATCGCGGCGACTTCGATCTGTCGCAACATCAGCAGGCCAGCGGCAAGAAGCTGGAGTACTTCGACCAGCAGGCCAACAAGCGCTACCTGCCGTACGTGATCGAGACGTCGGTCGGCGCCGATCGCACCACGCTGGCCGTGCTCGTGAATGGCTATCGCGAGGAGTCGGTGGCGGGTGAGGACGAGGGGCGCGTGGTGCTGGGGCTGCATCCGGCGCTGGCGCCGATCAAGGCCGCCGTCTTCCCGTTGACGAAGAAGGATGGCCAGCCCGAGATGGCGACGAAGCTCGCCGATGAACTGCGTCGCGCCTTCAACACCGACTACGATGCAACGGGCAGCATCGGCAAGCGCTACCGCCGTCAGGATGAAGTAGGCACGCCGTTTTGCGTCACGATCGACAGCGAGTCAGCGAGCGATCAGAGCGTGACGATTCGCGAGCGCGATTCGCTGGCGCAGGTGCGCGTGGCAATGAATCAGGTGCGCGGGTGGGTGCAGGAGCGCATCGCACTCTGAAATGGATCGCTGTGATACGAAACGGCCGACGCTCCAGTTCGGGCGCCGGCCGTCGTCACAGCTGGCTTTGCGTGCGTTACTTCGGCTGCATCGTGGCCATGGCCGCAGAGAGATCGGTCTCGCTGCTGGTGCCCATCACCTTGCCGTGCGCCTGCTCGATCACTTCGCCGGCGCGGACGAGGCCTGACTCGTTGACGAGCGCCACGAGCATGGAGCTGTTGGCATCGAGCCCTTCGCCCATGCGCTTGAGCAGCGGGTCGGGGAAGCCGAGGTCGACGAAGTAGGCGGCCAGTGCCCCACCGGCGGCGAGGGTGATCGTGCCGACGCCCGGGAGCAGCAGACCGGCGATCGCGCCGACGAGTGCGCTCTTGCCGATGCCCCAGTCCTGCGTCTCGGTGAATTCGACCTTGCCGTCGTGGTCGCGCTGCACGAGGGCGACGTTGCCCAGGTCGACTGAGGCGGCTTTCAGGTGGTCGAGCGCCTCTTTCGCGCCGGTCGGCGTCTCGAAGCTGGCGATCACGATCTTGCGGGTGTTGGTAGCGTCCATTGTTACTCCGTGGAAGTGAGGTCTTCTGCAAGGTAAATTGATGACATGGATGTAGCAGACGAGACCAATACGACGGCGGTGCGGATCCGGTTGCGACACAACGGACCGCTGGTACTGCAGGGACCGGTGCGTGTCGAGCGCGAGGACGGCACGCTCGTCCGGGTGGCCGACTCGATGGCGCTCTGCCGCTGCGGTGCCTCGCGGGAGCAGCCCTTCTGCGACGGGTCGCACCGCGTCACGGCATTCCGCGATGCCTGAGTGAGCCGACGGCGCACGGTGCGAGGTGCGCCACCGGTGATCGCGCGGCAGTTCCGACGCGGGCTAACTTGCGGGTATGCCCAGCCAGATCCGGACCCAGCAGGAAGTGAACACCTCGCTCGACGGCTCGGTGGTGCTCGACGCCGCCGCCGAGTTCTTCGCGACGCGGAACGGCATCTACGCGGCCTTCCCGGAAAAGTCCGGTCCCACCTTCGTGGCGCTGCGAGGCCAAGGCGGGGAGGACGTGGTGTTCGGGGTAGCGCCGTTGCCGGGTGGCACGCGGGTCACGGGTTCCAGCTATCTGTTCGATCAGCAGATTGCCCGCTTTTTCTCGACGTTGCCGGCGTACGTCGCGCCGCTGCCCGATCCCGATGCGTCTGACGCCGACGCAACCCTCGGGGCCGGTCCCGCGTAAATCGCAGATCGCGGTGCAGAGAACACGTCGTGCCTGACTGACGCTGCGTACCCCTGTGCCGCCGTGCAATCGTGTCTCCCGTTCGTTCACCATCCCGATGACCTGACATGCCGAGTTTCGTCAACCAGCTCCGCACTCCTGCGGAAGCAATCTCGCTGGCGCCAGATGGTGCGGTTTCGATCACATTCCGCGTGCAGATGCTCGAAGCGTGGGACGCGGTGAAGATCGTGGCGGAGCCGACGACGAGTGTCGCGACGGTGAAGGCGCGCGCCCTTGCCGTGCTGGCCCCCGATGTGCCGCAGCCGGGCGATGTGGTGACGAAGCTGGGTGGTTTCGAGATTCGTGACGAGGGGAAGTCGCTGGCTGATGCCGGCGTCAAGGAAGGCTCCACGCTGCTGCTGCATTTTCGCCGTCGTCAGCCGATCAAGTGATGACGACCGCCGTGACGAATGCCGCACCTGACATCACGCCTGATCCGGCGGCGCTGATCGCGGCGGCGCAGGCGATGCGGGCGCAGGTGGCGCGCCGGATCGTGGGGCAGACCGAGGCGCTCGACGAGATTCTGCTGGCAATCGTGGCTGGCGGACACGCGCTGCTGGTCGGCGTGCCGGGTCTCGCCAAGACGATGATGGTGCGCGCCGTCTCCGAGGCGATGCAGCTCGACTTCCGCCGCATCCAGTTCACGCCCGACCTGGTGCCGAGTGACATCACCGGCACCGAGCTGCTCGAGGAAGATTCGGCCACCGGACATCGCGCCTTCCGCTTCGTGCGTGGGCCGATCTTCGCCAACATCGTGCTGGCCGACGAGATCAACCGTGCCCCGCCGCGCACGCAGGCTGCGCTGCTGGAGGCGATGCAGGAGTACCGCGTGACGGCTGCCGGGCAGACCATGCCGCTGCCAGCGCCGTTCTTCGTGCTCGCCACGCAGAATCCGATCGAGCAGGAAGGCACATACCCGTTGCCGGAAGCGCAGCTCGATCGCTTTCTGTTCGACATTCGCGTGGATTATCCGGACGAAGATGACGAAGTCGGCATTCTGCGCAGCACGACGGGTGCCGCCTCCGAGCCGCTGGTGCCGGTGCTCGATGCGCTGCAGGTGCGAGCGCTGCAGAAGATGGCGCGCGACGTGCCCGCCTCGGAAACGGTGCTGCGCTACGCCGCGCAGCTCGTCCGTGCCACGCGACCGGGTGACGTGCGCGCGCCGGAGTTGGTGACGAAATACGTGCGCTGGGGGGCCGGTCCTCGTGCTGGACAGGCGCTCATCCTGGGTGCAAAGGCGCATGCACTGCTGGCCGGACGCGTGGCGGTTTCGCCGGCGGACGTGCAGCGCGTGGCGATCCCGGTGCTGCGGCATCGTGTGTTGCCGAACTACGCGGCCGAGGCGGATGGTGTGGCGTCGGATGCGATCGTGACGGAGCTGGTGGCGCGTATCGAGCCGCCACGCGCCGTCGTCTCCGTCTGACGCCGTCGCGCGCACATGGCGACGCCCGGACTTCATGACTACGGCGCGTTGCTGGACGCGTTGCGTGGTGCGCGCTGGTCGGCGCGGCTGCGTCCGCGCACGACCAACGTCGGCGCTCATACGGCCAAGCGCATCGGTCCGAACGTGGAAGTCACGGAGTATCGCCCGTATCGTCAGGGCGACGACCCGCGTCGTCTCGACTGGAAACTGCTCGCGCGCACCGACCGTGCATACGTGCGCCTCGCACCCGACATTGCCACGTCACCGACGCTGATCCTGCTCGATGGATCCGCGTCGATGGGGACCGGACTCGGTGGCGACACGAAGTGGCGGCAGGCACGCATGCTCTGCGTAGGACTGGCGGCCGTGGGCCGCGGCGCCGGCGATCCGGTGGGCCTCGTCATTGCGCACGCTTCGGGAGCGCGCCGGCTCGCTCCGCGCGCGCGTGGCGACGTGGTGCGCGAGATGATCCGCGTGGTGGATGATGTGTTGCCACTGGGCTCGGCGCCGGTCGCGCCGATGCTCGAAGGAATGCGCGGGGTAGAACGCGTGGTGATCATCTCCGACCTACTGGGCGATGCCGACGCGCTGCTCACACGTGGAGCCTCACTCATTGCACGCGGCATCGAGGTGATCGTGGTGCATCTCGTGGCCCGCGCCGAATTGCAGCCAGGCGTGGAGCGTGCCGTCGCCGTGGATCCCGAGGATGCGCAGCTCCGTCGTCCGCTCGCCAAGGGTGCACAGCGCGCGTACGATCTCGCCTTCGGCGAGTTCCGCTCGTTGATGCGCACTCGCTGGCTGGCGACGGGTGCACGCTACGTGGAGATCATCGACGATCAGGCCCCTGCTGATGCGGTGCGCACGCTGGTGCGCGTCGCATCAGGCACCGGAGCCGTTGCATGACGTGGCTGGCGCCGTGGGCGCTCTTCGGCGGTGCGCTCGGTATCCTGGGCATCGTGGCGGCCCACCTACTGTCGCGTCAGCGCCCGCGCGCGATGGCGCTGGCGACGGCGCGGTTTCTGCCGAGTGGCATGCTCGAGGCCACCACGCTGCAGCGCATGCCGCAGGATCGCTGGTGGATGCTGCTGCGGTTGCTGATCGTGGCGCTGCTCGCCCTGGGTGCCGCGCAGCCGGTACTCACTGGTCGCAAGGTGCCGACGCGCACGGTGCTGTTGCTGGATCGCACGCTGCCGGCTGACGCACAGCGCACGGCAATGGCAGGGTTGACCGCCGAGGATGTAGTGATCGCATTCGACACGGCGGGTGTTCTGCAGACGGTGGGATCGCTGACTACCGTCATTGCACAACGCGCGTCACTGAGTGCAGCGCTGGCGACACTCGTGCGTGTGCGCGATTCGCTTGCACTCGGCGCCACTGACGTGCGCGTGATGGCGGCGTCGCGTTTTGCCGCGGTCAGTATCGACCCGGCCACCGAGCAGTTGCGGGCGCTGCTGCAGGACTCGATCACACTGATGCCAGTGGCCGTCGCAGCCGACAGTGCACCAGCGCGCGGTGCGATCACCGTCCGCGCCGAGGGGGACGATCCGGTCGCGGCGACGGCGCTCCTGCTTGGGGACAGTGCGGCCCGAGCGAACACGTTGATCGAGCGCCGCAGCGTTGTAACTCCGGCGGACCTTGCTGACGCCGAGGGTGGTGCGACCGTGGTGCATTGGCCGGCACGAGTCGCGCGTGGTGCACCACGACTGCAGGGGATGACCGTCGGTCGCAGCACATGGATCGCGCCACTGGAACGTGATACGACGACGGCGGCGCCGCCTGGCGCGCGTGCCATCGGCTGGTGGGCCGACGGCGTACCTGCGGTGTGGCAGCGTGACACCGGCACGGGCTGCCTGTTGACCGTGCATGCGGCACTGCCTGCTGCCGGCGATCACTCGCTGTCATTGTCGGCACAGGACTGGCTGCGCACTCTGGTGACCGCCTGTGATCGCGATACGACGGGTGTGAACCCGGCACCGAATTGGCTGGCGCCGGCACCGCGCGGTGGTGCCGCGAGCGTGATTCAGCAGTCGCTGGCATCAGGCATTGCACCGTGGCTGGTGGTCGCGGGCCTGGTGCTGGCTGCAATGGAGCTTTTGCTGCGCGCGGTAAGGCGGACATGACACCGCTGCAACTGATCGCGCGCCTCGAACGTCTGCAAGGTGCACTGCGCACGATCGCCATGGGCGTCGTGACGGCATGGGCTCTTGGTGCGGCAGCGCTGGTGCTTGGTGTCGGCGTGCTGTCGCGGATCGCGACCGGTTCGCCTTCGATGATGGTGCTCTGGATGCTCGCGCTGTGCGTGGGTATCGCGACGGCGGTGTGGCGCTGGCGTGTGATGCCGCCCGGCAGCGTGCAGCGCCTCGACGCTGCACTGTGGGCCGAGTCGCAGGCGCCGGAGCTGCGTTACGCGCTGGTCACGCTGGCCGAGCAGCAGCCAGCCAACGATGGCGACGCGTTGCAGCGACGGCTGGCGTCGTTCACGTCGGCGATCGGATGGGAGAAGGCCGTGGATGCGGCATTGCAGCAGCGTCGTCTGCGCGTGGCTGGACGGATCGCGGCGGCCGTCGTCGTGATTGCACTGGCGGCGTCACCATGGCCGGTGCGTACCGCAGCGGCGATCGGTGCACCGAGCCTCGCGTCTCGGGTGGATACGGCAGCGGCACTGCCAGGACGCGTGCTGGCCGAAGCTGCGCTGCTGCCACCCGCGTATGCCGGGCGAAGTGAACGTACGGTGGCGTTCGGCGAGACGGTGAGTGCGCTGGTCGGGAGCGTGATGCGTATCGATGGTGCCGGCGATACGTCGCGCGCCACGTTGCTGGTGCAGGAGTCGTCCGATAGCGGAGCCGGAACGGCCCGTGCCGTGACTCGCACGCCGCGTGGCGATGGGTGGCGGGGCGACATTCGCATCGGCAGCGCGCCGCTGGCACTGCGCCTCCGCGATGCCGTCGGCGAGCGGTGGCTGCTCATCACACCGGTCATGGATTCTGCACCGGTGGCGACCCTGCTGCGGCCGGCTGCTGACACACTGGTGTTCGACAGTACGGCGAAGATCACGCTCTCCGGCACGATTCACGACGATCTAGGGCTGCGCGACGCACGCGTGGAGTACATCATCTCGAGTGGCGGCGGCGAGCAGTTCACGTTCAAGTCAGGAGTCATGAACGAGCGGCGTGGTGCGCTGGGTCGTGACATCACGATATCGACGACGCTCGATCTCGGTGCGCTCAAACTGAAGTCGGGTGACCTGATTCACGTGCGACTCACGGCGCACGATGGCAATACGCTCAGCGGTCCATCGCTTGGCACCAGTGAGACTCGCACCATCCGCATCCCCCGCGCCGATGAACGCGACTCGGTATCGGTGGAACAGCTGCCACCATCGCCGGTGGACAAGAGTGTGTTGAGCCAGCGCCAGTTGCTGCTGCTCACCGAGCGCCTGGTGCAGCGCATGCCGCGCATCGACGCAGCGACGATGCTGGCCGAGTCCCGCCGCATCGGTGCCGACCAGGCGCGACTCCGCAAGCAGGTGTCGGACATCGTGTTCGCCCGGCTCGGCGACAGCCCGAGCGGTGAGCACGCGCACTACGCTGGCGATGGGCACGACCACAACGCCACCGAACTCGCCACGCAGAACACCCCCGAGTCGGTGCTGAAGGCGGCCGAACGTGCGACGAACGCCAACAGTGTTCTCGAGGACGTCAGCGACGAGACGCCAGTGGTGGCGGTCAACCGTCCACTGCTCGAGGCGTACAATGCGATGTGGGATGCGACGCGTGCGCTGCAAGGCGGTACACCGCGCGGTGCAATCGAGCCGATGAAGCGTGCCCTCGCAGCCATTCAGCGGGCGCGTTCGGCGGAACGCATCTACCTGCGCGGCACGCCGCCGGCGGCAGTCGTCGATGTCGCGAAGATCCGTCTCGTCGGCACCGATTCAGCGAAGTTCGAAGCCCGTCGCGCACTGGATGCGCTTCCGGCGCCGGACCGTCGGCTGGCCGGCAGCGTGTTGCGGGCGCTGGCCCTGGTCAGTGAGCGTGACTCGACGGCACTCGATGCACTGCGGCTGGCGCGACTGGATGCGCTCGCACCGTCACCGCCACTGGCCGCCGCGCTCGGTGATGCGATCGATGCACTCGAGCGCGGACGTGATGCGACCGCGGCACTGCTCCGTGCGCGCCGTCTGGCGGTGGCACCGTGGCGGGCCGATGGCGGAAGCCTGCTCTGGCTCGGGGGTGCGCCATGAAGTTCACTTTCGCCACGGTGCAGTACGAGTCAGGTGACTGGGACTCCGCGCCGTTGCTGGCGGCGAACGTGATCGACGCGGTGGCGCGCTACACCAGCGTGGATGTCGCGCCATCGGGTGCGATCGTGCCGCTGTCGTCGGAGGCGCTGCTGCGCTATCCGCTGGCATTTCTCACGGGGCACCTGCCGGTGCGTTTCACGCTGGCCGAGCGCGCGATGTTGCGGAAGTATTGCGATCGCGGCGGGCTGCTGTTCGTGGACGACCACAACCACGATGTGGATGGCGTGTTCCACAAGACCTGCACCGAGGAGCTCACGCAGCTTCTCGGTCCGCTGTCGAACATTCCGAACACGCACGCGCTGTACAAGGCTTTCTTCACCTTCCGCGATGGGCCACCCACCACGTCGCACGAGCTGAACGGCTGGGGCGACAACCTGGTGCACGATCACCTGCAGGGTGTCGAACGGAATGGTCGGCTGGCAGTGATCTACAGCAGCAAGGATTACAGCTCGGAGTGGTCGTTCCATCCCGAGAACAAGCGGTTCCTGTCGGTGGACAACACCCGCTTCGGTGTGAACCTGGTGGTGTATGCCCTCACGCGCTGACGTGGGTACGATCGCGGTGCCGGAGCCGGGGGTTGCGTCGACGGCGCAGCAGCTGCGGATCGTCGGCGCCGTGCTGCACGGCATCGGATTGCTCTGCATGCTGCTGCTGGCGTGGCGTCTGTTTCTGCCGCGACAGGATCGCACCGTGACCGCCACCGTCGCGGCGACTGGCACGCTGAATCAGTCGGTGCTCGAGCTCCTGCGCGCATCGCACGATACGATCGACGTGACGCTCGACGGCATTCCTGCTGCACGCGCACGGGCGATGCTGCGCGCGGTGCGTGGCAGTGGTCATGCGCTGCGTATCTCGGCACCTGCGGCGCCCGCCGCAGTGGCGGTGTCGGCGGAGCAGGAGTGGCGGGCCAGCGGTGGTACACGATTGCAGATCGTGTCGTCCGATTCCTCGCGGCAGGTGGTAGCCGATGCCGCCGGCCTGATAGACTCCATCGCCATCGACAGTGCCGGTCTGCTGACGCGTGCCGGTCCGCTGCAGGGTGCATTGCAGGTTGGTCGCGCGGCCGCACC
Organism: Gemmatimonadales bacterium; assembly: GCA_038249795.1. GTDB lineage: Bacteria > Gemmatimonadota > Gemmatimonadetes > Gemmatimonadales > Gemmatimonadaceae > JACMLX01. Next base: position 13,167 of record JBBSCZ010000009.1, on the reverse strand, counting down.
GCCGCTCGCATCGACCGCGCCGGCCGAGGCACGCGTGCTGGTGCTCGGTGCGGCAACGTGGGAGTCACGCTTCCTGATTGCCGCATTGGAAGAAGCCGGTTGGCCGGTGGACGCGGCGGTGTCGGTGTCGCCGCGGGTGACGATCACGCAGGGGACGTCCCAGTCTCCATCGCGAGCGCGGCATGCGATCGTCGTGGTATTGCCCGGAGCGCCGGCCAGCGCCATCGCCGCGTTGCCCGCATTCGTGCGATCGGGCGGTGGCCTCGTGATCGTGGGTGAGGCGGCGCGTGCCGCGGGACTGTCATCGCTGCGTGCTGGTGCCGCAGGCGCCACGCTGAGCGGCGAGGCGGGCGCCGAAGCCTCCGACGAACCGCGGCATGGACTCGACCTCGTGCCGATCACGGTGCTGGCCAATGGCAGTGTTCCGCTCGAATCACGTGACGGGCGTGTAGCCGTCGCGGCGCGACGCTTTGGTGCGGGCCGAGTGATCCAGGTGGGCTACGACAACTCGTGGTTCTGGCGCATGGGCGGCGACGACGAGTCGCCGGTGGCGCATCGTCGCTGGTGGACGGCACTGCTTTCCGGGATCGTACCGCAGCGTGCGCCGGCGAGCGTGCTTGCAACCACTGCGGAGCATGACACGCTCGACGCTGCACCGCTGGCCGCACTGGCGCGCGATCTTGGCCTGCCGGCCATCCGCATCACTGCCGCAGGCCCGTCGCCAACGACGTCGCTGGTTGCATCTTTCGATCCGCGCTGGCTGCTGACGGTCGCGCTGCTCACGCTCGTTGCCTCATGGACACTGCGCCGCTGGCGGGGACTCGCATGACCGTTGCTTATATCTCGCATTCCGACTGCGGTCGGCACGACACCGGCTGGAATCACCCCGAGCATGTCGGTCGCTTGCGGGCCATTCCACGTGCGCTGCGCAACGACTTCGATCTGTTCGATACCATCGAGCATCGCGAAGGGCGTCACGCCACGGCGGCGGAGATCGGACTGGCGCACGATGCGGCGTATGTGGAGCAGGTGCGTGCCATGGCGGAGGCCGGTGGCGGACGGCTCGACGGCGACACCGTCGTCAGCGAAGGGAGCTGGGACGCTGCGACGGCCGGCGCAGGCTGTGTGCTGGATGCGATCGACTGGGCCTTCGATGGCAGCGTGGTGCGCAGTTTCTGCGCGGTCCGTCCCCCGGGGCATCACGCGCTGCGCGCGGCGGGCATGGGTTTCTGCCTTTTCGGCAACATCGGCATCGGCGCGCTCTACGCCCGTGCCCGTCACGCTGCTGCTCGCGTGCTGATCGTGGACTGGGACGTACACCACGGCAATGGCACGCAGGATCTGGTGCAACACGAAGCTGGCATTCGTTTCGTGAGCATGCACCAATCGCCCTGGTATCCCGGCAGCGGCGCGGCGGACGATCGTGGTCCGCTCGGCACCATCTGGAACGTACCGATGGTGCCGGACCTGGCACCGCAGGTGTACGTCGATGCCTTGCTCTCTGCCGTGGATGCCGCCACCGCGCAGTGGACGCCCGACCTCGTGCTCGTGTCTGCGGGATTCGACTGCCTGGCCGGCGATCCGCTGGGCGGCTTCACGCTGGAGCTGGAGCACATCGAGGCGCTCACGCGCGCCCTCGTCACGCGAGCGGAGGCGTGGTGCGGCGGACGGATGGTCACGGCGCTCGAGGGTGGCTACGACCCCGTTCGGCTGGGCGATGCCTGCGTGACGCACCTGCGGGCGTTGCGGTAGCGCGAGGGAAGCGCGGTATCTTGCGCCGGATGATGAACGTGCGTTCCCTGTGCCCGAATCCGGCGTGAGCCGCGGCAAACGCCGTGGGACGTCGCGCCTGCCACGGCTCCGCCGCGGCGACGCGACCCGAGTCGGTGTCACCCACGAGCCGGAATCGAGCGCGTCGGCGGAGATCGGCGGCGTGGTCCCGCCCGTCGTCGTGCCCAGCAGTATTCCGCGCATCGTCTACGCGCCGCTCGGGCAGCCGGTCCGCACCGAGCTGCCGCTGCTGGAGTTGCGCGACCTCGTCGCGAGCGGTGACATCAGCGGGACGCTCTGGGTCGACATCGACAACGAGAGCCGGCACCAGGTGGCGCTGCTCGAAAAGGTCTTCGACTTCCACCCGCTGGCGGTGGAGGATTCGCTGAATCCCCAGAGTCGCGTGAAGATCGACGAGTACCGCAAGTCGCTGTTCGTGATCGTACGCGGCCTGCGCTTCTGCGACACCACCGAGGATCCGTACGACATCGAGACGTACAACCTCTGCTTCTTCATTGCCAAGAACCTGCTCGTCACGGTCCACGCCGGTCCGAGCGCGCCGGCGGATGCGCTGTACGAGCGGATGGTGTCGAATCCAGACCAGCTCGAGCGCGGCGTGGAACGCGTGGCCCACGCGCTGATGGACATCACCGTCGACGAATACTTCCCGGTGCTCGATCGCATCGATGAATTCGTGGATGGTCTCGAGGAGCGCGTCTACCAGCGCTTCGACCAGGACGTGATGCGCGATGTGTTCGCGGTGAAACGCCTGGTGCTGGCGATGCGCCGACACCTCATGCCGCAGCGCGAAGTGTTCAACATCATGACGAACCGTCCCTCGGCGTTCCTGCCGCCGGAGTCACAGGTGTGGTTCCGCGACATCTATGACCATGTGTTGCGCATCAATGATTCGGTCGACACTTACCGTGAACTGCTGGCGAACGTGATGGACAGCTATCTGTCGCAAGTGTCGAACCGGCTCGGCCAGGTGACCAAGGGGCTCAGCGTGATCGCGACGCTGAGCGTGCCGTTCGTCGTCATCAGCGGAATGTGGGGCATGAACTTCAACGATATTCCGCTGTCACATTCGGCTTACGGCTTCTGGATCATGCTCGCGGTGCAACTCGGATTGGGCCTCCTGCTGGTCTGGCTGCTGCGGAAGTGGGAGCTGCTGTGATGCAGACACCGGCATCGCTCGGCGTTGTCCCTGCCACACGCGGTGCGGCGTTCCGGCTGATCGGCATCGTCTCTGAAGCGGGCGTGGCGGATGCCGTCCGGATTGCGGGGCAGGGTGCCACCGCGATCAGCTTCCGTGACGTGGCAGCGCTGGTGCGCCCCTGCCCGCAGCGGGCTGACCCGTCGACTGATGCCGCGCTGCTCGAGCATCACACGACCGTGGCCGGTCTCGCCAGAGCGAACACGATCATCCCGGCACCGCCAGTGACGACCTTTCGCAGTACGGCGGCCGTCCTGCAGTGGCTCGAGCTGCATGCCATCGCGCTCGCAGACGGACTAGCGTACGCCGAAGGACGCAGTGGCGCGCGCGTGACCGCAGTACGCGACATTGCCCGCGCCACCTCCGACCCGGATGTGCTGCCCCCCTCGGCGGCCGCCATCGAGTCGTTCCGTGCGTTGCGGCGTTACGCGAAAGCCACCGTGCCTGTCTCCACCGAGACCGTCGGCGACGGGACGACCATTGCGACCGAAGCTTTCCTTGTGGACCGGGTATCGTGGGAGACGTTTGCCGCCGAGGTGGCCGCTGAGGACATCCGGTCTCCGGGGCTGATTCTCCGCTTGACCGGGCCTTGGCCCGTGTACGATTTCGTTCGACTGCAGTTCTAGCCTGAACCCCCGTTCTGCATGTTCTGTCCCGACTGTGGCACCTGGAACCGAGCCGCTGCACCCAACTGCGTGCGGTGCGGCATTGCGCTGCCCAACGTTTCGGCCCCGCCGGTCGATGTGCCCGACGCCGAGATCACGGCACTGCGTCGCGCGACCGGCGGGCGCTTTGCCATCGTGCGCCGGATTGCCAGTGGTGGCATGGCGCATGTCTACGAGGCCACACATTCGGTGCTCGCACGCCGAGTGGTGATCAAGGTGCTGTATGCGCACCTGTCGCGCGATCCGGAGATGCGCGAACGCTTTCGTCGCGAAGCGGAAGCCGCCAGCCGTCTGAATCACCCGAACGTCTGCACCATTCTCGATGCCGGTGTCACGCGCGACAGCACCTTCGTGGTGATGCCATTCCTCAGCGGCGGCTCGCTGGCGGATCGCCTGGCGCGGCACCGCACCGTTGCGCCGACGGAAAGCGCCGCGATCGTGGCGCAGATCGCGACCGGGCTCGATCATGCGCACCGCCACGGCATCGTGCATCGTGATGTGAAGCCCGACAACGTGCTCTTCGACGCCGATGGCACCGCATTGATCACCGACTTCGGTATCGCCACCGCCGGCTTCCACAAGGGACTCACCGGCACCGGCCGCGCCATGGGCACCCCGCACTACATGTCGCCTGAGCAGGCGATGGGCAAGCCGGTTGACGGCCGCAGCGATGTGTATGCGTGCGGGGTGATGCTGTATGAGATGCTGGCCGGCGTGCCGCCGTTCGATGGCGAGGACTCGTACGCAGTGGGCTACAAGCACGTACACGAGATTCCGACGCCGCTGGACGTGACGGCGCCGGCCGTGTCACCGGCCCTGTCACAGATCACCATGCGTTGTCTGAACAAGGCTGCCGTCGAGCGGTACCAGCGCGGCACCGAGCTCGCTGATGCACTGCTGCGTGTGCTGGATTCGAGCGCGAATGATTCAGCGGCAGTGCGCGCGGCGCGGCTCGGTCGACTGACACCGGCGTTCACGTCATGATGCGACTCGAGACCGAGGTCATCACCGTCCACACCACGCATCCATTCGTGATTGCGCGCGGTGGCTCGAGTGAGTGGCGCGTGGTCTGGGTGCGACTGATCGACGAGAGTGGAGTGGAGGGGTGGGGCGAGGCGGCGCCGAGCCGGTTCTACGGCGAGACGGCTGACACGGTGTTGGCTGCGCTCGACAGGTTGCGTCCCATCATCGAATCAGCAGACCCACTCGCGATCGAGCAGGTCGAGCTGGCGATGGCACAGGCGCTGCGCTTCAACGCTGCCGCGCGCTGCGCCGTGAGTGCCGCACTGCATGACTTGCATGGCAAGCGGCTCGGAGTGCCGCTGTGGCAACTGTGGGGTCTGACGCCGCCGGCGTCACCGCGCAGCAGTTTCACGATTGCAATCGCCGCCGATGACGAGACGCTGCGCGCGCGTGTGCGCGAGGCCGTGGCGGCGGGCTATCCCATCCTGAAGGTGAAGCTGGGCAGCGATCGTGACCGGCGCATCATTCAGCTGGTGCGCGATGCGGCACCCGACGCCATTCTGCGCGTCGATGCCAATGCGGCGTGGACGCCGAAGCACACGCTCGTGATGGCACCGCTGCTGCAGGAGCTTGGCGTCGAATTCATCGAGCAGCCCGTGGCAGCGCAGGATCTCGAGGGGCTCCGATTCGTGCGCGAGCGTTGCGCACTGCCGATCGTGGCCGACGAGAGTTGCCTGGTGGCGTCGGACGTGGCCAAGCTGGCGGGTGTGGTCGATGGCGTGAACCTCAAGCTGTCCAAGTGCGGCTCGCTGCGCGAGGCGCTGCGCATCATCCACACCGCCCGCGCTCACGGCATGATGGTGATGGCGGGTTGCATGATCGAGACGTCACTGGGCATCACGGCAGCAGCGCATCTGGGGCCGCTGCTCGATTGTGTGGACCTCGATGGTGCCGCGCTGCTGCGTGACGATCCGTTCGTCGGTGCGACGATCACGGGTGGTCTGGTGTCGCTGCCCACCACTCCCGGGCTGGGCGTGACGCGACGCTGAGGTACGGAAGGTGATCAGGGCGGACGTTATCTTTCCGCCGTGACCCCACTGCTCGCCGCCGTCGCCCTGCCCGTCAACGTTCCGCGCGCGTATGTCTACTCGGTTCCGGGTGAACTGCGCGCGCGCGTGGTGCCTGGCGCGCGCGTGGTGGTGCCGCTGGCCGGCCGGAAGCTGATCGGCATCGTGACCGCGATCGACGTGCCCGCTCCGGCGAAGGGAACGCTGCGTGACATCCTTGCAGCGCCCGACGCCGATCCGGCGCTCACGTCCGCGCTGCTCGACCTCGGTCGCTGGATGGCGCGCTACTACGCGGCGCCGCCTGGCATCGTCCTGCGCGCGATGCTGCCCGTGGCCCTGACCGGTGCAGCGGTGCCGGTCGCGCCGGTGAAGAAGCAGCGCGTGGCGCGCATCGTCACCACGGTGGAAAGTCTGCTGGAACGCGACGCGATGTTCCGACGTGCCCCGAAGCAGCGCGTACTCTACGAGCTGCTCGAATCGCTCGATGGGCTGCACCCGGTGCGCGCACTGCTGGCGCAGGCCGGCGTCACGACGGCCGTGCTCGAAGCACTCGTGACTCGCGGATTGGTGGCGATCGAGTCAGCGCCCGTGGTACGCGATCCGTTTCTGACGCGTGCCATCGCTCCGGTTCAGCGGCTGGTGCCCACCGCGGCCCAGGTGGAGGCCATCGCGCGGCTCGGCGTGATGCCGCCCGGCAGCGGCGCGCTGCTGCGCGGCGTGACCGGCAGTGGCAAGACGCTGGTGTACATCGAGTATCTGCGCGACGTGATCGAGCGGCGCGGGCAGGGTGCCATCGTGCTGGTGCCCGAGATCGCGCTCACGCCCCAGACCGTGGACCGTTTCCGCACCGCATTCGGCGACCAGGTGGCGGTGCTGCACTCGGCACTCTCCGATGGCGAACGATACGATGCGTGGGCCGCCATTCACCGCGGCGAGAAGCGCATCGTGGTCGGCGCACGTTCGGCGATCTTCGCACCGGTGCACCGGCTGGGCGCGATCGTGGTGGACGAGGAGCACGAAGCGACGTACAAGCAGGGCGAAACGCCACGCTATCACGTCCGCGACCTCGCACGCGTTCGCGCCGGCCTCGAAGGCGCGACGTTCGTGCTCGGCAGCGCCAGCCCGAGCCTCGAAAGCTGGACGCAGGCGAAGCGCGGTGAGCTCATGCTGCTGGAACTCCCCGAGCGTGCCGGTGGTGCACAGCTCCCGACCGTGCATGTGATCGATCGACGGAAGGAAAAGCTCGCGCCTCGCATGCCGTTCCCGAACGGGATCAGCGCGCCGGCACCGCAGGGGTCGTCTTTTGCGCAGGCAATTACACTGGATCTCGAACGGGCCATCACGTTGCGCCTGGAGCGGGGAGAGCAATCGATCCTGCTGCTCAATCGCCGGGGCTACGCGCACTTCATGCAATGCAACGACTGCGGTACCGTGTCGCAGTGTCCGAACTGTGCCATCGCACTCACCTATCATCGCCTGCCCGAGCGGCTGGCCTGTCATTATTGCGGGCACCGTGAAGCACCGCCGGCGCATTGCAGCAACTGCAGTGGCCCGCCGCTGCGTGAACGCGGGCTGGGCACGCAGCAGCTCGAGCGCCTGCTCGGTGAACGGTGGCCCACAGCTCGCATCGCGCGCATGGACATGGACACCACCGGTGCCAAATGGGCCCATGCCACCATCCTCGACAAGGTCGGATCGGGGGAGGTGGACATCCTGCTCGGTACGCAGATGATCGCGAAAGGACTCGATTTCCCGAACGTCACGCTGGTGGGTGTGATCGATGCCGACACCGGCATCAACCTCCCCGACTTCCGCGCCAGCGAGCGCTGTTTTCAGCTGCTCAGTCAGGTGGCCGGCCGCGCCGGTCGCGGGGCGAAGGGCGGGGAGGTGTTCATCCAGACACGTGAACCACTGCATCACGCCGTCACCTGTGCCGTGACGCACGACTATCTGCGTTTCGCGACGGAGGAACTGGCCGGGCGCGTGAGCCCGCCCTATCCCCCGACGCAGTACCTCGCGAATGCGGTGATCAGCAGCACCGAGGAGCTGGCCACTGCTGACGCGGCGCGAGCGCTGGCCGAGTGGACGCGTCGGCTGATCGCGGCGCGTATGCCGGGCGCGATCGAGGTGATCGGGGCTGCGCCCTGTCCTGTCGAACGCATCAAGCAGCGTTGGCGCTGGCATTTTCTGGTGAAGGCCAGCGACGCCGACATGCTCGGGCGCGTGGGGCGCTACATCGTCGAACGCGGGCCGCTGCCGTCCACGGCCGGCATGCGCCTGGCGTGGGACCGCGATCCGGTCACGCTGCTCTGAGTTCAGCGTGACCGGATCAGCACCAACCGAACACCTTCAGATCAGCGTCTGATCAGCAGGCGATGCACGGTGATCAGTTCGCGCCTTCGGTGACGATCGTGACGTCGACGTTCCCGCGCGTCGCGTGGCTGTACGGGCACACATTCGCGTGCGTCTCGTTCACCAGTAGTTCCGCCTCGGCCGTGGTGAGCGTCGGCACCTTCACATGCATCGCGACCTCGATGCCGAAGCCACCGCCTTCACGCGGCCCGACCGACGTGGTGCACGTTACCACGCTGCCCTTCACGTCCTTCTTGTGCTGGCTCGCCACGAACTCGAGCGCGCCGCCGAAACAGGCGGCGTAGCCAGCCGCGAACAGATGCTCGGGCGTGGTGGTATCAGGCAGGCCGGGGCCGCCCATCTCCTTGCGGACCGACAGATGTGCGCTGACGGAGCCATCGGTGGTTTCGGTGTGGCCATTGCGGCCGCCGGTGGAATGGGCGACGGCGGTGACGAGCGGCTTGATCGTGTGTGCGGCCATGGTCGGTTGGCTGGACTGAGCGAGAGGGGTCACGGCGCGGGTCGTTCTGCGCCATCGTAGCTTACCTATTCGTGCAACCCGTGCAGAGATCCTTCCTCCCCCGTGCCGCGAATGTTGCCGTAGCGGCCCTCATGAGTGGCATGGCATCTGTGCTGCAGGCGCAGGTCGTCCGCGTCGAGTTGCGCGACTCACTGACGGCCGCGCCCGTCAGTGGGGTGCTGGTCTCGGCGCTCGACCCGGCTGGTCAGCGGCGTGCGGACGGGCTCAGTGGCGAAGCTGGCGCAGTCACGCTACGACTGCCGGCGGCGGGCACCTGGACGATCACGATCCGGCGCATCGGCGTCCGTCCGAAGCAGGTCACGGGGGTGCAGGTGGCGTTGGGCGAGACGCGTACGCTCGCCGTCGCGGTTGCCAGCATGCAGCAGCTGTTGCCGTCGGTGCGTGTGGTGGCACGCAGTACCTGCGGGCGCGCACCCGAGGGCGATAGTCGCACCGGCGCGCTGTGGGAGCAGATCTCCCTCGCGTTGCGCGCGGCGACGATCACACAGCGCGAACAGGAAGTCCTGCCGTCGCTGCGAGTGGTGGAGCGCACCAACGTGCTGTCACCCACACTCGAGGAGCGTGAGTCGGTGATCACGCGCGACGCGTCCGGCGCCGGTCGCATGGTGCAGGCGGACGATCCCGATTCGCTCGCGCTCCGTGGCTATGTGCGCCGCGAGGATGACGGGAGCACGCTCTACTTCGCACCCGATGAGCAGGTGCTGCTCAGTGACTCGTTTCTCGCCACACACTGCTTCAGTACGCCGAAGCGCGATGCGAATGCGCTCCTGGCGGAATTGCAGTTCAAGCCGGTGCGGGGTCGCAAGGTGGCCGATGTGGAGGGCACGGCCTACGTGGACGTGAACAGCGGCGAGCTGCGGCAGATTTCCTACCGCTACGTTGCGTCATCGAATCTGATGCCGGTCTACGCTGAGCACGCGGGAGGCGATGTGTACCTTCGCCGGCTTCGGAACGGGAAGTGGATCGTCAGCAAGTGGTCGATCCGCATGCCGGAATTCCGCCGCCACGCGAATGGGGGGCGGCTGGTCGTCGGTGGGTACCGCGAAAGTGCGGGATTGGTGCAGGAGATTCGTCCCAACCGTTCGGTGCTGCAGCCTCCCGAACGCTGAGCGGCGGCCCGGTCACGCGTGTCGCCGATCGGGCAGCAGATACGCGAGCAGCGCCATCACCGGACCGCAGGCGGCCAGCAGCAGGATCATGGTGTGCAGTCCGTGCTGGTCGGCGATGCGTCCGAGCACCGGTGCAGCGAGTCCACCGAACGTGACGGCGAGGCCAACGGTCACGCCCGACGCTGTGCCGACATGACGTGGCAGGTAAGCCTGTCCAAGCACCACCATCACGCCTCCCGGGGCGAAAAGGGTGAACGCGAGCAACGGCAGCACCAACCACGCCTGCAACGCCGAGTGCGCGCTGCCGAGCAGCCAGAGCGCCGGACCGATGGCAATGAAGCTCCAGAGAATCACGCGTCGTGCACCGTAGCGATCGGCCATGCGTCCGCCCAGCAGCACGCCGCCCAGGCCGATGAGCAGCAGCATCGACAGCGCCACGGCGCCACTTTGCAGCGAGACGTGCAGGTTGCGCGACCAGTAGGTGGGCAGAAAGGTGTTCATCGCCACGAACACCATGCTGCGCATGCCGATGACCACTCCGAGCAACGCGAACGCGCCCCACGCATCGTGTGGCATTGTATCGTCTGCGGCATGCGCCTTGACCTTGCGCTCGCGCGGCAGCGCGCCCATCGCACGACTGAGCACCCAGGCGCACGGAATCGACAGCAGGCAGAGCGCGGCCAGCACGCCACGGCTCTCCGGATTGGCGAGTGGCACCACGATGATCGGCGCGAGTGCAAAGCCAATGTTGCCGCCGATCGTGAAGAAGCTCATGCCGATGCCCTTCCGGTCGGCCGAGAAGGTACTGACGGCTCGTGTCGCTTCGGGGTGGAACGCTGCCACGCCGATGCCCGCGAGGGCGACGGCCGCGAGCGCGATGGTGTAGGTCGGGGCCATCAGCGCAACGGCCACACCACTGGCGGCGAGAATCAATCCGCCCGTCGTGAGCCATGGCATCGCACGCCGGTCGGCGAGCCAGCCGAAATACGGTTGCAGCACGGCGGAGAGCACCGTGGCAGCGAACACTGCGCTTGCCCCGCGGGAAAGCGTGAGGTGGAACGTGGCGATGAAGTACGGCACCAGCGCAGGCACCGCAGCCTGATAAAAATCCGTCGCGCCGTGGCCGAGCATCAGGCGCAGCACCGACGGGCGATCGAACTGCGTGGCGGCAACGGGCCGTGGCACGGAACCGACGGCAACCGTCACGGCATCAACTCCGGTCGGGCGGACTGCTGGCGCGGGATGTAGCGTCCACGGCGGAAGAGCAACGTCACGGCCTGCGTCGCGGCTGCTGCATCGCCGGCCGCAATTGCGGTCAGGAGCGTCTCGTGCTCTGCGGTCGTGTCGACATCCCCGAAGGCACTCTCGCGCTTGTGCACCGTGAGCGACTGCACCAGCGTCTCACCGAGCACGCGATAGAGATCGATCAGCATGTCGTTCTGCGTGGCGGTGACGATGCGCTGGTGGAAGGCGACGTCGGCATCGGCAAAGCCGTGGGCGTCGCGCGCCGCGATGGCCGCAGCGCGTGAGGCGAGGTGTTCGCGCAGCGCGACGAGATCTTCCTCGCTCCGGCGCTCGGCGGCGATGCGGGCGGCCTGGAGGTCGAGCGCCTCTCGCACGTCGTAGATCTCGTGCAACTGGGCGCGTTGGCAGCGGGTGCGGAGCGGCTCGTTGTCGGACGGGAGGCCGGTGACGTAGGTCCCGTCGCCCTGACGGACCTGCACCAGGCTCACGCGGGCGAGGGTGCGGACGGCCTCGCGGACGGTTGAGCGGCCCACGCTGAGCTGCGTCATGAGCTCCGTCTCGGTGGGGAGTCGCGTGCCGACGGGCCACTCACCGGCGGCGATGCGCGCTTCGAGTTGCGCGGCGGTGGCGTCGGCGAGCGAAAGTCGGGGAACGGTGGCCATCCTTAAACATCTGATGATCAGATGTCCTGCGCAACTGGCATGAACGCAGCAATCAGCTCGCCCCACGCAGACCGCCGCCGACGCAGACGCAACCGATGGTTGAGAACGCATGTGACTCCAGGCAAATTGCGGCGGCGTCAATCGCACCGCATGGCAGGTGGCGGGGTATCGTGTCTGCAGCACGCTTGGCGGATCAGGACCCTGAGGTCTCCACATCAGCGTGGGTGTGCTTCGGCTCCTCATGCCGTGCACTCGGGTGCGAGCCCGTGTCACGGCGCCGCCGCCCTTTCTGGATTTATGGATGACCGAAACGCAGGAACGCTTTCTCCGCACTGTGCTGACCCGTGTCCCGCTCGCATCGGTCGTGGAGTTGCACCTCTTCCCGCCGATTCGCCGCGGCACGATGGAGACCGGCGTGGCCGTGATTGCGACCGAGCTCCCGGCGGATGTCGTCGCCTTGGTCGCACCCGATGACCACGACTCGCCATCGGCTCACCACGATGCACCGGAAGAGGGTGACGCCGCGATGGAGAGCACCGCCGCCGCGGATGCTGCCGACACCGCCGATGCCGACGGCATCGTCAGCGAGTCCGTGATCGTCGAGGCGCCCCCGGCGCACGCGCCCCGCCTGCGCATTCTGACTGCCGCCTACCGTCACACGATCAAGGGCATCGATCGCGGGAAGTGGACGGTGGATGTGCAGGAGGAAGCCGACGCACCGCTGGAGGCGGTCGAGGCGGTGCTGCGCGGCGTGCGTCATCGCAGTGCGGAAGCCGCCGATCCGGAACTGGTCGTGCACGACACGCTCGCCGCGCTGATCGTTCCGGTGCGCGTGGCACCAGCCGCATGACCTTGCAGGCGCCGGGTGACCGCAGCGGACAGCGCGACGAGATGTTGCAGTTTCGCCAGTACTTGCGCGAGCACAACCTTCCCGTGACGCAGCAGCGTCTCGCGATCGCCGGGGTGATCTTCGCCTCCGATCGGCATCTGTCTGCGGAGGAGGTGGCGACCGACGTGACGGCGCAGGGCGAAAATGCAGGCACGGCGACGATCTATCGCACGCTCGATCTGCTGGTGAAGAGCGGCCTGGTGGTCGAGCGCGACTTCGGCGAGGGCTTCCGCCGCTTCGAGCCATCGCGCGGCATCCCGCACCACGAGCACATGCTCTGCACCGTGTGCGGACGCGTGGACGAATTTCGCGACGAGCGGCTGGAGCGGATGACGACGATCATCGCCGAGTCGCACGGCTACAGTCGTCAGCGTCATCGGCTCGTGATCTATGGCGTGTGTGCCGAGTGCCAGCGCAGCGGCGGTCCGCGCCGGTAGGTCTCGCAAAGAACAACTGCAACTGCACTTCCCTCACACGGAGGCGCGGAAGCACGGAAACGGCAAAAGCATTTGGGAACAGCGTCTCGTGAGCGCAGTTCCCAACGCTTTCTTCCGTCGCTGCCCGACAGGTGCGCTCGCCGAACGGAAGGGCCCTCCGTGGTTCCGCGGCTCCGTGTGAGGGGAGTTCAGACGTCAGTTCAGAAGCGATGGTAGCTTCACGGAATGGAACCCGCTGCCACGATCTCGCT